>JBDKGO010000029.1:0-13310 GCA_039798125.1 Bacteroidota bacterium | reverse complement strand
GTGTATTTAGTTCAAAAATTCGTGCAGGAAAAAGAAGAACTTATTTCTTTGATGTAAGAGCTACTAAGGGCAATGATTATTTTTTAACCATTACTGAAAGCAGAAAACGTTTTGATGATAATGGATATGATCGTTCTAAAATTTTCTTGTATAAAGAGGATTTCAATAAATTTTTAAAAGCATTGACTGAATCTTTGGATTATGTGAAAACAGAATTGATGCCTGATTTTGATTTTGATGCATTCAATCATGAATTTGATCCAGAGAATCCACCACAATATCCAAATAATTATCCTGCAGCTACCGAACCATTCGTTGAAGCAGTTCAGCCTTCAGTTGTATCTGAATCTCCAGTACCAACATTGACGCCTGAAATAAATCAAGCTCCCAATACGCCTGAAACTAGTGGCGATAATTTAAGTGCTGAGGAAGTAGATAAGTGGTAAATGAATTTCGGAACTGATAAAAACTATAAGTTTTTTAGCATCCAGATGTTGCATCCACAATGTCCAGAATTGCCCATTGATTTTGTCAGTCTGTTGTAACCCAATTTTTCATACATCGATACTGCATTAGAAAGTTCAGGCATGGTTTCTAGATAAACTTGCATATATCCATTTTCTTTTGCCCAATTCATTGCTTTAAGCATCAATGTTTTTCCTAATCCCGTTCCTCTTGCAGTCGGGGCTAAATACAATTTCACTAATTCACAAGTGCCATCTGGTAATCCTTCGGTTGGGAAAATACCACAACCTCCAACAAGGGTTCCTTCAATTTCCGCTATATAATAAATAGAACCTGGAGTTTGAAACAATTCAAATAAATGGTCTGTAGTTGGATCATAATAAACAGTTCCAGGTTTATTGGCGCCAAATTCAGTTAAGGCAGCACGAATCACGGCTGCTAAAGCCACATTATCATTTGGTTCAATAAATCTTATGCTTTCCATTGCTTGTATTGATTAATTAATCCATTGGTTGAACTATCATGTCCAGTCACAGGTTCATTATGATTTAATTCAGGTAAAATCTGGTTGGCCAATTGTTTACCTAATTCAACACCCCATTGATCAAAACTATAGATATTCCAAATAACACCCTGCGTAAATATCTTTTGCTCGTATAGGGCAATTAAGAAACCTAAAGTATGCGGTGTAATTTTTTCTACTAAGAAAGAATTGGTTGGTTTGTTACCTGCAAAAACTTTGAATGGTGCTAAAGATTCAATTTCAGCTTCGGATTTGTCAGTTGCTTTTAATTCTTCTTTGACTATTTTTTCAGACTTACCATTGAGTAAGGCTTCGGTTTGTGCAAAATAATTACTTAATAATTTATCATGATGATCTCCAATTGGATTATGGCTTTTTGCTGGTGCAATAAAATCACAAGGAATCACTAAAGTACCTTGATGGATCAATTGATAAAAAGCATGTTGCCCATTGGTGCCTGGTTCGCCCCAAATTACAGGACCAGTTGCGTAATTGACAGTGGTGCCATTGCGGTCTACATATTTACCATTGCTTTCCATATTACCTTGTTGGAAATAGGCTGCAAATCGATGTAAGTATTGGTCATATGGGAGGATGGCTTCGCTCTGAGCGCCAAAAAAATTGGTATACCAAATGCCTAACAGGGCCATTATCACTGGCATATTTTTATCGAAAGGCGTTGTTTTAAAATGTACATCAGCTTCGTGTGCACCTTTTAATAAATCTTCAAAATTGTGGTAACCAATGGTCAATGCAATGGACATTCCAATAGCACTCCATAAAGAATAACGTCCACCAACCCAATCCCAGAATTCAAACATATTTTGACTATCAATACCAAATGCGTTTACTAATTTTTCATTGGTACTTAAAGCAATAAAATGTGTTGCAATATGGGCTTCGTCTTTTGCATGTTCTAAAAACCAAGTTCTTGCCGTATGGGCATTGGTCATGGTTTCCTGTGTTGTAAATGTTTTTGAAGCAATTAAAAACAAGGTTTCTTCTGCGTTTACTTTCTTTAAAGTTTCAGCAATATGTGTTCCATCTACATTACTTACAAAATAAGTTTGAATTCCATCCACCCAATATGGTTTCAAGGCTTCGGTCACCATCACAGGACCCAAATCACTTCCACCAATGCCAATGTTTACAATGGTTGTAATTTTTTTTCCGGTAAATCCTTTGTGTTCGCCCTGATGAATCTTGTTACAAAAAGTTTTCATTTGTTCTAACACTTTCTGAATATCTGGCATCAGATCCTTACCATCTAGTAAAACTGGTTGACCACTAAAATTTCTTAATGCGGTATGTAATACAGCCCTGTTTTCGGTTTCATTGATTGCTTTTCCAGAAAACTGTGCTTCAATGGCTTTATCTAAACCACACTCTTTTGCTAATTGAAATAGTAATTGAATGGTTTTATCAGAAATAATATTCTTTGAATAATCAAATAGTACACCGTCTTTTTTAATAGAGTAAGTTTCAAATCTATTTGGGTCTGCTGCAAACAAATCTTTCATTTGTTTCCTATTCATCTCTTCTTCAAAATGTTTCTTCAACACAAACCAGGCTTGTGTTGTGGTTGGATTAATTCTTTCTAACATAATTATTTATCTATTCTTTACGACTTAATTTTTTGAATGGTTTCAATTGTTTTAGCTAAAGCTTCTGGGGAGATGTCAAGATGTAAAACAAATCTGACTTGGGTAGGGGTCATCACATAGGCCAATATATTTTGTTCCTTAAGTGCTTGAACAAATGCGGCTGGGGTATAAGCACCGGTCATGACTGCAATGACAATATTGGTTTCAACTGGTAAAACATGGTCTACAAATGATTTTGCTTCTAATGCTTCTTTTAATGCAATGGCATGTACATGATCTTCTGCTAAACGCGCCACATGATTTTCGATAGCGTAAATTCCAGCAGCAGCTAAATAACCCGCTTGACGCATCCCGCCTCCAAAAACCTTTCTCCATCTTCTGGCTTTTTTGATAAATGGAATGGATCCTACCAACACACTTCCTACTGGCGCACCTAATCCTTTACTTAAACAAATAGATACAGAATCAAAGACTTTCCCATAATCTGCTGCATTTTCCTTTTTGTGGACAATGGCATTAAAAACCCTCGCTCCGTCTAAATGAAGTGCCAAATTATTGGCCTTGGTCACCTGTTGAATTTCGTAAAAAGTACTAAAATCATAACAAGCACCTCCACCTCGGTTACTGGTATTTTCTAGGCTCACCAAACTAGTGATTGGCTTATGTACATCAATAGGGTTGATTGCTGCTTGAATTTGGGCTGCATTTAAGAGGCCTCGGTCGCCATGTAAAAGACGAACTGAACAACCCGAATTAAAGGCGATACCACCACCTTCATATTGGTAAATATGGGAAATCTCGTCACAAATCACTTCGTCTCCAGCTTGTGTATGGGTTTTAATGGCCAATTGATTGGTCATCGTACCGCTTGGGCAGAACAATCCAGCTTCAAACCCAAACATCTTGGCCGTTTTCTCCTCCAAACTGTTGATACTTGGGTCTTCTCCAAACACATCATCCCCAACAGGCGCGGCTTGCATATATGCTAACATGGCTGGGGTAGGCTTGGTAACGGTGTCAGATCTATAATCTATCATGGAACGAAGATAAATCTAGGCCGTCGATAAAAGGTTAAAAAGACCATTTTGGGTATAAATATTTCTAAAATGTGAAATTGAGGGCTATTCTAGGCTTTATTTGTATTATTGCCTCCAAAAACTTAACTTTGCAGACTCCCTCAAGGGATATACTATTTTGGACTTTCCATCGTTATACTTATAAATAAATTCTTTGCATGAGGCAGCTTAAAATTGCTACACAGATCACCAACAGAGATTCTCAAGCGGTTGAAAAATATTTACAGGAGATTTCTAAAATCTCTATGATTAATCCCGAAGAAGAAACCACGCTCGCTCAACGTATTAAAATGGGTGACCAACGTGCACTAGATAAATTGGTTCAAGCCAATTTACGTTTCGTTGTGTCTGTGGCAAAACAATACCAACACCAAGGTTTATCCTTGAGTGATTTAATTAATGAAGGAAATTTAGGCTTGATCAAAGCTGCTCAGCGTTTTGATGAAACGAAGGGTTTCAAATTCATTTCTTATGCAGTTTGGTGGATTCGTCAATCTATTTTACAAGCTTTAGCAGAACAAGGTCGTTTGGTGCGATTACCACAGAACAAAATTGGTACGTATAATAAAGCGAACAAAGCGTATATGGCATTCGAACAAGAGCATGAGCGTGAGCCTTCAACAGAGGAACTAGCAGGTATCTTGGAGATGTCAGAAACAGAAATCAATAATATTTTCCAATCTAATACACGTCATACCTCTTTAGATGCACCAGTGCACGAAGCAGAAGATGTGGCGATGGGTGATTTATTAGAAGGTGGATCTGATACGGATGAAGATGTGATGAAGGATTCTTTAAGAGAAGAAATCAAAAGAGTCTTAAAATCATTGAGTCCAAGAGAAGCTGAGATTGTAAATGCATACTTTGGATTAGATGGTGAAAATGGGGTTACGATCGAGCAAATTGGTATCAAATACGATTTAACAAAAGAACGTATTAGACAAATTAAAGAACGTGCCATTAAACGTTTACAAAAAGCACGATACAGCAATGCATTGAAAGCTTATTTGGGCTAATATAAAAATAAACAATATCATAATAGCCCCAACGATCTTAAAGATTTGTCGGGGCTATTTTTTTCTACGCCTTTTGTAAAACTTTAAGGCTTGAAAAAAACAATAAAAATTTATTTAGTTTAAGCTACTTTGTAGCAACAAAAAAAGGATTATGGAAACAGAAAAAGTAGACATCTTAATTATTGGATCAGGACCAGCTGGTTATACTGCTGCAATTTATGCGGCTAGAGCGAATATGAAACCATTGTTATACCAAGGTATTCAACCAGGAGGACAATTAACCATTACAACAGAGGTAGAAAACTATCCTGGTTTCCCAGATGGTATTCAAGGCCCAGAAATGATGGTCAATTTTGAGAAACAAGCTGCAAGAATGGGCACAGATATCCGTTATGGCTTAGCCACTAAAGTTGATTTTAGCGGCTACCCACATAAAGTTTGGATTGATGATGAAAAAATCATCGAAGCAGGTGCGGTGATTATTTCTACAGGTGCAAGTGCAAAATGGTTAGGCATACCAAGTGAAGAAAGATTGAATGGATTTGGCGTAAGTGCATGTGCTGTATGTGATGGTTTCTTCTTTAAAGGAAAAGATGTGGCAATAGTAGGGGCAGGTGATACTGCTGCTGAAGAAGCACACTACTTATCAAAAATGTGTACAACCGTACATATGATTGTGAGAAAAGATCAAATGCGTGCAAGTAAAGTGATGCAAGATAGAGTATTGAATACACCAAATATTGTGGTGCATTTTAATTCCGAAACAGACGAAATTTTGGGTGACAAGAAAGTAGAAGGTGTTCGAATTAAAAATAACAAAACCAACACATTGGAAGAGATTCCGGTGAGTGCTTTCTTTGTTGCGATTGGACACAATCCAAACAGCGGCATTTTTAAAGACTATTTAAAGATGGATGAAACAGGGTATATCTTAACAGAACCTGGTACAACCAAAACAAATATTGAAGGGGTGTTTGCTGCTGGAGATGTACAAGATAAAAATTATCGTCAAGCGGTTACTGCAGCAGGTAGTGGTTGTATGGCAGCATTAGACGCAGAGCGTTTCTTAACAGCAAAAGGGCACTAGTTAAATCTTTATTATGCACATCTATTTGAATGATTTAATTTTCAATGGTTTTCATGGAGTCTATCCTTCAGAAAAAAAAATTGGAAATACATTTAAGGTAGATGTACGTATTCAATTAACGCCAGCAACAAAAACGATTGACCAATTAGAACAAACCATTGATTATGTGGAAGTGTATCATTTGATACAAAAAATCATGTCAGTGCCTACACCTTTGCTTGAAACGATTGTATCAAATATTGCAGATCAAATTTTAGCAGCACATCCTTTGGCTGAATCTGTGTATGTAAAAATCACAAAACAACAATTGTCAGTGCCTTATTTTGAAGGAACGACTGCTGTTGATATGGAAAGAACTAGGACAAATTATTCTAAATTAACTTCGACTATATAGTCTAGATAGATTTAAATTTTCTTGTTCTTCCAACGCATCGTCCTGATGTAGAAAAACGAAGGGATCAATAAACTCAACCAATAGATCACCTCACTAAACCATCCATATGTGATAGGCATTTGGTAATATTCTAGTACTAGATAGTTGTAAATAATGTAGATCACAATGGCTGCAAATTCAATCATTAAGGTCACTTTTGATTGTCCTGTACCGGTCACAGCACTTAACCAAATGGTAGAAGCGGACATTAAAAGCAACGCAACAGAAACGATTCTTAAAACTGGAATACCCTCTGTCAAAAAGCCATCCCCTTGTCCATAGATGGAAAGAAACTGAGCAGCAAATACATTGATCAATATAGCCACAATGAATGCAAAACCAAAACTCCATCGCATGATTTTATAAATGAGTTCGACCACTTTTTCTTGTAAATTCTGTCCAATGATATTACTCACCATAGTGGTGGTTGTAGCAGCGAAAGCCCAGGTAAAACAACCAAAAAAGCCAAATATATTGCGCATCGCATTGGATACTGCAAGGGATTGTTCTCCTCTATGTTCTATTAAAATATAAAAAAATTCCCAGCTAATAATGCTAATCATATATTGCATCATCAATGGAGAAGATTGCACCAAAATGAGTTTTACATAATCCATTTTGAGCTCAAGCCTTTTGAATAAATTAAATCTTGACCCAATCTTTTGATAATGTATCACAAGGTAAATCACAAGCAAGCCCATGATTTCGGCAATGATAGAAGCATAAGCAGCACCATTTAAACCCATTGCTGCAAATCCAAAATGTCCAAAGATCAAACTATAATCAAAAAAGATGTTGATGAGCGCTTCAGTGGCTGTACCAATGATTAAGAATTTACTTTGATTGGTACCTACTAATAAAGCATTACGCATTTGGTAGATGAATAAAAAGGGAAGACCCCAAATACGTATTTTTAGAAATTCAATGACGGTATTAGCTCTTTCGGAATCTATTAATAAAGCATGAAATATAGATGGTGCAATAAAGTAAGTGAAACCAATACCAACAATAGACAAGCATATAGATATAATGACCCCTTGATTAAATAAGACCCCAATCTCATCTACTCGGTTTTCGCCAGCTCGTCTCGAAATTAGGGCTTGTAAACCATTATTGAGTCCTTGTCCCATCACACCAAAAATCAAATAATAGACGCCTGTAATACCTCCAATAGCGAGTGCTTGTTTGCTTAAGGCACCTAAAAAGATATTGTTAATGATGAAGTTAAACTGAGGTACCAAGATTGCCAACGCGATAGGGACAGAGATCGTCAGTATTTGTTTACTACTTATATTGACCTGTAAGGATGGGGTCGCTGCTGGTTGACTCATATAATTACAAATCTACAAATAGTTTTATCAATACATAGCCTCTTTTTTTTGTATCATTGCAGTAGAAATAGACTATGAAAAAAATTGGCATTTACGGCGTACAAGAAAGTACAGCAAATAATAAGGTGGAGGATCTTTATTTGATCGTGGACGAACAGTCTATCTGTTTTGTGGTTAAAAACCATATGCATGGTGCATATATTGCTTTTGAATATTTTGAAAACACCACAGATCAAAATGGGTGGAATCAACTTTTAGGTTATTTGCAAAATAATTCAAAACTGATTCAATCATATTATAGACAGGTTCAATTTGTGATGAATACAAAAAGAACCTTATTAACTAAAACTGTGCACACTGGCGCAGATGCATTTTACCACAATGAATTTAGTCTGGTTGTAGGTACAAAAATGGAAGAAGAACTACAATTGCAAAAAATTGGGCAAGAACAAGTTTTGGTTTATGGCGTGCCAGATGCTTTAAGTACTTTATTAACGAGGTCTTTTCCAACTGGCAAATGGATCAATTATTTAAGTTGTCTAGTATCTTCTAATCAAGGGGATGGGGTTTGTATTACTATATTTAACAATTATTTTATTTTGTTGATCATTCAAAATGGCAAACCACATTTTGTAAATTATTTTAATAAAAGTGGGGACGATCAAAATCAATACCTGGTGTTGAACGCTTGTATTCAAGCAAATATTCAACCTAAGGATACAAATTTGAATGTAATTGGGTACAGTGCAGAAAGGGATTTATGGATGCAAGCATTAGCTAGTTATTTTGCTGGGGCGCATATGCAACAGGTGCCAGATGAGGGTATTGGAGCTACCTTAAATACGGACTATCCAAATCATCATTACGCGCCTTATTTTATCTTTTAAGTTGTACTCATGAGAATTATTTCAGGGAAATACGGCGGAAGAAGGATTCATCCACCAACCAATATGCCGCATACTAGACCCACAACAGATATTGCGAAAGAAGGGTTGTTTAATATTTTACATAATAGAGTGGCCATAGATGGTGCCCTTACTTTAGACTTATTTGGCGGGACTGGTTGTATTAGCTACGAACTAGCTTCAAGAGGTGCCGAACAATTGACCATTGTAGAGAAGGATAAAACAATGCTTGACTTCATTAAAAAGAATATCGATTTTTTGAAAATTGAAAATGCAATGACCATACAAATGGATGTCTTTCAGTTTTTAGCTACTTGCAATCAACAATATGATATCATTTTTGCAGGCCCGCCCTATGCTTTAAATACCATTGATGATTTACCAAGAATCATTGTTGAAAAGAAATTGATTAGTCCAAAAGGCTATTTTATTTTGGAACATACTCCACGTAATGACTATAAAACATTTGAAGGCTATAGTTTCCAAAGAAATTACGGAGCCACTATTTTTAGTTTTTTCGAATGCATATAACAAAGGCCGAAGCGCGTCACATATTATCCCAAAAAAGAGCTGCATTAACTGAATCAGCATGCATGAAGATGGATGATCTATTGCTCATTCAATTTCAACGCATCGATTGGTCGATGACATCCGTTCTTGCTAGTTTTTATCCTTTAGCCAATAAGAATGAACCCAATACTTTGTTATTCGAAAAATACATCAAGACCTTGTATCCATTCATCCGATTCTGTTATCCAATTGTTCAAACCGATGGACATCAAATGGATTTTTATTTTGAAACAGAGACCTTGCAGCTGAATGCATATGGTATTCAAGAACCTTTGCCATTCAACCAAGTAGCACCCGAATTGATTGATACGATGTTGGTTCCATTACTTGGTTTTGACCAAAAAGGACATCGTGTTGGCTATGGAAAAGGATATTATGATCGTTACTTATCAAAAGCCAATAAAGGCTTACAAAAAATAGGGGTGTCTTACTTTGAACCAATGGACAATTTCACTGATACCAACGAATTTGACGTACCTTTGTCATGTTGTATCACGCCGTGGAATACCTATGCATTTGAATAATATTTTTTTAAAATCCTTTAGAGTACTACTCTTACCTTTTGCCATCGTTTATGGCTGGATTGTGACATTGCGCAATTGGATGTACGCTAAAAAATATTTAAAGTCAGTGCATTTTAATTTACCGATCATATGTGTCGGGAATCTTTCTTTAGGAGGCACTGGTAAGTCACCCATGGTAGAGCATTTATTATCCATCCTTTCTACAGAATTTAAAACTGCTACATTAAGTAGGGGCTATAAACGAAAAACCAAAGGGTATGCATTAGCAACGGATCAATCCACCGCATTAGAAATTGGGGATGAGCCGATGCAGTTTCATTTAAAATTTCCCAAGGTAGGCGTGGCGGTAGGAGAGCGACGTATCGAAGCCATTCCTCAATTGATCCAAGACATCCCAGATTTACAAACAGTGATATTAGATGATGCATTTCAACACCGTGAGATAGATGCGCATTTTAGTATTCTTTTAACTGAGTATGATAACCTGTATTGCGATGATTTCTTTTTCCCAACTGGAGACCTTAGGGACGAACGAAAATCTGCAAAGCGCGCTAATATTATTGTGGTTACTAAATGTCCTTTGGATATGACTGAGGCTGATAAAGCGGAGGTGTTAGAAAAGTTGTATCCAGAACAACATCAATCAGTTTTTTTTACAGCCATTGCTTACGAAACACCTTATCATATTTACAATCCATCTGACCAATGGGTGTTGACGATGCGAGATGAGGTATTATTGGTTTGTGGTATCGCGAACCCCATTCCTTTAAAAAATTATTTACACGAAAATACACACACTTATTATCAATTAAGTTACAGCGACCATCATATTTTCTCGATAGAAGATTTAAATGAGATACGCAATAAATTTGAACAGATTAATGCAAAAAGTAAGCTTATTCTTACTACAGAAAAAGATGCCGTTAGATTAGTAAAGTATACCAATGAATTAAATGATATGCCATTGTATGTACTACCAATCAAACCATTCTTTCTATTTAATCAAGCAACTGAATTTAATCAATTGGTCATTGATTTTGTAGCACAATTTCATCAACAAGCTAATGAACAGTAAAAAAGACAAAAAGAAGTCAAAAACAACTACAAAACAGACTCATTTAACGACAACGTATAAAGGGGTTTTAGATATTGCCAAATCTGGCATGGGTTTTATTATCGTACAAGGATTAGAACAAGATATTTTAGTATTTCCAACCGATTTCAATACGGCTCTCAAAGGAGACGAAGTCCGTGTTAAAATTACCAAGATAAGACAGGGCTCTGGAAAGAAAGAAGGTAAAGTGGTAGAGATTGTTAAAAGAAAACAAGTCTCTTTTTCGGGTACCATGCAAATTATGCAACACCATGCTTTCTTCTTACCCAATACCATGCATCCAATGCCTGATATTTATATCCCAATGGATAAATTAAAGGGCGCTAAGACGGGTGATAAAGTGATTGTACAATTGACTAAATGGGAGAACTCAAATAAAAAACCAGAAGGAGAAGTTTTAGAAATATTTACACCAGAGAAAGAAAACGATATGGCCATGAAATCTATCGTGGCGGAATCAGGATTTCCGTTGGTATTTGATGGAGAGGTGTTGGCTTTTGCTAAAACACTTTCTGATAAAATCACCCCCGAAGAAATTGCAAAACGAAAAGACTATCGTAAGGTTTTGACATTCACCATTGATCCTGTGGATGCAAAAGATTTTGATGATGCTATTTCATTCCAACATTTAGACAATGGGCATATAGAAATTGGCGTGCATATTTCAGATGTAAGTCATTTTGTACAACCAGGCACTGCGGTGGATAAAGCAGCTTATGAAAGAGCCACGTCGGTGTATTTACCAGATCGTGTGTATCCAATGTTGCCAGAAAGAATCTCGAATGAATTATGTTCATTAAGACCTAAGGAAGAAAAATTAACTTTCTCAGCCACTTTTGAAATTGATGCGACAGGCAAGATTGTGCATACTTGGTATGGCAAAACAGTGATCTTTTCTGATCGCCGATTTACTTATGAGGACGTGCAAGAAATTATAGAAACAAAAGAAGGCGACCATAAGGAAGTGATTTTATGGTTGCATGATTATACCCAAAATTTGAGAAAAAAACGTTTCGAAAATGGCGCCATCAATTTCTCATCACAGGAGGTTCGATTTACTTTAGATGCCAATGGAAAACCAACTGGAATAACGGTAAAAGAAAGCAAAGCATCGCATCAATTGATCGAAGAATTGATGTTAAAAGCCAATCAATTGATTGCGGAAAAAATGGGTACAGTGAAAGTGAAAAAAGAAATTTTGCCTTTCCCTTATCGCGTGCATGATCAACCGAACGAAGACAAATTAAATCCATTTGTGGTATTTGCTAAAAAGCATGGATATCCTTTTAATATTGATTCTCCAGACCATATCGCACATAGCTTTAACAATTTAATGTTGGCATCCAAAGGCAAGCCAGAGCAACATGTATTGGAGCAATTGGGTATTCGTACAATGGCCAAAGCAGTCTATACCACCAACAATATTGGACACTATGGTTTAGGCTTTGAACATTATTGTCATTTCACTTCTCCGATACGTCGATATCCTGATGTGCTTGTGCATAGAATTGTACAAAGTGTATTGATGGGTAATGCCATAAATGACGAAGGGTTAGAGGAAAAATGCGCACATTGTAGCATGCGCGAAAGAGCAGCGATGGAAGCAGAGCGTGCAGCCAATAAATAC
Source organism: Bacteroidota bacterium (assembly GCA_039798125.1). Lineage (GTDB taxonomy): Bacteria > Bacteroidota > Bacteroidia > Chitinophagales > Chitinophagaceae > Sediminibacterium. Next base: position 1,035 of record JBDKGO010000029.1, on the reverse strand, counting down.
AAGCAAGTTGAATTCATGCGTGATTATTTGGGACATAGTTTCGAAGGCATCATTAGTGGGGTAGCTAGTTTTGGATTTTTTGTAGAAACTGTGGAACACAAATGTGAAGGCTTAGTGTCCATTGCAAGCTTATCTAGATTTGATGATTTTAGATTGGTTGAAGCAGACTATGCTTTAGTTGGTTCAAGGTCGGGCAGAAAGTTCAATATGGGTGATAAAGTCATCGTCAAAGTTGCAGCTGCCAATTTAGACAAACGTCAATTAGATTTTGAATGGGAAGTAAATGGAAAATTGGCTTAATAACTCGTTAAGGTTTCCCGAAAAACTATCCCTTCCTCTGCCAAACTTTTTAAAATTGGTTGATAAATTCTGGCGTCAATAGGGATATGTAAACCTGTCATTTTTATTTCGCCTTTTAAATAAGCACATACACCCATCGCCAATGGTAGTCCAACTGTGGTGGCCATGGCTGTGTTGATTGCATCTGATCCAGTTAACACCATGCTACTATCCAATTTAAATTGACGCGAACCAATGCTGTATTCAATTTCGTGCAACATTACCACTAAATCTTTATCTGTTGCTTCGAGTTTCCATTTGCCTTCTAATAGCCATTGTAAGATGCTTGCATTGGAATTGAATTGATTTGGAATTATTGTTGATGTATACAATCCTATGAATTCAAGTTGCTCCTTAATGGCTAGATCTTGGGTAAATTTTTCTAATATTTGTTTTAGGCTTGTCCCACGCCACCGCAACATAATCTGGTTTCAACTGCTTCATTAACTGAATCGCAAGAGTAGCAAACCCATAGACTCCGCCTGTTGGTGTACCGTCAGCAGAAGTAAGATTCGGCATTGCATAGTAGCCCCTGTAAAATACAGATTTTCCATCGATTACTGCAAGTTTCTTCCTAACTTCTGGCACGATTGCCTCCCGCCTCGACCTGCCCGCCATGCTTGGCAGGCGGGTAAAAAACTGACTTACCGTCTATCACTGCCAATTTCTTCCGCTCGCTCATATAACTATTATAGC
>JBDKGO010000028.1:0-16402 GCA_039798125.1 Bacteroidota bacterium | reverse complement strand
TAGTTTGCCTTTATCATCAAAATATTGATAAATGCCTGGTTCTTGCGGGATGCTAGATTGTATTTTCTTAAACTGCTCTTTCTCCATAGGGACGATGCAAAAATACCGGTTTATTTTTACTATTTTTATATCATGGAACTTTCAGTGAATATCCCAGCTTTACTATTCCCAGCTATTAGTCTGATCATGTTGGCCTATACCAATCGATTTTTGGCTTTGTCTAACCGTGTAAGGGCTTTGCATGATAAGTATCAACAAGAGGAAAATCGCTTAGTGATCTTTAGTCAAATTAAGAATCTTAAATATAGAATTAAGCTCATTCAGAGAATGCAAACTTATGGTGTTGCGTCCTTGTTATTGTCCTTGCTTTCGATGTTTTTTATATTTATTCATTACCAAGACATTGCAAAATTTATATTTGCTGTAAGTCTAATCACTTTTTCAATCTCTATTTTTATTTCATTGGTTGAAATTCGGCTGAGTACAAAAGCACTCGAACTAGAATTAAGTGACATGGAAGGACTAGAAGACCCAACTGTTTTGGATTACTTAAAAAAGAAATTCGAAAGAGACGAAAAATAAGTGACTTTAATCAATCCTTATTAGTTGTTTCCTTTACGTTCTCCAATTTGTTGTCTCCACATCGCGTAATACAGCCCCTTCTCTTCTAATAAACTTTGGTGGTTGCCAGATTCAATCACGGTGCCTTTTTCCAATACATAAATTCTTGTTGCATGGATAATCGTGCTTAGTCTGTGCGCGATCATGATGGTGATTTGTTCTCTTTCTTTAGACAGGTCACGGATGGTATCAGTTATAGACTCTTCGGTTAAACTATCCAACGAAGAAGTGGCTTCGTCAAAAATCAATAAATGTGGATGTCTTAGTAAAGCGCGTGAAATAGAAAGTCTTTGTTTTTCACCACCACTTAATTTTAATCCACCTTCTCCAATGACTGTGGCTAAGCCATTGCCACCTTTATCTAAAATATTGGCACAACTTGCTTTGGTTAAAGCCAATAACATCTCTTCCTCTGTGGCATTTGGTGCAACGAATGCTAAATTTTCCTTGATGGTACCAGCAAAAAGTTGTGTATCCTGGGTTACAAAACTAATTTGGTTTCTAAGTGCGCTCATATCAATTTGTGCTGTATTCACGCCATTCATTAAAATCTCTCCTTCTTGTGGTTCGTATAAACCAACTAATAATTTTACCAAAGTACTTTTACCTGCTCCAGATGGCCCAACAAAGGCAATTGTTTCGCCCTTTTTAGCTTCAAAACTAATTTGATCGATCGCTTTAAAATTAGCAGTTTGGTGTTGGAACCCTACTTGTTTAAATGCCAATTGCTCAATCTCGCCAATCGCGATAGGGTTTGCAGGTGGCGTATCAATTGGTTTTTTCATCAAAGCATCAAAATTATTCAAAGACGCTTCGGTTTCTCTATAGCTCATGATTATACTACCAATTTCTTGCAATGGTCCAAAAATAAAGAAGCTATAAAACTGTAAAGAGATCAATTGACCTACTGTCAAAATTTCCTTAAAAATCAACCACATTAAAGTGAATGTGATTACTTGTCTTAAAGCATTGACCATCGTGCCTTGTATAAAACTCAAGGAACGTATGTTTTTTACTTTCTTTAATTCAAGTGCTAATATTTTATAGGTATTGTTATTCAATCTATTAATTTCTTGAGTCGTTAAACCAAGACTTTTTACCAATTCAATATTTCTTAAACTTTCTGTGGTCGTACCCGCTAAACTTGTGGTTTCTTTTACGATGTTCTTCTGAATGACTTTGATCTTCTTGCTTAATAAATTAGTGACATACGCAATCATACTTGCACCTCCAATATAAATTGGTACGATAGACCAGTGTAAACGAGTGGCATAGATAGAAACAAACACCACACTTACTACAATACCAAAAACTACATTGATCACGTAACTGATGAATTTTTCACAATCAGCACGGGCCTTAGTAAGGATGGATAAGGTTTCACCACTTCTTTGATCTTCAAAAGCTTGATAGGGCAATTGCATGGAATGCTTTAATCCATCTGTAAACAAGGCGGCGCCAAATTTTTGAATAATCACATTCACGATATAGTCCTGAAAAGCTTTTGCGATTCTACTCACCATTGCTGTTCCAACTAACAATAATAACATATTGCCCACGCCTTTTAAGAACATGGCTTGTGTGCGAACATTGCCTGAAGGGTCTAAAAATGGATTTTTTGCAAATTCATCAATCAGTTTTCCAAAGATCATTGGATCAAATAAAGAAAAGGTTTGGTTGATCGCTGCAAGTAAAAAGGCTAATAAAACCAAGCCTTTAAATGGCTTGATGTATTGGATAAGAATTTTCATATTAATTTTTGGCTTTGTCTTCGTTGTAAAGTAGATTATAACGTGCGATACAGTTAAGCACTTCTTCGGTGCCTAATTTTTTCTCTGCACTGGTTACAAATCCTTCTGGTAAATAAGGTAGTAAGTTTATCAGATTTTGTGAATATAAGGGTATATGGAATCTGCCATTGAAACAATTGTTCAACGAATTCAATATCAATTTTTTGAGGACTATGTCTAGAATCAATCAACACAAATACCATATTTAAATTCGGCCTCTTACGTAAATAATTTTCAATCATTTGCTCCCATCTACGACGACTACTTTGGGATACTTTAGCATAGCCATAGCCAGGTAAATCCACGATATACCATTTCTCTTGACGCCCTTTTACCACTTCATTGCTGATGATTTCAAAATGGTTGATCAATTGTGTTTTCCCAGGAGCAGAAGAGGTTTTAGCCAATCCTTTTTGACCACAAATAGCATTGATGATAGAGGACTTACCAACATTACTTCTTCCAATAAATGCATATTCCGGTGCTTGAAGAGCAAGGCACTGATCGTAATTAGGACTTGAGATAAGGTAGGTTGCTTTATGTATTTTCATTGTGTTATTTGAGGAAGCATGTACGCTTAGATTAAAACCGTACCTGTCATCTCCTTAGGAATTGGTAATTCCATCATTTTTAAAATAGTTGGGGCAAGATCGCCTAATTTACCTGGTTGAATAGTGCCTTTCCAATTTTGATCAATGATAAAGAAAGGAACTAGATTCAATGAATGTGCGGTATTTGGACTACCATCTTCGTTCAACATAAAATCTGCATTACCATGATCTGCAGTCAAGAAAATCGTGTAGCCATTGTTTAATCCAGCTGTCACTACTTTTTCGACACAGGCATCTACTGTTTCAACTGCTTTTACCACTGCACTAAAAATACCTGTATGACCTACCATATCTGCATTGGCGTAGTTCAAACAAATAAAGTCTGGGTTGCCTGCATTGATTTCAGGTAAGATTTTGTCTGTTAATTCAGCAGCACTCATTGCTGGTTGTAAGTCATAAGTGGCCACTTTAGGGGAGGCCGCCATGATTCTTGTTTCCCCTTCAAAAGGTTGCTCTCTTCCACCACTAAAAAAGAAAGTGACATGAGGATACTTTTCTGTTTCAGCAATGCGAATTTGCTTTTTATTATTTTTTGCCAATACTTCACCTATAGTATTGATTAAATTATCGTTTTCAAATACAACATGCACATTTTTAAATGTCTCATCGTATTTTGTCATCGTTGTGTAATGCAATTTTAGTGCATGCATGTCCAATTCAGGGAAATCCTTTTGCGTCAATACTTCTGTGATTTCTCTACAACGATCGGTTCTAAAATTAAAACAAATCACTGCATCCCCATCTTGTATCGTTGCAATAGGTTGTCCATTTTCGGTGATGACAGTCGGTAATATAAATTCATCTGTAACGTCTTTTGCATAGTTTGCTTGAATGGCTTCAAGTGCACTAGAAGCGTTACTTCCAGTACCTTTTACCATGGCATTGTATGCTAATTGAACACGCTCCCAACGTTTGTCTCTGTCCATGGCATAATACCTGCCACTTACACTGGCAATTTTACCAACCGACTTTTTCAAATGTGTTTCTAATGATTCAACATAACATTGTCCGCTTTTTGGATCTGTATCACGACCGTCGGTGAACGCATGAATAAATACATTGGTCAACCCCTCCGACTTACATAGATCACATAATGCTTTTAAATGTTGTGTATGTGCATGTACGCCACCATCACTCACTAAACCAATTAAATGCAGGGGCTTGTTGTTTTCCTTAGCATATTGAATGGATTGAATCAGTGTTGGATGACTTGCAAATTCACCAGTTTTTATTGCGACATTGATTCTTTGTAATTCTTGGTAAACGATACGGCCTGCACCTAAATTCAAATGACCTACTTCGCTATTACCCATCTGTCCATCGGGCAAACCCACTTCCTCGCCACAGGTGACTAAAGTTGTATTAGGATATTGTTGGTAGAGACTTGTTACGAAAGGAACATGCGCATGTTGAATTGCATCCGCCTTTGCAACCTGACCCAATCCCCATCCATCCATAATTACTAATATTACCTTTTTTGACATATTCTTTAACTTTTAATACCGCCTGCTTATAATTTGTTTATTTTTATATCGCAAAGTTTCAAAATACTAGGCACATTACAAACTTTATCCTACTATAATAGACAAAAATGAAGTTAATATCCAAAATACTAGTTGTATTAGCCCTTTTGCACTGTAGCATTTGCGCGAATGCACAAAATGAAACAGAATTATTGGTGCAACATTTGCAAACAGGTAACTTTAGTGCTTTGCAAATTTTTTGGGACAATCAGGTAGAGTCAAGCATTTTAGACCAAGTGGCAGCCAAGCCTTTGAATGCGCAACAAGCCAATGAAACCTTACAAGCTTTCTTTAATCAAAAAAATATTGTTGGATTTGAAAAAAGTGCTGAAAGAAAATTAGGAAATACTTTATACCTCACTGGTAAATTATTATCCAGTCAACAAAAATACAATTTGACCTTATTGCTTCAATCCACTAAGAAAGGATTTATGATTGTGAGCATGAGGGTGAACTAGTTGCTTAATTTTTAGTAAAAAGAAGATGCGTAAAAAGCCAAAAAATACCTTTAATAGTTTTTCGAGTATACCATTGGTGTATAGTACCAACCCGGATTATATACAACCTAATGCCGAGGAAGAAAAGCAGACCCTTGCCCCAGAAGATCAATTACTCAGGGTCATTTTAGAAACCAAACATAGAGCGGGTAAAACAGTGACGATCGTGTATGGATTTGAAGGTGCAGATGCGGATTTAGAAGCATTGAGTAAAGCACTAAAAAACTTTTGTGGTACTGGCGGCTCAGTGAAAGATGGTGAAATAATTATTCAAGGAGATCATCGTCAAAAAGTATTTCAATATTTGAAGCAGAAAGGTTTTGCTAAAGCAAAATTGTAAACCTAAGCTTTAAAAATTCACTTCTAAATTCAAGCGTTCTTTTAGCTGTTGAACTAACGGATATTGCTTTGCAATATGTTCAAATTTTTGTTTGCTATTGAGTTTTAAATGCAATGGCACATCTTCCTTTTCGCTCGCATCTACAAGTATACTAAATTGGATTGCCCTATTTTGAAAGCGCTCCCAAATGGTTTCCATTAAACTCATTCTTTCTTGTTCCACAAATTTCTGCGCTGTCAATGCTGGCACGGTGATGGTAAAATGTGTAGGGTCTTCTATCTCAAGTATTGCAATTTTAAAAGTACCTGCCACCGAGTGTTTTAGTTCTTTCTCCATTTTAACAGCGTAGTCGTTCCAACATGCTTGCAATGTCTCCATGTTGAGCGAAATGGCATCTTTTACTTCCTCAATATTATAATCGTTTCCGTATTTCTGTTGTAATACAGCTAATAAACTCTTTTTGCCGCCAATCGCAGGAACAATTGGTTGACTAGATGGATTTGTTGCCTGGCTATTTTGAACTGGAGGAGTAGTCGCTTTTGTAGAAGCAATTGGATTGGATATTGGATTCGCTGCCGGCGCTGCAGTCTCAATGACTAATTTAGCCTCGGCGTTCACGACAATATTACTTAACGGAATGATTTTTTTAGTGCGAATAGGGTAGTGGCTATCAACTAGTTTTTTTTTTACTAGTTGGCCATCCTCCATACTTAATTCAATTGCATGTTGTAAAAAATTGAGTTTAATCAAAGCCAATTCTACATGCAATCTTTTATTACGCGCCATTTTAAATTGAATCTCGGATTCATTTAAAATATTCAAGGCACTCACTAAATAGGGTGTGCCAATTTTTTCGGCAGCAGCTAGGTATTGGTCTCTCCATCCCTCAATAGATTCAAGCAAATGTGCGCTGGCTTTATCTTTGCACACAAGGATATTTCTAATAAATGCAGCCATACCATATAGCACCGTATCCCCTTCAAAACCTTTTTGATTGATTTCGTCATACAGTAACATCGCACTAGTTAAGTCCTGTTCTGTAAGGTGGGTTAGTAATTTAAAGAAATAACCCTCGTCTAAAATATTTAAATGCTCTAAGGTATTTTCATAAGTCAATGCCCCATTTGAGAAGCTTACAATTTTATCAAGAATACTTAACGCATCCCTCATACAGCCTTCGCTTTTTTGAGCAATCAATTGCAAAGCATTTCTTTCGGCCTTGATATGTTCTTTTTCTACAATTTCTTCTAAATGTTTCACCGTATCTTCTGGCACAATTCTTTTAAAGTCAAATATTTGACATCTACTTAAAATGGTTGGAAGGATTTTATGTTTTTCGGTGGTTGCTAAAATGAAGATGGCGTAGGGTGGTGGTTCTTCCAATGTTTTCAAAAATGCATTAAAGGCACTCGTGCTTAACATGTGTACCTCATCCACAATATATACTTTGTATTTACCTGCTTGTGGTGCAAAACGTACCTGCTCTACAAGTGTTCTGATATCGTCCACAGAGTTATTACTCGCCGCATCTAATTCATGGATATTTAAACTTGCGCCTTTTTCAAAAGACACACAACTTTCACATTGGTTACAAGCTTCACCTTCCTTTGTGATATTGGTACAATTAATTGTTTTTGCAAGAATACGTGCGCAAGTTGTTTTACCTACACCTCTTGGTCCACAAAACAAAAATGCATGTGCTAGGTGTTGGTTTAAGATCGCATTCTTTAATGTAGTGGTAATATGAGATTGCCCCACCACTGTATTAAAGTTTTGAGGACGATACTTTCTTGCTGATACGATAAAATTCTCCATACTTGAGCTGCAATATACTGCATCAATAGGTAATTTTTAGAGCTAGGGTATAAATCTTATCCCCCATTTCCGAAATCCTTAACTGGCCTGGTTTGGACTCTTATATTCCATTACTGGATGACGCTCAAATGGGTGTTTTTGGGTGTCAAAAATATGCCTAAAGGTGACCATGCGTCTGCTTGGATCGGCACCAAGACTCTTGTATATATTGACCATTTTGGGATTCCAATCTGCAGCCCATCCCATTTCATATTCATTGTAAACTTTGATTTGATCAAGTAGTATAGAAGTAGAATAGATTAAATAGCTATCAATCCCTAATGATTGAAATTTTGGTACCACGCCAAATGCCAACCCTGTTAATCTTTTATTTGTTTTCCGAAACTTCATCCACATCAAATGAATTTTTTGCTTCCATCCTAGTTGTCCATCAAAATGCTTAAAGTATTGATTTACATCTGGGATATTGATAAACATGGCAATGGGGTCTTCATTATAATAAGCAAATCGTATCATGCGCTCATCCATTACTGGGCCAAGGGTTTTAAATAGCTTCATGATTTGATCCTTCGTAATGGCTTTTGCTTCTCCATGTTGCGCCCATGCGGTATTGTAAATATGTACAAAGTCATTGGCGAATTTGTCTAAACGTTTTTTATCTAGGTGTTCAACGCTGTAACCTTCCTTTGCATTGAATTTTTCATAGCGCTCTTTGAATCTATCTGGCAAGCTATCTGAAAGTGATATTCGGTAATAAAATTGGTTATAGAAATTTTCAAAACCATAATTCGCAAATAAGGTTTCATAATAAGAAGGGTTGAAAGACATGCCATACATAGGTTCTCTGTCAAAGCCTTCTACCATCAGTCCCCACCATTTATCTCGATCTCCAAAATTGACTGGTCCATCCATCGCTTCCATGCCCTCGGAAATTAACCATGCTTTTGCTGTATCAAATAATAAGTTCGCTATTTGTTGATCATTGATAGCATCAAAATAGCCAACACATCCTGTTGGAAACTCCGTGCCTTTATTGATGTATTTTTTATAATGAAATGCTGCTATTCGGCCAAGGGTCTTGCCAGTTTCGTCTTGAACAATCCATCTTTTTGCAGCACCATCTTTGAAAAGTTTATTCTTAGCAGGATTAAAAGTGTCCAACACTTCATTGTCTAATGGTCGAATATAATTTGGATTGTCCTTATTCATAAGGGCATTGATGAGTACAAAAGAATGATCTAATTCGGGTGTATTGACTTCGATGACTTTCATACTTGCAAATTAGAAATTTTTTAAGCAACTTAACGCAAAAATACCTGCTGTCTCTGTTCTGAGTCTAGTTGGGCCAAGATCAATGGGTGTAAAATCATTTGCAATGGCAGCTTCTATTTCTAAAGGAGCAAAGTCGCCCTCGGGGCCAATTAAAAGCAATAAGTCATCACTTGGTTTAATGGATTTGATGAATGTTTTAGGCAAAGGTTCACAGTGTGCGATGAGTTTTTGAGTAGCACTCGCCTTAGCTATGAATTCCTTTAAGGGTATGGGCGCTGTCAATATAGGCAACCAAGTTTGTTGGCTCTGAATCATGGCAGACTGTATGATCTGCTGCATCCTTTCAGATTTAAAACGTTCGTGAATCGTTCTTTCACAAACTAAAGGGGTTATACTTATCACGCCAATCTCTGTTGCCTTTTCAAAAAGCCATTCTAAACGCACAGCATTTTTTAATACAGAAATTCCTAGATGTAATTGTTGCTTAGGACGGTCAGTTTGTGAGGACTTTGTAATTGTAACTAATGCATTCTTTTTATGCGCCACCTGAATACTTGCGTGAAATAAACCCCCTTGTCCATTGGTGATATCTATCTGTTCACCCACATCCATCCTAAGCACTTGAACACAATGTTTACTAGAGGTTTCACTCAGCGTAAACTGAGTCATTCCAGTAGCAATCAATGGTTCGTAAAAATAGGGCACTGACATAGATTCGGTTTAGAATGGTTGATCCTCATTTGAGTCATCGTCAAATTCTCCGCCATTCATTTTGCTTCCTTGAATAAAAAATCTTCCACCATCTTGGGCATCTGATCCGCCTAAATTAGAAGAGAGTGGTTTATAATTATTACTTAGTCCAGGTATGCCAGTGGCACCGTCCCATTCTTCAAATTTCTGCACGTCTAATCTTGCTCTTAATTTGACCAAATCCAATGAGCCATTTCTATGCTTCGCAATCCTGATATGTGTTTCACCCATTGTAGATTCGCCCATCTCGTTGCTCATCACTTCATAATATTCTGGTCTGTAAATGAACATGACCATATCTGCATCTTGTTCAATTGCACCTGATTCACGTAAATCACTCAACTGCGGCATCTTACTTTCTTTTCTGGTTTCCACAGCACGACTCAACTGTGACAAGGCAATGATCGGTACATTCAATTCTTTTGCCAAGGCTTTTAAACTTCTAGAGATATTGCTAATCTCTTGTTCTCTATTTGAATTTCTATCACCACTACCGCTCATTAATTGTAAGTAGTCAATGATGATGATTTTAACATCGTGTTTGTTCACCAACCTTCTTGCTTTTGCCCTGAACTCAAAAATATTTAAGGCAGCAGTATCGTCAATATAAATTGGTGCAGACTCTAATCGGTTGATACCCTTTGTATGTAATTGTTGGTATTCGTAATCTTCTAATTTACCTCTCGAAATTTTTTCCATTTTAATTTCACTCTCCGCACTCAAAATACGTTGCACTAACTGAGAGGCGCTCATCTCCAAACTAAAGAATCCAACACCCTGAGGCTTTGTAGGATGCAATGCTGCATTGCGCGCAAGGTTCAATGCAAATGCAGTTTTACCCACAGAAGGACGGGCTGCTAAAATGATTAAGTCTGTTGGCTGCCATCCAAAAGTGATTCGATCCAATGATGCGAATCCACTAGGCACACCAGATATTTCATCTTTTTTAGTTCTTAATTCATCAATACGTGTAATTGATTCTGCTAAAGCATTTCCAATGTCTACAAAGTTTTTCTTTAAATAGTTATTGGTGATATTGAACATTTTTGTTTCGCTCTCGTCTAACAAATCAAAAACATCCGTACTGTCTTCATAAGAATTGCTAATAATTTCGCCGCTAATTCTGATCAGTTCTCTTTGAATAAATTTCTGTAAAACAATTTTAGAATGCGCATCTATGTTTGCAGTAGAAACAACTACGTTGGTTAATTTAGAAATATAATAAGCGCCACCAACCTGGTCTAAATACTCGCGCATTTTTAATTCTTCTACCACCGTTAACATGTCGATTGGCATGTTCTTTTGTTGTAAACTTTGCATCGACTGAAAAATCATTTGATGCGCTTCTACATAAAAACATTCCGGCTTCAAAATTTCTGTCACCGTATCAAATGCACTTTTCTCTAAAAGAATACCACCCAAAATCGCTTCCTCAAGCTCTCTTGCTTGTGGTGGAATTTTCCCATACATCATAGCACTCACATCTACAGAACTTGTTTTTTTCCTTGTTGTTGATCTTGTATTGAGGTTAGGTAGGGCCATAATGATACTTGCTTTTCTTACTGCGAAAATCCTTTCAAAATTCGGCATCTCGAAATTTAATTATCCAATACGCTTATTCACAGCCCATTCTAAAGGGATTTGCACATTAAAATTACAGTTATTAACGGGTTATTCATAGGTTATGCACGGGTTATTTAAACATAAATTTGTATTTTTGAAGCATACCTTAAAGTAGCATCATGACCATTAGTTATCGCTGGCTGTGTGAATATTTACCAGCTCCCATTCCCAAAGAAGAATTATCTACCATATTGACATCGATAGGTTTAGAAGTTGAATCCTTAGAAATGTACGAAAACTTTAAAGGTGGACTTCAGGGTCTAGTGGTTGGGGAAGTACTTGAATTAGTGCAACACCCAAATGCTGACAAATTAAAACTGACTAAAGTAAATGTGGGCGGAGACCGTCCATTGAATATTGTTTGCGGCGCATCCAATGTGGCCGTAGGACAAAAAGTGGTGGTTGCACAAATAGGCACCACCATTTATCCAAAAACTGGTGCACCAATCACCATGAAATTGGCTAAGATAAGAGGTGAAGAAAGTGAAGGGATGATTTGTGCAGAAGATGAAATTGGTTTAAGTGAAGACCACGCTGGTATTATGGTTTTAGATGCAGCGATGAAAGTAGGCACACCTGTGGCGGAATTGTATGATTATTATCAGGATTGGATTTATGAAATAGGATTGACGCCAAATAGGATGGATGCGATGAGTCATTACGGCGTCGCAAAAGATGTTTGTGCCTATTTAACCTACCATGCAACAAAAGCAGATCCTATTAGTCCTTTCAAGCAATTACCAAGCATCGATGCATCCATTGCACCTTATGATGTAGTGATTGAAAATCCAGAAGCATGTTCAAGGTATAGTGGTATTTTAATTGAAGGTGTAAAAGTGGGACCTTCTCCAACGTGGTTAAAAAATAAATTGCAAGCCATTGGCGCAAGGTCTATCAATAACATTGTAGACATCACCAATTACATTTTACATGAAACGGGTCAGCCTTTGCATGCATTTGATGCAGCTAAAATTAAAGGCAAAAAAGTGGTCGTAAAAAAATGTGCTCAAAATACTTTGTTCACTACATTGGATGAAAAAGAAAGAAAATTAACGTCAGAGGATTTAATGATATGTGATACTGAAAAGCCAATGTGTATCGCTGGCGTTTTTGGTGGTTTGCATAGCGGAGTAAGTGCATCTACCAATAGCATTTTTTTAGAAAGCGCATGGTTCGAAAATGTACATATTCGTAAAACATCGGTGCACCATGGATTGAGAACGGATGCTGCAACACGTTTCGAAAAAGGAGTAGACATTGCGAATACTGTTAAAGTACTTGAAAAAGCAGCAGCAATGATTCAAGAAATTGCTGGTGGTAAATGCAGTAATGTGGTAGATGTATATCCTAATCCTGCTGATAAAGTGAAAGTGGCCATGACTTTTGCGTACTTAAAAAAATTAAGTGGCAAGCAATACGCATCTGATAAAGCAGTGGCCATTTTAACAAGTTTAGGATTTGAAGTATTGCATCAAGATGCAGCAAGTATTCAAGTGGCAGTGCCTTATAATAAGCCTGACATCAGCATTGCGGCAGATTTGGTAGAAGAAATTTTACGCATTGATGGCTTGGATAATATTGAAATTCCAACGGCAATCACCATTAGCCCATCCGTAGATTTATTAGAAACGAAAGAGCAGTTTAAAAATAAAATTGCCAACTATTTAGTTGGGCGTGGTTACACAGAAATTTTAACCAACTCTATTACCAATAGCAAATATTTTTCAGCAGAACAATTGGAGACAACTGTTAAAATGCTGAATAGTTTAAGTGCAGATTTGGATGTGATGCGCCCTACCATGTTAGAAACAGGCGTAGAAACCATTGCATACAATAACAACAGAAAAAACGAGTCCATCTCTTTCTTTGAAATGGGCAAAATATATGCTAAGACGGCTGCAGGGAAATACCAAGAACAAGAAACTTTAGCCATCTACCTTTCGGGCAAGCAAATGCAAGACAGCTGGAGAGCAAAAGCTTCGGAGCAGGATTTCTTTGTACTTAAAGGGATTGCCTTGGCGATTTGTGAATTACTAGGATTGAAAAAAGTGCATTACAATCCAATTGGACATGGGCAGTTCGAAGTGATTACTGGAAAGACGGTTCTTGGTACGATTGAATCAGTGGGTGCTAAAAAATTAGCACAGTTCGATATCAAACAAGCTGTTGGGTTTTTAAATTTTGATCTGACAACTTTATTGAACGCTTATTTATCTGGTTCTGTGAAGTACCAAGAGATTTCTAAATATCCATCTGTGGAAAGAGACCTGGCTTTGGTGATTGATCAATCTGTCGCGTATGCTGCGATTGAACAAGCCATTAAAACAGTGCAGTTAGATGCCTTGAAAGAAACACGTGTATTTGATATTTTTGTAAGTGATAAATTGGGCTTGAATAAAAAATCGGTTGCTATTAATTTTGTTTTCAATGCTGGATCGGCCACTTTAACGGATACAGAGATTGACGGTATGATGAAAAAATTAATTGCTGCTTTTGAAAAAAATATTCAAGCAGAAATAAGAAAATAAGTACTTTCAAGTCATAAACAAAGTTCCATGTCTGACCTACAGACCGCTTTATCGGGCCTCCAAGAAAAACTGCAAGCTTTGCTAAAGCGTCAACTTGCCTTGGAGAAAGAAAACCATCAATTGAAGGGGACTTTGGCGGAGCAGCAACTTGTGATGACTCAGCTCCAGAATGAACTTAAAAATGAACAAGCTGCCTTGATTACAGCGCAGATGCGACCAGCACAACAAATGGACCCTGCAGAAAAAGCAGCTTTGAATAAGAAAATCGATGATTTTATCAGAGAAATTGACCACTGTATTCAAAACCTGAATCCTTAACCATGTCCGATCAACTAAACGATACCCCGGAAAATTTAATTCCAGTCAACATATTGATTGCAGACAGGAATTATAGGGTTAAAATTAGCCCTAAGGACGAGGAGGCTGTGCGTAAAACCGCTGCCTTGATCAACCAAAAACTATTGGAGTACAAGACCCTTTATGCAGGCAGTGATACCCAGGATTACATCTCGATGGTCCTATTATGGTTCACCACAGAACAGCAACAAAATAGCCAAAAACTATATGAAATTGAGGCGATACAGGCCCAAATTGATAGCATGTCCGCCTCTATTGATAAAGTGCTAGTAAATACCAACTTATAACACATTATTGGGTCTATTCGGTCCAATCTTTACATTAATTGTTTATCTTCGTTGCCTAACCTTAGTGAAGAAGTAGGGTGATTTTATTTAACACAACAAGATTAAACAATGGACCAAACAATATTATTATTGATCATCGGGGGCGCCTCTGGAATAGGAGGTTTACTCATAGGGCGTTTTGCTTTCGCCAAGAACACCAAAAAGCAGGTGGAAGACGCAGAAAATCAAGCAGCTAATATTCTAAAAGAGGCAGAATTAAGGGCCGAGACCATCAAAAAAGAAAAACAATTAGAAGCGAAAGAGCGTTTTGTTCAATTGAAGGCCGATCACGATCGTGAAATATTAGAAAAGAATAAGAAAATCGGTGAAGCTGAAAATAGAATTAAACAACACGAATTAAGTATTAATCAAAAGTCGGTTGTTTTAGACAAGCAAATCAATGACAACGAAGCGATCAAAGAAAAATTAAATCGTGAAATTGATTTAGTGAATATTAAGCGTGGTGAATTAGAGAAACACCAAGAAGAACATATTCGTCGTCTCGAAAAAATTGCAAATTTAACCGCAGAAGATGCTAAACAACAATTGATTGAAAGTTTAAAGAACGAAGCACAATCTCAGGCTTTGGCTTTACAACAAGACATCATTGAAGATGCAAAACAGAAAGCAAATAAGGAAGCAAGAAAAATCATTATCCAATCGATTCAAAGAACAGCTGCGGAAGTAGCAATTGAAAATACAGTCACTGTATTCAATTTAGAGTCTGACGAAATGAAAGGACAGATCATTGGTAGAGAAGGTCGTAACATCCGTGCGATTGAAGCTGCAACAGGTGTTGACTTGATTGTAGACGATACGCCAGAAGCGATTTTATTATCTTCATTTGATCCATTGAGAAGAGAGATTGCACGTTTGAGTTTACAAAGATTGGTGGCAGATGGTCGTATTCACCCAGCGCGTATCGAGGAAGTGGTAGACAAAACACGTCGTCAGTTAGAAGAGCAAATTGCTGAAATCGGAGAACGTACTGTGATTGAATTAGGTATCCATGGTTTACATAAAGAATTGATTCGTATCATTGGTAAAATGCGTTTCCGTTCTTCTTATGGACAGAATTTATTGATGCACTCTCGTGAGACTGCTAACTTATGTGGTATCATGGCAGCTGAATTGGGATTGAATCCTAAATTGGCAAAACGTGCCGGTTTATTACACGATATAGGTAAAGTGCCGGATGAAGAGACTGAATTAAGCCACGCATTACTAGGGGCTAAATTGGCCGAGAAATATGGTGAGAATCCAGCGGTGGTGAATGCCATTGGTGCCCACCACGATGAAATGGAAATGCAGTATGTGATTTCTCCAATCATCCAGGCTTGTGACGCTATTAGCGGTGCAAGACCAGGTGCGAGACGTGAAATCATGCAACAATATATCCAACGTATCAAGGATTTGGAAAACTTAGCACTTGGTTATCAAGGTGTTGAGAAGGCTTACGCCATCCAAGCTGGACGTGAATTAAGGGTGATTGTAGAAGCAGAAAAAGTAACAGACCAATCATCTGATCAATTGAGCTTCGAAATTGCCCAAAAAATACAGACCGAAATGACCTATCCTGGTCAAATCAAAGTAACGGTAATCCGTGAAAAACGTGCTGTAAACATCGCTAGATAGGCGCATAACAAGGAAAACGGGCCTAAAAAGCATGGATTTTAATATTTGGTTCAAATAATTTGGAGAATAGCAAGGGTAACCCTACCTTTGCCCTCCGCAAAAAAAATGAATTATGAGCGTAGCAGTAAACTTCGTACACGAGCAATTAACAGCAAAGAAATCTTATCCAGCATTCAAGG
Organism: Bacteroidota bacterium; assembly: GCA_039798125.1. Lineage (GTDB taxonomy): Bacteria > Bacteroidota > Bacteroidia > Chitinophagales > Chitinophagaceae > Sediminibacterium. Next base: position 535 of record JBDKGO010000028.1, on the reverse strand, counting down.
CTGGTGATAATATTACCGTAAACTACAAGATTGTAGAGGGTGGTAAAGAGCGTATCCAAAGTTTCCGTGGGGATGTAATTAAGACCCAAGGAACTGGAGCAACAGCTACTTTCACCGTTCGTAAGATCTCTGATGGAGTAGGTGTAGAGCGTTTATTCCCTTTCTTATCTCCAAATATTGATGGTATCGTTTTAAACAAGTCTGGTAAGGTACGTCGTGCTAAATTGTACTACTTACGCGACAGAAGCGGTAAGAGTGCTCGTATTAAAGAAAAAAGATTCTAAGCCCAATCGCTTAAATTATATAAAGGTCCTCTATTCGAGGGCCTTTTTTTGTGCTATTTGCATTACCTTTATAGTTCTAAACGATACATTATGGGCAACTTAGGATTTCAAGAATTATTAATTATTGGTATAGTTATTTTAGTCATGTTTGGCGGTCGTAAAATCCCTGAATTCATGCGTGGATTAGGTAAAGGTATCCGCGAATTCAATGATGCTAAAAATAACGTGAAAAAAGAAATCGAAGAAGGCAT
>JBDKGO010000027.1:0-14075 GCA_039798125.1 Bacteroidota bacterium | reverse complement strand
TGCTAAATGAGCATATCAGTCAATTGAAAAAGTTTAAGTCATGTCTTGAGAAAGAAAATTTTGACTACTTATCCGACTTGATTGAAAATGCAAATGGTATCAAAAGAATTTTAAAATAAAATTCAATTTAAAAGAAATTTAAACATTAAAAATGAAGAAGACAGAAGAGATGAATACAACGAATGAATTGATTGAAGCAGTAAAGACAAAAAAAACCTTTGCTGAATTAGGCGTGAATGAGCAATTGGTAAAATCAGTGACCGAATTAGGCTACACGCATGCAACAGAAATTCAAGAGCGTTCTATTCCCGTTTTAATTAGCGGAACAAAGGATTTTATTGGATTGGCACAAACAGGTACTGGTAAGACAGCTGCATTTGGTTTGCCATTGATTCAATTAATCAAAACAGCCGACAAGCATCCTCAAGCTTTGGTGGTTTGTCCTACACGTGAATTGTGTATGCAAATTGTGAATGAAATTAATTTATTTAAAAAGCATGTTCCTGGTGTTCAAGTCTTAGCAGTATATGGTGGTACATCCATTGGAATGCAAATAAGAGATTTGAAAAGAGGGGTGCAAATTATTGTAGCTACACCAGGTCGTTTAATTGACTTGATTGAGCGTAAGGCCATTAACCTTGATCAAATTGAATACGTTGTTTTAGATGAAGCAGACGAAATGTTGAATATGGGATTCCAAGAAGACATTGAGTTTATCTTAAAGAACACACCTAACCGTGAAAGTATTTGGTTATTCAGTGCTACCATGCCAACTGAAATCCGAAAAGTAAGTAAGCGTTACATGAAAGAGCCAGTGGAAGTAACGATTGGTAAAGTGAATGCAACGAATAAGAGTATCGACCACCAATATTATGTAACCTCGGCGCAGTATCGTTATGAGACTTTAAAAAGAATCATCGATTTCAACCCAGGTATTTATGGTATCATCTTTACTCGAACTAAAGCAGATGCGCAAGATGTATCAGCGCGTTTAACACGTGAAGGATATGATATTGATGCCATCCATGGTGACTTGACACAACAACAACGTGATAGAGTGATGGGTCAATTCAGAGATAAAACATTGCAATTGTTAATTGCAACCGATGTGGCTGCGCGTGGTATTGATGTAAAAGGGATTACGCACGTTATCAACTATGAATTACCAGATGATGTAGAAGTATACACACACCGAAGTGGTCGTACAGGTCGTGCGGGTAGCCAAGGTATTTGTATTTCTATTGTACATGCTAGAGAATCATACAGATTACGCCAAATTGAAAATATCAACAAAAGCACTTTCCATAAATTAGATATCCCTAGCGGTAAAGATGTTTGTAGAAAACAATTCTTCCATGTAATGGATAAATTAATGTCTACCGATGTGAGCCATGGTGATTATGAAACTTATGTGCCAATGTTAGCAGAAAAATTTGCCGACATGACAAAGGAAGAAATTTTGAAGCGCGTTGCTGCTTTAGAGTTCAATCGCTTTTTAGCCTATTATGAAAATGCAGCAGACTTAAATATCCGTGCGGTTGAAAAAGGCCGTCGTGATGTTGGTGGCATGCAGGATCGTAATAGAGAAAGAGGACGTAATGAATACTCAGATCGCAGAAGCGGCGGAGACAGAACAAATAATGACAGCAGAGATCGCGGTGCAGACCGCGGAGACAGAGGAGGTCGAAGCCAATCAAGAGGGACTGGCGGCGCAACTCGTTTATTCGTGAACTTAGGAACAAAAGATGGTTTTTATAAAGCGAGTTTCTTACAATTTATTTTAGACATGAGTGATTTGAAAAAAGAAGTCTTGGGTAAAATAGATATGAGAGACATGAACAGCTGGATAGAAATTGAATCTGGTGCTGCAAAAAAAATGATTTCAGCCTTAGATGGTAAAAACTATAAGGGTCGTCGTATTCGTATGAATGATGCAGATAGTGGAGGTCAAAGAGGCAGTAACGAAGGATAATAATATTACATCTCTAATTTTTAAATTGGTTAACATGGGAATTTTACTAAAGAAAACACCATTGATCATCTCAGGTCCTTGTAGTGCAGAAACAGAAGAACAAGTGATGCAAACAGCGCAGCGATTAGCTGCTACTGGTAAAGTAGATATTTTACGTGCAGGTATCTGGAAGCCAAGAACAAGACCTGGTAGTTTCGAAGGCATTGGTACAAAAGGATTGCCTTGGTTGCAACAAGCAAAAAAGGAAACCAGATTGCCCGTTGCAGTAGAAGTGGCTACTGGTAAACAAGTAGAAGATGCATTGCATTTTGATGTAGATGTACTTTGGATTGGTGCAAGAACGACGGTGAACCCTTTTAGTGTACAAGAAATTGCAGATGCATTAAGAGGCGTTAAAGTACCTGTGTTAATTAAAAATCCTTTGAATCCCGATTTGGAATTATGGGTAGGTGGGATGGAGCGTATTGCAAAAGCAGGCATTGAGGAACTTGGATTAATTCACAGAGGATTTAGTTCTTATGGTAATACAGAATTCCGCAATGCACCCATGTGGCATCTAGCCATTGAGATGAAGCGTCGTTTTCCTGGTGTACCAATGATCAATGATCCTTCTCATATTTGTGGTCGTCGTGATATTTTACAAGAAGTAGCGCAACAAGCGATTGACTTAGATTTTGATGGTTTAATCATTGAATCACATATTGATCCTGACAATGCTTGGAGTGATGCGAAACAACAAATCACACCAGAAGTATTGAAGGAGATGTTGGATGCCATTCGTTGGAGAAAAGAAAATATTGCCTCTGAAGAATTTCAAACTGCACTAGAAAAATTACGTCAACAAATCAATCAATTAGACGATGAGTTGTTACAAGTTTTATCTACAAGAATGAAAGTGGCCCAAAAAATAGGTGAGTACAAAAAGAACAATGACATCACCATCCTTCAAACCAATCGTTGGAATGAAATTTTAGAAAGAGCGGTTGCAAAAGGGAATAAAATGGGATTGAGTGACGACTTTATCACTAAATACATGGATGCGGTCCATATGGAAAGTATCCAACAACAAAATAAAATTATGAATAGCTAAAATTGCATGGCACTCCCAGCAATTTTAGTTATTATAAATGGATTAAAATGAAAAACTGGAAAGTTAAATTTTCAAATAGTACAGTTGAGTTTGTGTTAGATGGCAAATTTGCATCCGTAGCTAAAATGGTGGATAAATCAAATGCTATTTATGTCACAGACGAGAATGTGTATGCCTTGCACCAACAAGTCTTTAAGGGGAAGCCTACTATTGTTATTCCTGCTGGAGAAATACATAAGCAACAAGCAACAGTTGATTTTATCATAGAAGCCTTATTGAATTTTGACGCCAATAGACAATCTGTATTGATTGGTGTTGGCGGAGGAGTGGTAACGGATATGGTAGGCTATGTGGCAGGTGTATTTATGCGCGGCGTACAATTTGGTTTTGTACCAACAACCCTATTGGCGATGGTAGATGCTGCTATTGGTGGAAAGAATGGCATCGATGTGGGGGTGTATAAAAATATGGTAGGACTAATTCGTCAACCTGCTTTTATAGTATATGACCACAGCTTCTTGTCAACTTTGCCTAGCTATCAATGGGAAAATGGCTTTGCCGAAATCATCAAACATGCTGCTATTAAAGATGCAAGCATGCTAAAGGAATTAAATGATAAGGATATTGCTTACTATCAAAAAAATAAAAAAGCCTTAGCTGCATTGATTCAAAAAAATGTAGAGATTAAAGTGAAAGTAGTACAGAAAGATGAGTTTGAACAAGGAGATCGTAAGTTGTTAAACTTCGGACACACTTTAGGACATGCCATTGAAAATGAGCATGCTTTATTACATGGGCATGCAATCAGTATTGGGATGGTCTATGCTGCTAAAATTTCACAAGTATTATTAGGTTTCACTGGGGCAGGTTTATTGGTAGAAACACTTAAAAAATATGGTTTACCAACTGCCATGCATTTTGATGTAGATGCTGCCATGGAACTGATGCAAAAAGATAAAAAGAAAGCCAATGCAGGCATGCAATATGTGCTTTTATGTAAAATTGGAAAGGGGGTATATGAAACCATCCCAATGAAAACTTTACAAAAACTGATTAAATTATATTCTTAAAATGCGCGCAACAGTCTATCCAAATACACTGAGAGGCGAGCAGGTTGCACCAGCTAGTAAAAGTAGTATGCAAAGAGCATGTGCTGCTGCATTACTGCATCATGGTACAACTCGAATTTTCAATCCTGGTCATTCCAATGATGATCTTGCTGCAATGGATGTGATTCAAAAACTAGGTGCGATTGTTAAAGCAGAAGATGCGTCTAATGAAAGTATAAATGTTGCTAGTATCATGGTGCATTCAGATGGAGTAAAGCCAATAGGGGCTTCTATGAATTGTGGTGAAAGTGGATTAGGTATACGAATGTTTACACCCATCGCTGCATTAAGTGACCAGTCCATCACCATCGAAGGAAAAGGCAGTTTATTAAAAAGACCAATGCATTTTTTTGATACCATTTTTCCAAAACTTGGCATCAACATACAATCGCAAGAGGGGTATTTACCAATTAATATTAAAGGGCCTTTAAAGCCTGCGCATATTGAAGTGGATGGATCATTAAGTTCTCAGTTTTTAACTGGTTTATTAATGGCGTATGCTGCCACAGAGCATAAAAATGCAGTGATTGAAGTGCAGGATTTAAAAAGTAAACCTTATATCGATCTCACTTTGTCCGTATTAAATGCATTTGGATGGCATGTGCAACATCAAGATTATAAACGTTTTGAATTTCTAACACATCCACCTTTGGCAAAGCACATTGACTATACTGTAGAAGGTGATTGGAGTGGTGCAGCTTTTTTATTAGTGGCTGGCGCGATTGCAGGTCCTATCATAGTGAAAGGATTACAATTGGATTCTACACAGGCGGATAAAGCAGTGATGCATGCTTTGAAGGATACTGGCGCAACAATAGAAGTTGAGGAGCATACAATTCAAATAGGTCCAGCAAAAGACAGTGTAGGAAATCATACTCCATTAAATGCATTTGAATTTGACGCAACAGATTGCCCAGACTTATTTCCTCCTTTAGTGGCACTTGCTGCTGTATGCAAAGGTGTAACCACCCTTCATGGAGTGAGTCGTTTAGCACATAAAGAAAGTGACAGGGGCCTAACCTTGCAAGCTGAATTTGCTAAATTGGGCATTCGAATTGAATTAAATGGGGATAGGATGTTGGTGCATGGTGGAACTGGCATGCATGGTGCAGAAGTGTTTTCTCAGCATGACCATCGCATTGCGATGGCTTGTGGGATTGCTGCATTGTGTGCGGATGGTCCTATTACAATTACCGATGCAGAAGCGGTGAATAAATCCTACACCGATTTTTTTAAACATCTGCAGCATTTAGGAGCTAAAGTTGATTTAGATTAAATTGCTTAACTTGTATACACTATAAAAGTACATTCATGAATAGTTTTGGCACCTTATTTAAAGTTCAAATTTTTGGCGAATCACATGGTGACTGCGTTGGCGTTTTGGTAGATGGATGCCCAGCTGGGTTACCAATACAACAATCCGATTTTGTAGAAGACATGGAGCGCAGAAAAGGTGGCAAACAAAAAGGAACTACACCAAGACAAGAAGACGACATTCCTTTTTTTAAAACTGGCGTTTTTAATGATACTACCACGGGTGCTCCATTGATGTTGTTGTTTGAGAATAACAATACAAGAAGTGGTGATTATGAAAAACAAAGAGCAATACCTAGACCAGGTCATGCAGATTTTACTGCGCATAAAAAATTTGGTGGGTTTGAAGATTATAGAGGCGGTGGACATTTTAGCGGCAGATTGACAGCAGGTTTGGTGGGTGCGGGGGTGGTCGCAAAAAAGTTGTTAAAAGCGGTAGAGGTAAAAGCAACAATTTTGAGTATTGGGGGTGAAACAGATTTAGAAAAAGGATTACAAAATGCAATAGATCAAAAAGACAGCGTGGGAGGTATTGTTGAATGTGTGGTGAAAGGACTACCAATTGGATTAGGTGAACATTTCTTTAATTCAGTGGAGTCTTTAATCAGCCATGCAGTTTTTGCGATTCCTGCAATCAGGGGTATCGAATTTGGAACAGGGTTTGCTGCAGCAAATATGTTTGGTGTGGAGCACAATGATGCCATTGTGGATGCAACTGGAAAAACAAAAACAAACCATGCAGGTGGTGTGGTGGGTGGTTATACCAATGGCAATGATCTAGTGTTTAGAATTGCAGTAAAACCTACATCTTCTACTCCAAAGTTGCAACATACTTTGAATTGGGAAACGAATGAACAGGAGGATTTTTCGGTAAAAGGCAGGCATGATTTATGCATTGCCTTAAGAGTACCCGTAGTACTTGAAGCGGTAACAGCGATTGTCTTAGCAGATCTAATGATGATCGATCAACGTATACCAAGAATTATTCAATAATTTAAAATTAAAAAAATGGAAAGCGAATTTATATATCATGTTACATCTTTAAAAGAATGGGAAGATGCACAAGTGAATCAAAGTTATTTACCTAAAGATTTTGACAAAGACGGATTCATACACTGTTCTATCGAAAGACAAATAGAAGGGGTGCTTGAAAGGTTTTATCAAGGGCAAACTGGTTTAGTAAAATTGAAAATCGAAAAAGCCAAAGTGCAAAGGCCAGTTTTATTTGAATTGGCAGAGGATCTAAATGAATTGTTCCCACATATTTACGGCCCATTAAATTTAGACAGCGTGGTAGCAGTCATACCTATTTAAAACAACAATAAATTTTAAACGTAGACCCATGAAAAAACAGATCATTCAATCAATTGTTTGCGTTTATTTAATTTTAGTTTGTGGTTCTATTCATGCACAAAATATTCTATCTAACACACTCACAACAGAGAATTATTTAGATAGTGTCAATATCAAAAGGTATAAAAACAAAATTGATACTAAGCGCATAAAAATTGAAATCAATCATATCCAAGGGATTTCAAGTTTTTACAGTAAAAATTTAAATGGCACATTGACCTCTACAGGGGAGCGATTTTACAATAATAAGTTCACCGCAGCCTGTAATTTATATAAGTTAAATACAATCGTAAGGGTCACTAATTTAAGGAATGGGAAGACCGTCCTTGTGCGGATCAATGACCGAATGCATCCCAATATGCTAAAAAAGGGCAGAGTCATAGACTTAAGTCAATCAGCAGCTAAACAATTGGTTTTCAGTTCAAAAGGACTTGTAAAGGTAATGGTAGACGCTATTGGATATTCCAAAATGAACCCTAAATTAGACGATTAATTAGGGTAGAAAAATTTCAATAATTCACTTTTAAGGCCTAATTTTGTGAGACATTTAACAAACAAATCATATGAAGAAATTATTATTTTCTCTAATCGCTTTGGGTTTTATTTTTAATGCTCATGCTCAAACTAGCAATAGCGGTAAGAAAAAAACTTTCTTGTCTGCAAGGTACACTGCAATAGATTTTAGAACCCCTTCTTTAGTTAATCAAACTTCGATAGGTCAGGTTTTAAGTGATAAGAAGTGGGCTCAGTTACCAGATACAAAAAAAGCAATTGGTTTAGGAATGATTCGTTCATATACTGATCAAGTTGATATGTACACCAATGTTGATTTATCAATCACTACTATGCCTGGTATCACCATCAATGCATTTAAAGGGTATACTGAATATCTCTATACTTCTGTTGAAACAGGAATGAATGTAAAAATGTTCAAATCTGACAAAAAGGTAAACCCTTATGTTTCTTTTGGTTTAGGTGTTAGAGGTTTCAATTTTTACAAATATGGTGCTTATGCTCCATTGGGATTGGGATTACAAATCAAAACTTGTAAAGGTTCAAATTTGAATATTACTTCAAATTACGCAGCAAAGATGTCTAAGTCTTTTGTACCTTCTTACAACTATGGAATTAGCTATAATTTCATGTTGAACTAAAAAAATTAAAATGTCTAAAAAAGTAATTGGAGTAACCATTATTTTATTTGCTTCATTGTTTACCAATGCGCAAGATCAAAAAGTAAATAAAAATAAACCAGCTTCGATTGCTTTAAAAGCATCTATACTGAATTTCAAGAAAACCCCTCTAACAGAGGGGTTAACTGTTTCTACCCCAGCTGTGGGACTTCAATTTTTTAAAGGAATTACACCGCGTTTGGATGCAGTCGTAAACATGGATCTTAGTTCATTAAAATATCCCTATTATGTTTCTTTAAAGGAACCAAAAGCTACGAGTAATTCAGTTTATGCTGCTTTGGATACACGTGTGCATTTAAAGTTAGGGAATGATAATAAATCATTACTTCCTTATGCGATATTAGGCCTTGGTGTAGCAAAAGATGCAGCCAATTTTACTGCTTATGCGCCAATGGGGCTTGGTCTACAATTTAAAGCGAAGCAAGGTTCTTTCTTAAATATATTCGGTACGCATAATGCAGAGGCTACCAAGCTGACGAAAATGCATATGAATTATGGTGTTAGCTATTCTTTTCCTTTAAAGCTGAAAGAGAAAAAAGCGATCGCATTACCAACTGCACCAATTCAAGTAGACCAAGATGATGATGGCGTATCTAATGAAAATGATGACTGTCCAGAAAGAAGTGGGTTATTAAAATACAAAGGATGTCCAGTTCCCGACGAAGATGGGGATGGTATCAACGATGAAAATGATAAATGTCCAAATGCTGAAGGTACAGTTCAATATAGGGGCTGTCCAGTGCCTGATACAGACAAAGATGGAATACCAGATGACAAAGATGATTGTCCAACAGTAGCGGGATTGCCAGGTTACAAAGGCTGTGTTATACCTGATACTGATAAAGATGGTTTGAATGATGAACTAGATCAATGTCCTACTATTGCAGGGATTGCAGGCAATAATGGTTGTGAAGACCTTCAACCCAAGCTTAATAATATTGCGGCAGCTTTAAAATTTGACATTGGGCAAGTCAATATTGCCAATAAGTTATTACTAGGTTTGGATTCATTGGTGCAAATCATGGCACAATATCCTACTACAAAATTATTGATTACTGGACACACAGATAATACTGGTACAAGAAAAATTAACGAACCATTGTCTTTATTAAGAGCAAAGAAAATACAAGCGTATATAGTTAAAAAAGGCCTTGCAGTTGATAGAACATCCATACTTGGTATGGCCGATACCCAACCTATTGCAAGTAACGATACCAATAAAGGTAGAGCTCAGAATAGAAGAGTTGACTTGACTATTCAATACTAATTGCACTTTCAAATTCTATTTTCAATCCCTAGGCTTCATTTAGTTAGGATCAATATCAATGATAATCTGAACAGACTTGTACCTGGGGTGTACTGAGATCAATTGAATAAAATGCAGTAATTGTTTTTTGGCAATTGCTAATTGCTGAGGCTGCTTGGTGATTTTAACACATAGCTCCCAAATATATTTATTTCTAATTCTATTGATAATCGGTTGAGCTGGTCCCATGACTGTTTTTTGAATCATTGGGTCCAAAGATTTTAAAAAATGATTCGCTGCTTCTTCTGCAATATGGTTTTCTTTATGTTTAAATAGAATACTCATTAACCTACTAAAAGGGGGATATGCAAAGTGTTTTCTATTTTTAATTTCGAATGCATAAAAAGCAGGGTAGTCATGTTCTTTAACGAAATCTATCACAGGATGGCTTGTCTGACTTAGTTGCACAATCACTTTACCTTGATCGTTTTTTCGGCCAGATCTTCCACTCACTTGTTCCATCATTTGAAATGCCCTTTCATTGACCCTGTATTGATTAAAGTTCAATAAACTATCTGCGTCCACAATACCTACTAGGTCCACATGTTCAAAGTCTAATCCTTTTACTACCATTTGTGTTCCAACCAATACATCTATTTCTCTTCTTTCAAATTGTTGAATTAAATGATCATGTTCATTCTTACCCTTTATATTATCCAGGTCCATTCTGGCAATTCTAAGATGTGGCAAGGCCAAAGCTAATTTTTCTTCAATTTGTTCGGTACCAAAACTCTTTTGTTTGAAACTTTGTTTACCACATGCTTCACAGGTATGCACAACCGGATAAGCAGCCCCACAATAATGGCAAGACAACAAATTTTTTCCTTTATGTAAAGTCAAACTAACATCACATTGTTTGCAATGTGGTATCCAGCCGCAGGTTTCACAAATCATGTAAGGCGCATAGCCTCTTTTATTTTGAAATAAAATGACTTGTTTATTTTTAGCAACAGTGCTTTGTATCGCGTCTAATAATTGTGGTGTTAAAATGGCAGATTGTTCGCTTTGTTTTTTAGTATCCACAATTTGCATTTGTGGTAAAGCACCTTCACTGAATCTTTCTTTTAGATGGTAGTAGCCAAACTTATTTTGCATGGCATTATAATAAGTTTCAATAGATGGCGTAGCGGAACCCAATACCACTTTTGCACCCAACTGATTGGCAAAATAAATGGCAGTATCTCTGGCTTGATACCTTGGTGCTGGGTCTTGTTGTTTATAAGAAGCATCATGCTCTTCGTCGATGATGATTAAGGATAAATTATGGTAGGGCAGGAACAAGGCCGACCTAGCACCTAACACAATTTTTATTTCACCTGACTTTACTTTATTCCAAATTTCAACTCTTTCGTTAGGATTGAATTTAGAATGATAAATAGCAATTTTACCTCCAAAATATTGTTTAAGTCTTCGAATCATTTGTGCCGTCAATGCAATCTCAGGCAACATATACAATGCCTGTTGATTAGATTGAATCGCATGTTCGATTAGAGCTGCATAAATCTGTGTCTTTCCACTACCAGTGATGCCATGTAATAGATTGACCGAATGCGTTTTCATTTGTTCCAACATGGAATCATATGCAAGCTGCTGTGCGGCAGACAATTGGTGTAAGTTGGTATTACCCAAACTTAGATCAACCGCCAAGCGATCTATTTTTCTTTTTTCAACTACAAGAATACCTTTATCTATGAGTGCTTTTAGTTGGGCATGTGCCGCACCCGATTTTTCAAGTAATGCTTTTTGTTGCACCTGTCCTACAGTTTTTTGAAGGTGTAAGAAGGCAAGTAGAAGCGCTAGTTGTTTTGGAGCCCTGGTCCAATCATTCATCAATTGCTCTAATGCGGCTTCAGTATGATAATCGGGATGTAAATGCAATAGATTTTCTACTTTAATAGTATACTTGTCATGCATTGTTTCCTCAACCGAGCAAATGCCTTTTTGTATCAGTTTATTGATGATTGGATAAACTGATTTTTTATCCAATAGCTTTTGTATTTCAACTAAGCTTAGTTGTTTTTTTATTTGCAAGGCCTCTGAAATAATATATTCAGTATCACTTAAGCTTTGACCATCAATCGCTACTTCTTCATTTAAAATAAAAACACTTTCACTCGAAATTTTTAAATGGCTTGGAACTGCAGCTTGCATGACTTCACCTTCTGTGCACATATAATAAGCGGCCATCCATTCCCATAATTGTAATTGCGCTGGATATACAATAGGTGCATCATCCAAAATACCCAATATTGGCTTAGGGTTGAAGCCAGCTGGTTTTTCTGTGAGGATTTTTTTAATAATGCCGGCATAACGCTTATTGGAACCTAACATCACTTCTACACGCATACCAATCATCACTCCATCGGCTAATTCAGTGGGGATGGCCCAGGTATAGTTTTTAGGTAGGGCTAATGGTATGATGATTTCGGCGTACATATCGGGCTACAAAAATACATTAAGAAGCTGGATACTTGCGATATCTTCTTAAGCCGTCATCCATCATTTGGTGTACTTGTTGCTTCAAGATTTCAAGGTCATCGAGACTGTAATTATCCACATAAACAGTCGGCAAATAAACGACGCGACAGATGCCTGGACTAAGGGTAAAAATGCTACTAAAATGCATTCTGTCAACAGCATCCACCATTAAAACTGGTTGTATTGGCACCTGCATTTCAATTGCTAATTTAAAAGCACCATTGTAAAAATCTTTCAATGGCTTTTCGTCTGTCATACTAAATGTGCCTTCAGGAAAAATAAAGATTGAAATTTTATTTTTTAAAGCCTCCTTTAAATTTTGAAGACTCTGTGCTCTTTTTTCGGGATTGGATCGATCCACCATAATCACGATATGTCTATAGAATAAACCGAAAAGCGGAATCTTTGAAGATTCAAATTTGCCAAGGGGCTTAATGGGTTGATGTTTCAATTGGACAATAGGTGGGATATCCATGTAGGAATTATGATTGCCAACAAAGACATGTGCTTTATTAAAATGATGGACCCCCTCGTAAATTTCTTGATGGCGCATTCCTAAGAATAGGTACAATGTTTTAGAAAAATAACGGCCTATTTTATAGATACCAATGGTTAAATATTTATAACCCATTGGTAGTATGAAAATCATTGCAAATAGAGATATGATTGTCAAGCATGCAAATATGCATAAAGCGTAAATGCAATATAAAATTTGGAAAGGGCGAACAATTCTTTTCATCATAGCCACTAATATAATAAAAAAGGCCCGAATAGAAATTCAGGCCGTAGATTACTTGCTTAAGAACCGTATAAAATTTTATGTATGCTATGCTTTCATTGGATTTCGTCCATATTTTTCATCATGTTGTGTTTTATCAAGTCCTAGTTCCTCCTCTTCTAGTGAAACACGAAGTGGTAAAATGAATGAAATCAACTTAAAGATGCCAAAAGATACAGTGAAACTATATACAACTACAATGATCATTGTTTTGAGTTGTGTTAAAAAGAAAGCTGGATTACCATAGAAAAGACCATCATTGCCTGCTGGATTAACAGCCTTTGAAGCAAATACACCAGTTAATAACATACCTACCATGCCACCAATCCCATGACAAGGGAATACATCTAAAGTATCATCAACTCTTGATAATCTAAAAGCATGACTCAGTACATTTGAAATTACAGCACCTACAACGCCAATAAAAATACTTTGTGGTATTCCAACAAAACCAGCTGATGGGGTAATTGAAACTAAGCCGACCACTGCTCCAATACAGAATCCTAATACAGATGGTTTTTTCCCTTTCATAACATCAAAAAACATCCATGCCAAACCAGCAGCTGCAGCAGCCGTATTGGTAGTAGCAAATGCATTGATAGCTAAGCTATTTGCGCCAAGTGCAGAACCACCATTAAATCCAAACCAACCAAACCATAATAAGCCTGTTCCAATTAATACATAAGGTATATTAGCTGGAGGAATTTCTTGTTGTTCTAATTTTGCGCGTCTAGATTTTAATACAATTGCACCAGCCAAAGCAGCGCATCCTGCACTAATATGAACCACTGTGCCACCTGCAAAATCTAATGCACCCATTTTTAATAAAAATCCATTTGGATGCCAAGACCAGTGGGCCAATGGAGCATATACCAATAATATAAATAAAACGATAAATAAAATATAAGAGGTGAATTTAATACGTTCTGCAACTGCACCAACAACTAATCCAGGAGTGATGATTGCAAACATCAATTGAAATAAAGCAAATAACAATAAAGGGATAGTGAATGGAGTTCCGCCTTGCAATGCAGGAGCACCATCTGCCACCCCCTTAAAAAATAAATGTGTCATTGGATTTCCAATGATGCCATTGATAGATTCACCAAAACTTAAGCTATATCCAATCGTTACCCATATGATGGTTACGATTCCTGCAGAGACAATACTTTTGATCATTGTTGAAATGATATTCTTCCGATGCACCATGCCACCATAAAAAAAAGCAAGACCCGGAGTCATGATGAATACCAATGCGGTGGCCACTAAAATCCAAGCAATATCAGCAGGGCTATAAGGTGTTGCATCACCAACATAACTTGGTAATTGAGGAACAAATAAAGCTATAATGGCAACGACTAGTAGTAAAAGGAAAGGAGCCCATTTTTGAACAATTTCATTTTTCATAAGTGAGTTGATATTATAGAATATTAGATATGATTAATCGCACTATAAATATAGAAAAAAAACTGAGGTAAAGAT
>JBDKGO010000026.1:0-20444 GCA_039798125.1 Bacteroidota bacterium | reverse complement strand
TTTACTTATTTTGTAAGCCCTTAGAAACCTAATGTTAAGATTCTTTAAAAAATCAACATAAGTTTCTAGGATTAAATCACTTTTTTATAAATTTAATTTAAAACCAAAAATCAATTGAATCATGGCTGATTTATCTAAACCAACTGCAACTGCAGATTCAAAACAAGCAGCACAAAAAAAAGGTGGTAAGTTGATTGCAACCTTAGCACCAAACGCTTGTGTAGTAGCAGGCTATGTTATCTGGCGTTTTATCCTAGGTAACGCAAGTAATTTCACTAATCCTGATCCAAATGGTGGTTTCTGGCCATCGCACAAAGGACCAATAGGAACATTTACAAAAATGTATGAAGGTGGTATCGTAGTACCTATTTTGATTGGTAGCTTATTAATCGTTTTAACTTTCGTAATTGAAAGATTATTGACAATTAAGAAAGCAGCTGGTGCTGGAAATATTGCTGAGTTCATCCGTCAAGTTCAATTCCATTTAGCGAATAAAGAAGTGGATAAGGCTTTGGCTGCATGTGATAAGCAAAAAGGTTCTGTAGGAAATGTAATGAAGTCTGGATTGACTAAGTACAAGGAAATGATTACAAATACAGAATTAGATACTGATCAAAAAGTATTAAACATTCAAAAAGAAATCGAAGAAGCAACTGCATTGGAATTACCAATGTTAGAAAAGAACTTAGTTTTCTTATCTACAATCGCATCTGTTGCAACCTTATTAGGTTTGTTCGGTACGGTATTAGGTATGATTCGTTCTTTCTCTAAATTAGGTGAAGAAGGTGGAGGTGAAGCTGCACGTGAATTGTCTCAAGGTATCTCTGAGGCATTGTACAATACTGCATTAGGTATTGGTACTTCTGCTGTAGCAATCATCATGTACAACGTATTTACTACAAGTATTGATGGTATCACTTACGGAATCGATGAGTCTGGATTTACTTTGACTCAATCTTTCGCAGCGAATTATAAATAAATCATTCATTAAGGCCTGGCCTTATAAATATTAAAAGACTATACAATGGGTAGAGCCAAATTACCTCGTAAGAGTACAAACATCGACATGACAGCCATGTGTGATGTGGCCTTCCTTTTATTGTCTTTCTTCATCTTGACAACTAAGTTCAAGCCTGCAGAAGCAATAGCAGTAGAGACACCAAGTTCGGTGGCTTCTAAAGTTGCTCCTAACAAGGACTTCGTTTTAGTTACAATTGATAAGGATGGTAAGGTTTTCCTAACCATGGATGACGAACAAAAGAAGGAACTAGTTGCGAACACTGTGAATAGTGAGCGTAACTTAGGCATCAATGTAGCAGCTTTCAAAAAAGCAGGTTTCATTGGCGCTCCATTAAGTGGATTGAATTCTTTTTTATCTATTCCTGAAGAAAACAGAAAAGGCGATCAATTACCTGGTATACCATGTAAGGATAGCACAGACAATGAATTGATCTATTGGATGCAAGTAGTGAAAACTGCATATGCAGGCGAGAAAATGGACCTTTTATTAAAAGGGGACAATGTTGCCAAATATCCAGCTTTCAAGAATGTAATTGCAGCATTTAAGAAAAATGAATTGTTGAAGTTTCAAATGGTTACCAACCCTGAAAACGCTCCAGAAGGCTCTGAATTATGGAAGAGTTCTATGAAGGGTGAAAAACAGGAAGATTAATTTTAATAACTAATTAAAAGCGCTTACAATGGCAGAATTAGATACCTCGGGCGGTGGCCATAAGAAAGGACCAGGGGTCAAAAAAGGAAAAAAGTTATCAACTCGCGTTGATTTAACACCAATGGTGGACTTGGGTTTCTTATTGATTACCTTCTTCATCTTCACCACAACCATGAGCCAACCAACAGCGTTAAAGTTGTTTTTGCCTGATGATAAAGTAACAGATGAGCCAAACAAGGCAAAAGAGTCTGGTGTACTTACCATCTTAATGGGGGCGGATAATCATATCTATTATTACGAAGGACAATTAAAACCAGATGGTTCTAATTTTCTTTCAGCCTCTTATAACGGTGAAAACTCTATCCGTGATGTGATCTTGAAAAAGAAAGCAGACGTTAGAAGTAGATCAAGAGATACGGAAAACCCTTACAAGGATTTCGTAGTCGTGATCAAACCTGGTGTTGACTGCAATTACAAAAATGTAATTGACATCCTGGATGAAATGGCGATTAACGTTGTAAAAAAATATGCATTGGTAGATATTTCCGACGGGGAAGCTCAGTTGGTAAAAATTTCTGATGCAAGTTCACAAACTTCGGCAAGTAATTAAAAGCATTAAACATGGACATAAATAAAATATTAACCGCCGATTTTCTTGATATCCTTTTCGAAGGCAAGAATAAAGCTTATGGCGCTTATGAATTACGTAAAACGTATGATAAGCGTTTGAGAAACGGTCTTTTGGGCATGATCCTTGTGACGGTGTTATTGTCTGTAGGTGCGATTGTATCAAACTCAATAAAGGATGATAAAGTAGAAGTGGTTGCTGTAGATTTATCTTTAGAGAATATTGATCAAGATGAAAAAAAGCCTGAACCACCTCCACCTCCACCACCAAAACAAGAGCCGCCAAAAGTAGAAGTAACCAAGTTCACACCTCCGAAAATTGTAAAAGACGAGGAAGTGAAAGAAGAAGACGAAATCAAGGAAGTAGAGAAATTGGAGGAAACCAAGATCAGTACATTTAACCAAGAGGGTACCAAAGACGATGGATTGGTTGCACCTGTTGAGCAAAGTACTGGTGCGGTGGAAGCTCCAAAAGAAGAAGACTATGATAAGTTATTTACTTCGGTTCAAATCCAAGCTGAATTCCCTGGTGGACAAAGCGGATGGGTTAGATACCTAGAGCGTACTTTGAATAGAGACTTACCTGTTGAAAACGGTGCACCTACTGGGAAATACGCTGTAACAGTTTCTTTTATCGTATCAAAAGACGGTTCAATTTCTGATGTAAAAGCAGAGAACGATCCTGGCTATGGTACAAAAGAAGAAGCAGTTCGTGTAATTCAAAGAGGACCAAAATGGAAACCAGCTGTTCAAAATGGACGTAATGTAATTTACAGACAAAGACAAGCGATTGTTTTCATGGTATCTGAAGATTAAGATTCAAACAGATTCGATATAAAAAGGCTCCCAATTGGGAGCCTTTTTTGTGTAATTTCGCATCCATGCAAAGCACATTAAGCAACTGGAATGATACGATTGTAGCACTCGCTACAGCACCTGGATTAGGCGCCATAGCGGTGATAAGACTGAGTGGACCAGAAGCAATTCAGATTGTGAATGCAGTATTTGAAAAAAAAGATTTAACCAAGCAGGCTTCACATACCGTACATTTTGGAAAATTAATTGATAAGGGCTTGGTGTTGGATGAAGTTGTAGCAAGTATTTATAGAGCGCCTAAGTCGTATACCGGAGAAGAAGTAGTAGAAATTTCATGTCATGGTTCTCCATTTATACAAGATTCAATTTTACAATTGATGATTGAAAAAGGCGCTAGAATGGCTAAGCCAGGAGAATTTACACAACGTGCCTTTTTAAATGCAAAATTAGATTTAACACAAGCCGAAGCGGTAGCTGATTTAATTGCAAGCAATACCGAGGCGGCAAGAAAAACTGCATTGCATAATTTAAAAGGTGGCTTCTCCAATGACTTGCAGTTAATGCGTGAAAAATTAATTAAGTTCTCTGCGTTGATAGAATTAGAATTAGATTTTTCTCAAGAAGATGTCGCTTTTGCGAATAAAAAAGAATTAGAAAATTTAGTGCATCAATTGCAATTAAGAACCCAAGAATTATATGACTCATTTAAATTAGGCAATGCCATCAAAAATGGTGTTCAAGTTGCCATTGTTGGAAAACCCAATGCAGGCAAATCAACTTTATTAAATGCTTTGCTAAATGAAAATCGTGCCTTAGTGAGTGACATACCTGGCACCACTAGGGATACGGTAGAGGAGTATATCAATATCCAAGGTGTTTTATATAAATTAATTGACACCGCTGGTATCAGAATGCAAACAGATGATTCTATTGAGCAAATGGGTATCAAAAAAAGTAGGGAGAAAATTCAAGAAGCTGATATTGTGATTGCACTATTTGATGCAAGCAATCATTCCATATCTGCAATTCAAGCATGGCAGTCCGATATTGGTGTTTCAATGGATAAATTAATTTTAGTAGGCAATAAAATTGACCTTGCATTAGATCAAACCACCCAAACAGATCCTGCGTTTAAAGAAGTATTATTTATCTCTGCTAAAAACAAGGAAAACATTGCTGCATTAGAAAATGCGTTGAATCAAAAAGTGGTAGGGGATGGATTGAATAAAGAAGGTACCATTGTCACCAATGCAAGACATGTAGCTTCTTTAAAAAAGTTAATGCTCGCTTTAAATGATATAGAAACAGGATTAATCCAAAATGTAACAGGCGATTTACTAGCGTTGGATATTCGTCAAGCATTACATTACTTAGGAACAATCACCGGAGAAATCACCAATGAAGATCAATTGGATTTTATATTTTCCAAATTCTGTATTGGTAAATAAAATGCTCTTTTTTACATAGACTTACCTTCCACAAATCTTGCATCTACAGTTAGTTCAGATAAGGTTTTTCCACCTTTAATATTTGCAAGCATTTGTACAAATGCTAATTTGCCTAATTCATAACCACTCGTCTCTACATAACTAATTACAGGATGGTATAAACTTGGAATAAATCCATTGCTAATACTAATGACACCAATCTCTTTTGGAACTTTTATATTATGTGCTTGAATGGATTTCATCACACCAATTAAAATCTCATCTGTCATTGCAAACACGGTATCAAATTTTTGTGCTTTATTATAATGTTTGTCAAATGCAGCTTCCGCTTCAGCAGAGCTATTGGTGTTTACATAAGTACAATGCATTTTAGCGGCATACTTTTCCATGAATTGTTGAAAAGCTTGTTTTCGTTTTTGACTTATGGATAATGCAGGGTCACCAAAAATTGCTAACACACGTTTAGCACCTCTTTCAATAATTTTTTCTGCAGCAATGATGGCACATCTTTCATCCGCCATTCGAACTTTAGTGTATTTATTATCTTTAGGAACAATATCAAAAAAGACAACAGGAATATCTCTCTCGCTCATTTTTTCATAGACTTCTAAATTTTGTGTATGTGCAGATAAACACGCAAAAACACCAGACACTCTATTCTGTCTAAAAATTTTTAAGTTATTCAATTCGTTTTCTGTGTTATTACTTGATTGCAGGATCATCAAAGCATAACCGTTTTTTCTACTTTCTTCTTCTATAGCAGCAATAAAACTATCATAAAACAAATTCGAAATAGCAGGCACAATCACGCCAAATATTTTACTACTCTGTGTTCTTAATTGAATGGCATAAGCATTCGGCTCATAGTCAAGGCTATTTGCAAGTGCATGTACTTTCTCTTTTGTAGCTGTTGAAATATCTGGATGATCTTTCAATGCCCGAGACACGGTAGAAATACTGAGCTGCAATTGCTGGGCCAATAATTTGAGGGTCGTGTTCATCATAACATGAAATCTTTACAAAGTCCAAATTAAGGAAAATTAACACAAACTTTACCGCAAACGTTTGCAAAAATGTATTATTTTTTTAATATAGAACCATTTCTAAAAGAATGGGACGAGGTTCTTGATGGCCAAAAAATCAAGCTATTATTGATTTTTAAGCGTTTTTTAGGGGTAAAATTGTAGTGAAAAACAAACATTTGTCATCCATCCTTTTTAAAAGTTAAAAATTATTTAACAAAAAAGGTGTTTCATATCAAAAATGTGTATTTTGTATCCGCTTATTAAACCAATAAACTGCCAATTATGAATTTTTCAAAAATTGTTAAGTCCTCTTTTTTAGGACTGTTTCTTGGCTTGCTTGCTATCAATGCACAAGCACAGAACAAAACAGTTACAGGTAAGGTATTAGATGCAAAAGATGGTTCTCCAATCGCTGCTGCATCTGTTGTTGCTAAAGGGACCTCAACAGGCGCTAAAACAGCGGCTGATGGAACTTTTGCTATCACAGTACCAACTTCTGTAACAAAATTAGTTGTTTCAACTGTAGGTTATTCTTCAAAAGAAGTAGCTGCAGAAGGAAACGTAACAAGCAATTGAATGAAGTTGTTGTTGTTGGTTATGGTACTAAAAAAGTAAAAGATGCGACTGGTGCAGTTGTTTCTTTGGGTGAGAAATCCTTTAACAAAGGGGTGATCTCTTCTCCAGAGCAATTATTACAAGGTCGTGTTGCTGGTGTGAACGTTACTTCTAACTCTGGTGAGCCAGGAGGTGCAGTTAACATCACAATCAGAGGTACTTCTTCTGTAAGAAGTAACAACAACCCATTATATGTGGTTGATGGTGTGCCCTTATACGGTGGTGGAACAGTAGGAAGTGCTATCTCAGTTGAAGGTGGAACTACTGCAAGAAACCCATTATCATTCTTAAACCCTAACGATATTGAGAACATCTCTATCTTAAAGGATGCGTCTTCTGCAGCGATCTACGGTGCTAGAGGTGCGAATGGTGTTGTGTTAATCACTACTAAATCTGGTAAAGGAAAGCCTAGCTTAACTTTCAATGCAACTACTTCAGTGTCTACAATTGCGAATCGTTACGATTTAGCTAGTCCTCAAGAGTTTGTATATGGTATTAAGAAAACTTTACAAGACGCAGGAATAGATGCATCTGGTACAGGTAGTAATGATAAAGGATTCAATACTGACTGGCAAGATCAAGTATTCCAAACTGCAATTTCTAATAGCTATAACTTAGCATGGGGCTTCTCAAATTCAAAGTCTTCTTTGAAATTGAACGGTTCTTATGATAACCAAGAAGGTATCGTTAAAACTCAAGGGTTAAAGCGTTTTACTTTTGGTTTGAAATATTCTAATCAATTGACTTCTCGTTTAAAATTAGACGTAACTGCTAACCAATCAATGGTTAAAAACAGCTACGCTCAAGTTACAAACAACGCAGGTTACCAAGGTTCTTTAATCGGATCTATGATCGGCGCAAACCCAACTTTCCCTGTATATGATGCAGATGGACTTTGGTTTGATAACAAAGATGGTAACAGAAACCCTGTTGCAATTTTAGAAGGATACAATGACAATGATGATTACAATAAATTGTTAGCGAACGTGTCAGTTTCATACAAATTGACTAGTGACTTAACATATAAGGCAATCTTCGGTTTTGAGAATGGTGCTTCTGAGCGTTTGACTTTTGTTGATCCTCGTTTACCAGGCGCTTATATTCAAGGTCAAATCAATGTTCGTGGTAAGAACTACCCATCATCTGATTTTGGTCGTAAAGTAGGTAGAGCTGCACAACAATTCTTAGATCAATCTTCTAGCTTGATCGAACATACTTTGAACTATGATAAGACTTTCAAGAACGGCAACAACTTACAAGCTTTAGCTGCCTTCTCTTATCAAAAAACAACAGACTATTATAGAGCTACTCAAAGATGGCAAACTGATGGAGCAACTAAAATGCTAACAGACTACAAACAGTACACTGGTGGTGTAACTGATGTATATGGTGATAGCACGCAAGTTGAATTACAATCTTATTTCTCTCGTTTAAACTATACAATGAAAGACAAGTACATTCTTTCTGCATTAGTGAGAATTGACGGATCTTCTAAATTTAGCGATGGAAATAAATATGGTACTTTCCCTGCGTTTGGTTTCAAATGGAGAATGTTAGAAGAAAAATTTGCTCAAAATACTTTGGGTAAAATCTTCTCTAATTTTGACTTGAGATTAAACTATGGTGTTACAGGTAACCAAGAGTTCCCTGCTTATGCATCATTAGCTTTACAACAATCTAACTTTGTTGGTGGTAATAGTGTAATCACAAACTCTAACCCAAATTTACGTTGGGAGCAAACAACAACAACTGGTGCTGGTATCGACTTCACCATGTTCAACGGAAGATTGAATGGTACAATTGATTATTTCAACAAGTCTACTCAAGATTTATTGTTCTTGATCAGTTACCCTCAACCAGCAGCTTCTGCTGATCGTTGGGTGAATTTACCAGGTAATGTAATCAACAAAGGATGGGAATTTGGTTTAGATTACCAATTAGTGCGTCCTGCTTACAGAGGTGCATTTGGTTGGGATGTGAACTACAATATGTCATTCTTGAACAACAATGTAGAAGGATTCGGATCTACTGTGGTTAACACAGGTGAAGTTTCTGGACAAGGTTTATCTGGTGCTTACGCACAAACAATCCGTGATGGTTCTCCTTTATTCACTTTCGTAATGCCTACTTTCTTAAGATTTGATGCTTTTGGAAATGGTGTATACGCAAATGGTGCTAAAGATGAATTACAAGGATCTGCATTGCCTAAATTCAACGCAGGTTTAACAAACAATTTCTCTTACAAGAAATTTACAGCAAGCTTCTTCTTTAATGCAGTAACTGGTTTTGTTGTTTACAACAATACAGCAAACGCGTTGTTATTAAAGGGTAGTTTGAAGAACGCAAAGAATGTTACAAGAGATGTAGTGAATTCAATTGAGAATTCAATCAACCCAGGTAACGTATCAACTCGTTTCTTAGAAAAAGGTGATTATATCCGTTTTGCAAATGCTAGCATCAACTATGCTGTAGATGTAAAACCAGGTTCTTTCATCAAAGGTTTGAATCTTTCACTTTCTGGTCAAAACTTAGGCTTATTTACTAAGTATTCTGGTTTAGATCCTGAGGTGAACGTGGACAAATCTAGAAACGGTGTACCTTCTCGTGGATTTGACTATACTGCAACTCCAAGAGCTCGTGTGTTCACATTAGGTATCAATGCTCGTTTTTAAATTAATAAATAATTATACACATGAAAAATAATTTCATCAAACAAACAGCTATCTACACCGCTGCAATCGCAGTGAGTTTAGGTGCGGCTTCTTGTTCTAAATTAGACGAGAAAGTGTTTGGATCTAAATCTGTTGCTTCAGCTTCGACTGGTGCGGCAACTGCGAATCTTGTATCTGTTTATGATGCAACAAACGCTTTAATTGGCCAAGGTAACTGGTATGCTTTACAAGAGCATTCTACAGACGAATTACTTGGACCAACTCGTGGTACTGACTGGGATGACTTCGGTACTTGGAGAAAAATCCATTTACATGCAGTAGATGGTGCACACAATCAATTATTTGACACTTGGAATGGTATCAATGGTGGTCTTTTTAAAGCAACTTTAGTTGCTGAAAAAGGTGCTGCTGCTGATCAACCTGCTGCAAAGTTCTTAAGAGCTTTCATGGCAACTCAAGTAATGGACTTGTTTGGTCAAGTTCCTTACCGTGCTGCTGCTGATGGGCCAGATGTAATTCCTGCAGTAAAAACAAGATCTGAAGCTTTTGATTGGATCATGACTGATGTAAATGCTGCAATTGCTGCATTGCCTTCAAACGCTAAAATTACTGATAGCCGTTCTGCAACTAAGCAAGCTGCTCAATTTTTAAGAGCACGTTTAATGTTGAATAAAGCTGTCTACAAAGCAGATCCTAAAACACCTACTACTTTCACTTTTGCTGCTGCAGATATGAATGAAGTAATTAAATCAGTTGACGATATCATGGCTAGCAATAGATTCTCTTTATCTGCTAACTACTGGGATAACTTCGTATGGGACAACCATATGAAATCAACTGAGATGATCTACTCTAGAGGTGGAGATGGCGCAACACAATCAGGTGGAACAATTAACGTAAACTGGGCAACTGGTATGGGAACACACTACAACCAAACTTTCTCTGGTTGGAATGGTTTCACTACTACTGCTGATTTTTACAATTCATTCCCTGAAGTGGATAAAAGAAGACAATCTGATATCGCTGGCTACACTGAGTTAACTGGTTTCAATGCTGGTTTCTTAGCTGGTCAACAATTCAAATATGACAAAGGTGTGAAAGTGAAAGTAAAAGACCGTTCTGGTTCTGACTTAGTGTTCACTCCTGATGTTTCTTTATTCTTCTCTACAGAATCTAAGGGTATCAGAACAATGAAGTACCCAATGGAATTCAAGGATGGTAATTTCAATGGTAAAAACGACTATATCTTCTTCCGTTACGCAGATGCGTTATTGATGAAGGCTGAAGCGATCTTAAGAGGTGGTACCCCAACTGGCGGTCAAACTGCACTTTCTATCGTGAATAGCATTAGAGCTCGTTCTGGTGCACCAGCTTTAACAGCTGTTACATTAAACGATATCTTAGCTGAAAGAGGTCGTGAATTATACTTAGAGGCTGTAAGACGTCCAGATTTAATTCGTTTTGGAAAGTATAACGATCCAGTGAACGAAAGAGCTGCGAAGTCTGATGCTTCAAGAGTAGTTTACCCTATCCCTAACCAAGCGGTATCTTCAAATCCAAATTTGAAGCAAAACTTTGGTTACTAGGATCTACCTAAAATAGTTTACCTATTATAGAAAAGGCCGTGGTTTACCACGGCCTTTTTGTTTCCTAGAAGGTTTTATAAAAATTTAAACCTCCTAGGAAACAACTATTATGATTTTAGGCGGGCGTATACGCCCGCCTTTTTGTATTTTTACGGATTAAAATCAGGCCTACTTTTATGCAAAAAATATACCTACTCCTTTTTGTTTCCATCCTTTTTTCTGCTTGTACTACATCAAAAGATGGTCAACTTTTTGAACTAGTTCAAAACAGCGGTATTCAATTCACGAATACGGTGACGGATGAGAAGGACAATAATATTTTTAAATACCGTAATTTTTATAATGGGGGTGGTGTAGGTATTGGTGATATCAATAATGATGGATTAGCAGATGTATTTTTTACTGCGAATCAAGGTGCCAATAAATTATTTTTAAATAAAGGCGATTTTAAATTCGAAGACATTTCTGATAAAGCAGGCTTTTCAAAAAAAGATCAATGGAGTACTGGCGTGACCATGGTGGATATAAATAATGATGGCTGGTTGGATATTTATGTTGCCAATGCAGGACATATGATGGAAGAAGACCTACGTAAGAATCAATTGTTCATCAATAACCATGATTTAACTTTTACGGATAGTGCAGAAGCGTATGGCTTAGCAAATAATGGTTATACAACCCATGCTTCTTTCTTTGATTATGATATGGATGGCGACTTGGACTGTTTTATGGTCAACAATAGTCCTATTCCAGTGAATACTTTAAACTATGCGAATGCAAGAGATATCAGAGCAGAGCAATCAGATGTCGCAAATTTTTTGAAAGGTGGTGGCGATCACTTGTATAAAAATGATGGTGGAAAATTTGTAGAAGTTTCTGCTGAAGCTGGCATTCATGGTACTTTGATTAGTTTTGGTTTAGGTGTAACCATTGGAGATGTGAATGGGGATGCATGGCCAGATGTTTATGTGTCCAATGATTTTTTTGAAAGAGATTATTTATACATCAATCAAAAGAACGGCACATTTAAAGACGAAATAGAAACTTATACAGAACACAATAGTATCGCGTCCATGGGAACTGATATGGCAGACGTGAACAATGACGGCTATCCAGATATTTTCACCACAGAAATGTTACCCGATAATGATTTCAGATTAAAGACAACAAGTTCCTTTGATAATATTGATATTTATCGTTTGAAAGTTGCTAGTGGATTTTACCATCAATTCATGCACAATGCATTGCAATTGAATAATAAGAATGGTAAGTATAAAGAAGTAGCACGTTTTTCCGGTGTGGAAGCAAGTGATTGGAGTTGGGGTGAAATGATCTTTGATGCGGACAATGATGGCTACAATGATATCTATGTGAGTAATGGTATTTACCGTGATTTAACCAACCAGGATTTTATAGATTTCTTTGCCAATACCATGATTCAAAAAATGGTCTTGACTGGTAAAAAAGATGAGATCAGTAGTATTATTGAAAAAATGAGCAGCCAGCCCATCCCTAATAAAATGTTCAGAAACAATGGGGATTTAACTTTTAAGGATATGGGTAAAGATTGGGGATTGGATATCCCAAGTTTTTCAAATGGCGCCGCCTATGGGGACTTAGACAATGATGGTGATTTAGATATGGTGGTGAATAATAACAATATGCCAAGCTTTGTCTTTAAAAATAAGAGCAGAGAAAAAAATAAAAACGGATATCTAGGGTTTAAACTAAAAGGCTTGCCACAAAATACCAATGCGGTTGGTGCAAAAATTAATGTATTTGTTCAAGGACAAATTTTAAGTAAGGAAGTGATTCCTGCAAGAGGGTTTCAGTCTTCTGTGGATTACAAACAAATTTTTGGATTAGGACAGTTTAAGAAAATAGATTCTGTACAAGTGATTTGGCCGAATCTAACACAAAGTATTTTAAAGATTCAAAAACTAGATACAGTTTATACCATCGAACAAGCGACACAAGCGGTAAAGCCATTTGTTGTGGTACAAGAAAAAATTGCACCATTGTTTGAGGAAGTGAAAGCTAATTTTGAAAAACATACCGAGGACGACCATGTAGATTTTTATGCAGAAAGAATCATACCAAGAATTCTTTCCCAAGAAGGTCCTAAAGCTGCAAGTGCAGATATCAATGGAGATGGCTTAGCGGATTTATTTATTGGGGGTGCTAACAATAAGGGCAGTCAAATTTACCTTCAAACAAATAACGGAGATTTTAAACCAAAGCCACAAAGTGCATTTAAGTCATTTGAAACTTATGAAGATGTGGCTGCTGTGTTTTTTGATGCCGATAAGGATGGGGACATGGATTTATTGGTGGGTTCAGGTGGCAACAATCGTTTATCTACAAGAGGGGAATTGAATCATCGTCTTTTCTTAAATGACGGCAAGGCTAATTTTACGCATCTTGCAGACGCATTCCCTGTTTTTGAATACAATACGGGCGTGATGGTGCCGATGGATTATGATCTGGATGGAGACCTTGATGTATTTGTAGGCGCGCGTAATACACCATTAAAATATGGCGTAACACCAGCTAGTGCTTTATATCAAAACAATGGATCGGGTAAATTCAAAGAGGTGACTTCCACTGTTGCGCCAGACTTTTCAAAATTAGGTATGGTGACCAGTGCGGTTTGGGGTAAAATTACTGGTAATAATAAGTCAAGTTTAGTTGTAGTAGGTGATTATATGTACCCGGTGATCTATGCCTTTGAAAAAGGCAAAATGGTAGAGCAAACCTCTAACTTGAAAGACTTGAGCGGTTGGTGGCAGTCTATCCATATGGCAGATATAGATGGTGATGGTTTTCAAGATTTAATCATTGGCAATATGGGAGAGAATGGTTATTTAAAACCAACACCAACAGCGCCTGTTAAACTTTGGATCAATGATTTTGATGGCAATGAAAGTATCGATAAAATTTTGACAAGAACAGTGAACGGAAAAGATGTTCCAGTCTTCTTAAAAGGTGAAATGCAAGAACAAATCCCATTGCTTAAAAAAGAAAATTTGAATTACGAGATCTATGCTAAAAAATCTTTCCAAGAATTATTTAAAAAGGAATTGGTAGATAAAGCGGCTATGAAATTATACAATTATACAAGTTCGATCATTGCATGGGGTAAAGGGAATGGTCAATTTGATATCCAACGTTTACCAAATGAAGTACAATTCTCTTCACTCAACGCAATGGTATCAACCGATGTGAATGCAGATGGTCAATTGGATGTAGTCATGGGTGGCAATCAGTTTGGATTCTTGCCACAGTTTGGTCGTTTAGACGCCAATTATGGTTTGGTATTCATCAATAAAGGCAAAAGAATTCTAGAAGTAATGGAGGATAAGCAGTCTGGCTTAACGATTACTGGGCAAGTAAGAGATATGGTTTTGTTTCAGCAAGGTGCACAAAAAAAGGTCTTATTTATTAGAAACAATCAGGCGCCGGTATTCATGAAATTAAAATAATTCTATGTTGTTTAAATATATCAATAGGTCAAAGCAGGTTGCATCCATTTTTTTATTGAGTGCAAGCCTTCATGCATGTAATACAGCTACTAAGGAAGCCCCATTATTTGAAGCTTTGTCAGCAGATCAAACAGGAATTCAATTTGAAAACAAATTACATCCTAATGAACAGTTCAATATGTTTCATTACATGTACTATTACAATGGCGCTGGCGTAGCCACAGGTGATTTTAACAATGACGGCAAGGCGGATATCTTCTTTGCTTCCAATGAGGGAGACAATCAGTTGTATTTAAATAAAGGTGCATTAAAATTTACTGAGGTGAGTAAAGAAGCACAAATTCCACAGGATAGTGCTTGGAATACAGGTGTCTCGGTAGTGGATATCAACAATGATGGCTTATTAGATATCTATATTTGCAGACTAGGTAATTTTGAAAAATTTGTATCCAAGAATCAGTTATTAATTTGTGTAGGTATCGAAAATGGCATTCCAAAATACAAAGAAGCTGCTGCTGAATATGGATTAGATTTTTCTGGATTTAGTACACAAGCAAGTTTTTTTGATTACGATCAGGATGGTGATTTAGATGTCTTTTTATTGAATCACTCGGTGCACCAGAACGGCACATTTGCACCAAGGACTAGTTTTATGGGCACATTTGATCCATTGTCTGGCGATCGTATTTTTGCCAATAACAATGGACATTTTGAAGATGTGACAAAAGCATCAAAAATTAATAGTACGGCGATTAGTTATGGATTGGGTGTGGTGATGAGTGATATTAATTTAGATGGCTGGGTTGATATATATGCCGGCAATGATTTTCATGAGAACGATTACTTGTATATCAATCAAAAAAATGGCAGCTTTAAAGACGAGCAAAAGGAAAGGTTGATGCATACAAGTCAATACTCTATGGGGGTGGATGCGGCCGATTTAAACAATGACGGATTCCCGGAAATCGTTTCAATGGATATGCTACCTAAAGACCCTTATATTTTAAAGCGATCTTTAGGAGAAGACGATTATGATATTTATCAATATAAGATATCAGTTGGATATGACTATCAGTTTACACGTAACAATTTACAATGGAATCGCCGCAATGGTAAGTTCAGCGAAGTGGGTATGTATGCTGGCATGTTTGCCACAGATTGGTCTTGGGCGACTTTGTTGATGGACTTTGATAATGACGGATATAAAGACATTTTTGTGGCAAATGGTATTCCTAAGCGCATGAATGATATGGATTATGTAAACTATGTATCTAATCAAGAAATTCAAGAAAAAATCAGAGACAATAAAATGGGGGAGAAGGATATGGCATTGATTGATCGTTTCCCTGAAATTAAAATCCCTAATCAATTCTTTTTGAATAAAAAAGGTTTGTCATTTGATGATAAGGAAAAAGCGATTGTCAATAATCCTCCCTCTTATTCGAATGGTGCTGCATACGCGGATTTTGACAATGATGGCGATTTGGATTTAGTTGTCAACAATGTAAACGACAAGTCTTTTATCTACGAAAACAAAAGCAATCAAGATACAACAGCACATTCGGTATCGGTAACACTCAAGGGTGCAGCAAAAAACATCAATGCGATAGGTGCTAAATTGGTTTTGTTTACACCAGGTGAAATTAGAACATATGAGAAGTTCCCGGTAAAAGGATTTTTATCAAGTATGGAAATTCCATTATCTATTGGTTTAAAAAATACTGTAGTGGACTCTGCCTTTTTAATTTGGCCTGATAATCGTTTTCAAAAAATCAATCCAGCTGATTTTAAGAAAAAAGAAATGACCCTAAGTTATCAAATGGATTTGCCACAATTTAATTATGACTTAATCAATCAGCACTGGCCTCAACAAACAAAACAAGTGGTAGATCTTACTGCAGCTTCTGGTATTCAATTTAAACATCAAGAAAATATTTTTCAAGAATTCAATAGAGAGCAATTGATTCCGCAAATGAATTCTACAGAAGGTCCTGCATTGGTAGTAGGAGATCTGAATAAGGACGGATTAGAAGATATCTTTATCGGCGGCGCCAGAGGTTTTAGCGCAGCTTTATACCATCAACAAGCCAATGGTAAATTTATCCTATCAAAGCAAGAAGCATTCCGTCTAGACAGCAACTATGAAGATATTTGTGCTGTGATGGCTGATGTCAATAAGGATGGGTATCAAGATATCGTTGTGGGTTCTGGCGGTAATGAATATTTTGGCAAGGACAAGCACATGATGCCACGTGTTTACCTTAATAGTGCAAATGGTCAATTCAGTGTTTTAAAAGATGCAATACCTGTTTACAATCAAAGTTCGGCTATAGTAGCTAGAGATTTCAATCAAGATGGATCAGTAGATCTATTAATTACTAGCAGGGTGACTGCAATGGATTATGGGGCACCTACAGATAGTTATTTATTATACAATACAGGAGATGGACATTTTAAAAATGTAACAGCAACTGTGGCGCCATATTTATCAGGAATAGGCTTCGTCACAAGTGCTACTGAAATGGACATCAATGGGGATCGAACAATGGAAATCCTATTGACATATCAATGGGGCGGGATTGATGTATTGTATCCATCTGTAAAAAAATGGACAAAAGCAAGTGTCTCTAACCTGCCAGGTTGGTGGAATTTTACATTGCCTATCGATATTGATTTAGATGGAGATATGGACTTTATCGCTGGTAATCTTGGCTTGAATACAAGATTGAAGGCCACTGAAAAAGAACCAATCAGCATGTATTACAATGACTTTGATGACAATGGCAAATTTGAACAGATCATTACTTTTTATTTACAAGGCAAAGAAATTCCATTTGCCAATAAAGATGAAATTCAAAGACAGATTCCTAAAATAAAAAAATCGTTCCTGTACGCAGAAGACTTTGCAAAAGCAAACCTCTACGATATTTTTACAAAGGAAAAATTAAAAGCTTCTAAATTAGTGAAGGCCTATCATTTTGCAAATACCTTATTTATGAATGATGGTAAAGGAAAATTCACTGCTAAGGTATTACCATGGGAAGCGCAAATTACAGCTTATAAAACCGCAGTTGCAGTTGACGCGAATGGCGACAAGTGGCCTGATATTTTAATGATGGGTAATTTTTACGATAACAATGTACAGATGGGTAGGTATGATGCGGATTACGGTACCTTATTGATCAATACTGGAAAGCAAGATTTCAATGCTGCGCCTATGAATGGTTTGAGTATAAAAGGCCAAGTAAGAAAAATCTCACCTATTCAAATCAAACAAGAATTGGCATTTGTATTGGGGATGAATTCGGATAGCTTAAGGCTGATTCAATTCAAAAAATAAATCGCTTCAATTATTAAGTAATGACAGGCTTAATAAATGGGATAGTTGATTGTAGACTTCCATTTTCTAGCATCATGCTCCAATAATCGATTGGTATGATAAATTATAAATGGAATTGCAGGAGATGTTTTTTGCTTATCATTGATATATAGTTCTGTAGCTTCTAATGCTTTGTAGACTGTGGATGCATCGCCTTGCACTTCTACTGCAAGTAAGTTGCCTAGCACCATTTTTTTAATGGCAAATGGGCCATTGACTGGTATATCTCTTTCAATTGGAATTGCAACCTGAATATACACTTCATTTTCATCTAGCCTTGTGATATTCACCATTGGGTCTCCTTTTGCTTTTCCTTTTTGAGTGTTGATATATGCTGTTAATTGATCGACCATTTGATAGACCAGCACTAAGTTTGGCGTATCATTTAAAGTTTGATCGATGGTAATTAAACTAGAATCTTTCACCTTAGTTTCAACAATATCAAATCCATAAACACCTTTGCTATAATTGTAATAGTCACTTGCCGCAGTCAATACCTTATCCAGTTTATTTTGAATGGTTTTTGCAAAAATAAAATATTGAACCCTCGCAATGGGGGACCATTGGCTGTTGTCCATGATTAGTTCGAAACTTATGATTGAATTATTCTTTTCGCCATTGACGATTGAAAATTCGACTGGCACTTTTATCCCGTCTTGGTTTAATGTTGTTTGTATGGTTGCAACTAAACTACTTGTGGCCTTTAGATCAATATCTTTAGGCATCCACGCTGACCATTTATCAGTCTGCATTATCCCCCTGATCAAACCTGAACTTGGTTGGTAAACCATTTGACTGCCTTTTATGCTAATTTGATTAGGGATAAGCAGGTACACGGCAGCAAGGCTTAAAATGAGGATGGCCAAGATGGACCCTATAATTTTTCGCATAGCTTCATGTTGTTTTAAGAGGGCAAAATTACATAAAAATACCCCTTCACGAGGGTCCATTTTGATAAAAATGGCTATTTTAGAGTATTGAAAAAACTAGGCGCCATATTATTCTTGGGCATTTTGCTTTTTAACGGATTTGGATACCGATTGGTATCAAATTATTTTGACCAAAAAGCAGCCAACCAATTAGTCCATCTAATTGAAGAAAATAATTATGACGAGTCTTACTTAGTCACTATCAAGACGCCAATCAACCTGCCTTACTACGCAAACAATCCTCAATTTGAAAGAGTAGACGGTGAGATTGTCATCAAGGGCATAGTATATCAGTATGTACAAAGAAGAATTTACAATGATAGCCTTGAATTGAAAGTATTACCTAACCAAGATCGTTTGCATATCAAAAATGCAAGAGAAGATTTTTATAAATTAGCGCAGGATTTGTCTAACAATGACGGAGATCATAAATCTATTCCATTGGGAAAGTCTACCGCTAAGTTTATCAGTTTTGATTATATCCAACAAAATAATAGCTGGCATTTAGTTCCAGCGAATTCAGCGAAGGTAACGACTGGTTATCGTTACGCAGCGCGTTTAATAAGCAATTATTTAACGGTTGACGGTCCGCCTCCACAAAAAATAATTGCTTAATTTTTTACGCTTGCAATGAAGTCCTGCTTAGGCATGGCTTCTTCATTGGTGCATTGGCTCATAAAGCTTTGCATCTTACTTTTTACTATCAACCGAATTCAATGAATAAATTATTTACTGTATTGCTACTAGCAATGACTATGATTGCTTGTAATCAATCCAATGACTATCAAAAAATTACCAGTAACCCAGATTTGTATGCCTACACAGTGCATGAATTAAATCAGGTGGTGATGGGTAATAATTTTAGTCCAATTGTGGCATCCAGAAACTATGCTTATGCAGCCATTGCGGGCTATGAAGTGGTCGCAGCAGGTGATCCAACAAATTACCAAAGTTTAGCTGGACAATTAAAAGGACTAACAGCTTTACCAAAGCCAAAAGACACCGCAAATATTGACTTTCCATATGCAGCATTGCTTGCCTATGCGACAGTTGGTCAGGCAGTGACTTTTCCTGAAGGTAGCATGCAGGACTATACAGATAGTTTAAGAAAATTGGTAAAGTCAAATGGGATGTCCAATAAAATGCTTCAAGCATCTGAAGCATTTGCAAAGGAAGTGAGTACAAGCATTATTGCTTGGAGTAAAAAAGACAATTATGCGCAAACAAGAAGCGCTGAAAGATACACCGTAAAGGATTCTCCAGGACGTTGGGTGCCAACACCGCCTATGTATGCCTCTGCAGCCGAGCCACATTGGGCAGAGATTAGAACAATGGCCATTGATAGTGCTAGTCAGTTTAGACCTGCACCACCACCTGCTTTTAACGTAACAGATAAAAACAGTGAATATTACAAAAATGTAATGATGGTTAAAAATGCAGGGGATAGTTTAACAGAGGAACAAAAGCATATTGCTAATTTTTGGGATGACAATCCTTTCAAAGTGAATGTGACTGGGCATGCCATGTTTAGCACCAAAAAGTTTTCTCCTCCAGGGCATTGGATGAGTATTGTAGGGATCGCTAATAAAACAGCAAAGTCAGATTTTAATACTGCTGTGTATGCATACGCAAAAACAGCTATAGCCCTATTTGATGCTTTCATCCACACATGGGATGCAAAATATACCTACAAGACAGTTCGTCCAGAGACCGTGATCAATAAATATATTGACCCAAATTGGAGACCTCTTTTACAAACACCGGCATTCCCTGAATACACTTGTGGACATTCCACCGTATCATCTGCAGCAGCAGAGGCGCTAACAAGCGTTTTTGGCGACAATTTTGCCTATACAGACTCTACTGAATTAGAATTTGGTATCGAAAATAGAAGCTTTAAGTCCTTTAGACATGCAGCAGAGGAAAACAACTGGGCGCGTTTTTACGGGGGTATCCACTTTCACAATTCTTGTATAAAAAGCACAGAAAAGGGTCAGGCCTTAGGAAATTATATTGTTTCTAAATTAAAAATGAAGCAATAAATTAGTAATTTAGCACTTGTATCAAGTGCTAGGATTAAATAAAACAACATGAAAAATTATTCTATTTTATTTTTATTTTCTACTATACTATTATGCACAAATAGTATAAATGCACAAGACAAGTCTAAAAAAGTAACAGAAACTGCACATG
>JBDKGO010000025.1:0-38483 GCA_039798125.1 Bacteroidota bacterium | reverse complement strand
CCTTCCATTGAATGTTTTCCATGATGATGTATTTATCACATAAAGGTACGAAACCATTTTAGGATTGTATTTGAAGCTTTATATTTGCATTATGGACTTCATCTACACCCTTGATCAGACTGACGAAATAGCCGCTCAGTTGGTGCAACAATACGCATCAAAACCAGTCTGGGTCTTTCAAGCACCGATGGGCGCTGGTAAGACAACACTGATTGCAGCAATAGGAAAGGTAATGGGTATTCAAGAAGCTATGTCTAGTCCCACATTTTCGATCATGAATGAATACCAAGTGCAGGGTAAACTAATTTACCATATGGATTGGTATCGTTTAGAGAATGAGGCAGATGCAAGGCAGGCTGGGGTAGAAGCAGCATTGGAGGAAGCCGATTTCTCCTTGGTAGAATGGCCAGAAAAAGCACCTAATCTGGTGCCTGATAACGCGGTTGTGATGCATATTGAAATTCTTGACCCCAATCGTCGCAGAATTTATATCAACTATGAATTGACCACGATAGAATAGGGCTTTTCCTATTCTAGGATCTCTGCTATTTTTGTATCTTCATAAAAATATTTCTTATGAGTGTAACCAAGCCCCAAATTCATCCTTCATTTTCCTATGAAACTCAGGAAGAGGTATTGGATATTCCTCATAGTGCAAAACCATTGTTAATTGGTATTCCAAAAGAAACTGCTTTCCAAGAAAATAGGGTGGGTTTAATTCCCGAAGCTGTGGGGGTTTTGGTCGCCAATGGACATCGTGTATTAGTTGAATCGGGTGCGGGAAAAGGAAGCCGTTATACAGATAAAGATTATGCAGATGCAGGGGCAGAAATTGCTTTCGAAAAAGCAGCGGTTTATCAATGTCCTATTTTAATTAAGACAGCACCACCTGTTGCATCAGATTTACCTTTCCTACAGATGCATCAAACCATTATTTCTCCATTGCATTTATCTGCAATCGATCAAGAAGTGTTGGTTGCAATGATGGCAAAAAAAATCACAGCGTTATCAATTGAAAATATCAAAGACGAAAATCAAAACTATCCTATCCTAAGAAGCATGAATGAGATAGTGGGTAGTGCGGTGATGTTGATTGCAGGGCAGTACCTCAGTAATTTTAATTCAGGCAAGGGTGTTTTGTTAGGTGGTATCAGTGGCGTGCCTCCAACTAAAGTAGTGGTGATTGGTGCAGATATCACTGGAGAATTTGCAGTGCGCAATGCACTTGCTTTGGGCGCAAGTGTCAAAGTGTTTGATAACAATGTATCTCGACTACAAAGATTACAAAATAATTTAGGTCAACGTGTTTGGACCTCGGTGATTGAACCTAATATATTAGCAAAACAACTTAAAACCTGTGAAGTAGCAATTGGTGCATTGAGAAATGAAATTGGTAGAGCGCCTATTGTTGTGACAGAGGAGATGGTGATGAATATGCGACCAGGCAGTATTATTATTGATGTTGCAGTGGATAGGGGTGGATGTTTTGAGACGACTGAATTAACCAATCATGAAAATCCGATTATCATCAAGCATGATGTAATTCATTATGGCGTACCTAATATTCCAAGTGGTTTTGCAAGAACAGCTAGTCAAGCCATTAGCAATGTCTTAATGCATTTGATGGTGGAAGTAGGAGATCAGGGTGGCTTAGAAGAACTGATCTGGCAACAATTACACCTTCGCGAGGGCATCTATTTATACAAAGGTGCATTGACTGATTTTTACATTAGTCAAAAGTGCAATCTAAAGTATACCGATTTGAATTTGTTGATCGCAAGTAGAAGTTAAAACAATCCCTTATTTTTTAAATTCAGAGAGGGAGACTTGTTGACTACAAAATTTGTATTCCTGAGGATCATTACTTGCTACAATGATTAATTTATGCATTGCATATGCTTGCATTAATTGATGGTAGGTTTGGATTCCTTCTTGATCTAAATTACTGCAGGGTTCATCCAGTAATAAAATTGGCGCTTGATCAAAAATAGCCAAAGCTAATTTCAATCTTTGTTTCATGCCACTACTAAAATTTCTAATCTGTTTATTAGCAGCATTGCTTAATCCAATTTTTTCTAAAAGTTCAATTGGACTTAATCCATTTTGTAGTGGCTTAAATTGTTGATGAAATGCGATTTGTTCTAATGCAGTGAACTCTTCTACTAGTTCTAAATAAGGAGCAGCAATGCTGATATGTCGAAAAACATTTGCACTATCAATAGCATCCCCAGCGGTATTTGTCCAATGAATTTCCCCTTTTGTAAGTCCAATATACCCTGCAATAATTTGCAATAAAGTACTTTTACCCGAGCCATTATTACCAATCAATGCATAATGTTGCCCAGTGGTAAAACTGAAATTAAGATTGGAGAAAATCCATTCTTTATTGAATCTTTTGGACGCAGCGGAAACTTGAATTTGCATATTATTCATCGTCTAGTGCACCTTTCACAAAACGTTTGATGATACCTCTTCCACTATCTCTAATGAAAGTAACAATTTCATCGCGCTCATCGGTTGCTGGCAATTCTTCCTCAATAAATGCAAGTGCCTGTGTGGTATTCATACCCTTATTAAAAATATAGCGGTAGATATCTAAAATATGATTGATCTTTTCTAAGTCGAATCCTCTTCTCTTTAATCCTACACTATTCACACCGCCATAACTTAACGGATTGCGCACCGCTTTAATATAAGGAGGCACGTCCTTACTTACCAAACTACCTCCAGCGATATAGGAATGTTGTCCAATTTGCACAAATTGATGCACCGCACTCACGCCAGCAATCCATGCATAGTCGCCCAAGGTTACATGACCAGCTACTTGAACACTATTGCTTAAAATACAGTGGTTGCCAATGATACAATCGTGTGCGATATGACTATAAGCCATAATCAAGCAATGGCTTCCAACTTTAGTCACCCAACGATCAGATGTACCTCTGTTGATCGTGACAAATTCTCTGATAGTGGTATGGTCGCCAATTTCTACAGTTGTTTTTTCTCCATTGAATTTTAAATCCTGTGGATCAGCCCCAATCACCGCGCCAGGGAAGATGCGACAGTTTTTACCCACCGTTGTACCATTCATGATGGTGACATTACTTCCAATCCAAGTACCTTCTCCAATTGTGACGTCACTATGAATGACAGTAAACGGATCAATTTTTACATTGGGTGCTACTTTAGCATTTGGGTCGATATAAGTAAATGGATGTGTCATAGGGGGTAATTTTATTCTGCTCTTTTTACAACTTGAGCAACAAGTTCTGACTCTGTGGCCACTTTTCCATTCACATAGACAGTGCCACGCATTTCGCAAATACCTCTGCGTATTGGAGCCATCAATTCTAATTTAAGCAACATGGTATCACCTGGTCTTACCATTTGTTTAAATTTACAATTGTTGATTTTTAAAAAATAGGTATCATAATCGCCTTTAGGCATTGCATTGATACAAAGGATACCACCAGTTTGTGCCAATGCTTCAATCTGTAAAACACCTGGCATCACTGGATTGCCCGGGAAATGTCCTGGAAAAAACCATTCATTGAATGTAACATTTTTAACACCTACTATAGATGTATCAGTTAATTCAATGATTTTATCCACCAATAAAAAAGGATGACGATGTGGTAAAGTTTTTTCTATTTGTTCTAAACTATATACAGGTGTTGCACTTGGATCATATACAGGTACATCTTTCATGTTCTTATTTTTTTTGATGTACTGTTTTATTTTTTTCGCAAATTCAACATTGCTGCTATGTCCAGGACGATTGGCGATAATCCTTGCTTTAATTGGATAGCCAATCAATGCTAAGTCACCTACTACATCCAATAATTTATGACGTGCAGGTTCGTTAGGAAATCTTAATTCTAAATTATTTAAATAACCTTCACTTTTTACTTCAATTTTGTCTCTCTTGAATATTTTAGCTAACCGGCCCATTTCTTCGTTGGTCACAGGCTTGTCAACAACTACAATGGCATTATTGATATCACCACCTTTAATTAAATCATGCTCTAAAAGGGTTTCTAATTCATGTAAAAAACAAAAAGTTCTAC
This sequence comes from Bacteroidota bacterium, assembly GCA_039798125.1. GTDB lineage: Bacteria > Bacteroidota > Bacteroidia > Chitinophagales > Chitinophagaceae > Sediminibacterium. The sequence continues at coordinate 34,416 of JBDKGO010000025.1, read as the reverse complement.
ATGGTGCAATCTCAGATTTAAAATCTTTGATTGTTTTAAGTGCGGCATGCTGTGTGCCTAATACAGGACTATTAAAATCAATTAGTGTTGTAATTTGATAATCCAATGCAGGCAATGCCACCATTTCTACGCGCTTGTCTTCGTCGTAATGAAAAATATTTTCATCAATACTATACCAAGCTTTTGCAGCATCTTGTTCTAACACACCTATTTTTTCAATGGCTTCAATGAATGGGGCAGAGCTACCATCCATGATTGGGATTTCAGGTCCGTTTAATTCTATTAAAGCATTGTCAACACCTAAACCAACTAATGCTGCAAGAATATGTTCCACCGTACTTACTTTGGCATCACCCACTTGTAAAGTGGTTCCACGACTCGTATCTGTTACTAAATCACAATCGGCTTTGATCACAGGTTGGTTTGGTAAATCTACCCTTTGGAACTGAATACCAAAGCCAGGATTTGCAGGATGCAAAGTCATATCTACTAAAATCCCTGTATGTAAACCGGTCCCACTAATACTTACGCTTGCACATAATGTATGTTGCTTATCCGGGTTAAAATGTTGATCCATGTGTAACGAGTTTAGAATAGCTTAGTTAAAAGCTTGATTATAAGCAAAAATACGGCTGATTTAGGCTTTTTTAGACAGTTGCTGTACTAATATTTCGAGTTCTTGGACTCTTTTTTCCAATTCTGGAAGGTTTTTGACATAAACCTGGCTTCTTAAGCTTTGTTTTTGTTCTGCTGCTGGGTAGCCCGTAAGGGTCATATTTGCAGTCATAAATGATTTTGTAACCCCAGTTCTACCTGCAATTTTTATCCCATCTGCAATGGCAATATGACCAGCAAAACCCGCTTGACCTCCGACCATGACATTTTTCCCAATTTTAGTACTTCCACTCACACCGGCTTGAGCAGCGATCACCGAATTGGCGCCTATTTCTACATTATGAGCTACTTGAATCTGGTTGTCCAATTTTACACCTTTGCGAATAATGGTTGAACCAATAGTAGCTCTATCAATCGTCGTGTTGGCACCAATTTCAACATCATCTTCAATAATGACATTGCCAAGTTGTGGTACTTTTTGGTAACTGCCATCCTCTTTAGGAGCAAATCCAAATCCGTCACTTCCAATAATTGTTCCACTATGAATAGTCACATGGTTGCCAATGATACAATCTGCATAAATCACCACACCCGGGTGGATGGTGACATGGTTGCCAATGGTTACATTTTCTCCAATCACCACATTTGGAAATATTTTTACATGGTCACCAAGTGTAGCACCTTCATTGATATAAGCGAAAGCTGCAATAAAATGGTTTGAACCAATCTTAGCGCTTGGAGCAATAAAGGAAGGCGTTTGAATGCCCACAAGTTGTTGTGTTTTTAGTTCTTGGTATTTTGTAAGTAAAGTTGCAAATGCGGCATAGGCATCAGGCACTCTAATTAATGTCGCTTTGATTTTTTCTTTTAATTGTTGTTGGGCACTAATGATGATAATTGAAGCAGCCGTCGTGTATAAAAACGCTTCATATTTAGGGTTGGCTAAAAAAGAGATTTGACCAGTAGTGGCTTCCTCAATTTTTCCAAAATTATGAACAGTCACAGATGCGTCACCTTCTACTTCACCTTGAATCATCATTGCGATCTGTTGGGCACTAAATTCTAACATACCTTGCGTTATTTATTTGAATTGGGGGTTATTCGTTGAACAAACAAATGTAAAATTTTTTAACTGGGGTAGAAAGACTTTCGACAATTAATGCGTTCTGTACCTCTGAAATAGTTGAAATTTCACCCTTTTTTAGCAAAATATGGATATTCTCACTGTCATTCTTATACAAGGTATTACTTGTTGCTCCTTTAAAACATAGGAAAGCGGCATCTGCATCATCCACATTGAACTTGGCTTTGGTTGCTGCTAAAGCTTGACTTAATGCAGCCTCGGTGATGGGTTCGGATTGCAATTGACATTTGTAGATTTTTCTATTTAATAATCGATTGCATAGTAAGGCTAAAATAGGATCTGAATGAGATTGCCATTTCTTAATAGCAAACATAATATCTGTGTCATCTAATTGACAATAGGCATTTAAATCAATTGCATCAATGGAGGTAAATTCATTGGATAAAAAATAATCTAAAATACCGCCGGTTGTTATGGTTGGATCTTTTGCTTTCGCTAATTGTTTTGCTCTTTGGACAATTTTAACCAACATGTTTTCGGCAGCAATAACTGTTTTGTGACGGTACACTTGCCAATACATTAGCATTCTAGAGACTAAAAACTTTTCTACACTATTGACACCTTTTTCTTCTACTAATAAAATATTGTCTCTTACATTTAGCATTTTTAAGATACGCTCATAACCAACCACGCCTTCACTTACGCCAGTGAAGAAACTATCTCTTGACAAGTAATCTAATCTATCCACATCTAGCTGTCCACTTATTAATTGGTGTAAAAATGTTTTAGGATATTGATTGGTAAAAATCTGAATAGCCATGGTTAACTGACCATTCAATGCAGGGTTTGGATCTGCATTTAATTGGTTCATAATTAATAAAGAAAGGTCCTCGTGGTGCACGTCTTTTAACAATACATTTTCTAATGCATGTGAATAAGGTCCATGTCCAATATCATGCATCAAAATAGCTGCTTTTGCTGCTTGCGCTTCTTCTGCAGTAATAGCTACACCCTTGTCTCTAAGTTCATTGATGGCAGTCGACATCAAATGGTAAGCGCCAAGTGAATGATGCAGTCTTGTATGAACCGCACCAGGATAGACAAGTTGCGCTAAAGCCATTTGTTGAATCCTTCTTAATCTTTGAAAAAAAGGATGGTTGAAAATGTTGATCATTTTTCGAGTCAAAAATTCCATAGGCTAAATGTGTTGACAAAGGTACGAAATGTGAATAACTCCTGCGTTTTATTTAAATGGCTACTGATCCAAAAAACTATCTTTGTTGCACAGCTAAATGAAAGTAAACCCTACTTAAAACTGCCCAATTTTATGAAAATCACACAAGGCACTTTAGATAAATTAGAAGATATTTTAGGTGAATCTGAATATGTAGTTCGCTATGAGCGTGGTAATTTCCAGAGCGGCTGGTGTTTACTTGAATCCAAGAAGATTGTGGTATTGAATAAGTTTTTAAATCTGGAAGCAAGAATCAATACTTTACTTGAATTGATTCCACAACTCACAATCGATTTTGATAAGTTAACGCTTGAGTCTCAAAAATTATATGAGGAAGTGAAGCGCCTTTCATTGACAGAAGCATAAATATTTAACCCTACAGTTTTGTTACGTATCACCATTCTAGGATCAGGCACCAGCACTGGGGTTCCCCTTATTGGATGCATTTGTCCGGTATGTACTTCGGAGGATCCAAGAGACAATCGATTAAGAACAAGTATCAAGGTTGAATCCGATACCACCTGTATCATCATTGATACGACGCCAGATTTTAGGTATCAAATGCTACGTACAAAAACAACCCATATTGACGCTGTTGTTTTCACCCATCCACATAGAGATCATTATGCTGGATTAGATGATATCAGGCCATTTAATTTCTTCTCGGGTAAGTCGATGCCTATTTACGCAAATACAATCACACAGGTCGCTATTCAGCGTGATTTTTATTATGCATTTGAAGCGAATAAGGATGCAGGACTACCAGAAATGCAATTACACACAATTGATCCTACAACTTCTTTTAAGATTGGTGATATTGAATTAATGCCAATACAAGTGATGCATCGCGATATGCCTGTACTTGGTTTTAGAATTGGAGACTTTACTTATATCACGGATGCAAATTATATTTCTGAGGAAGCGATTGAACAAATAAAAGGTTCAAAAGTACTCATATTAAATGCACTACGTCCCGAGGCGCATCCAACGCATTTCACCTTATCAGAAGCCATTGCATTGACACTGTCTTTAAACATTCCTCAAACTTATTTCACCCATTTTAGCCATCAGATTGGGTTACATGCCAATGTGGAACCAAGTTTGCCAAAGGGAATTGGCATGTCTTTTGACGGGATGGTCATCACTATATAGTATAAAAATTCAAGTATTTCTACGTCATTTTTATATGCCTATACCAAATAGGTTTGTAAAAAATAGTCATGCAATTTGATTGGAAATCTTATTTCATTTTTACATCAAAAGAGCAAAAAGGGATAGTAGTCCTTGGTTGTATTTTGTCTTTAAGTTTATTGCTACATTATTTATTACCCACTAAAAGTACTGAGGTAGATCGTTTTTCAAACGCTAAAAATAAGCCCAAAGCCCTATTTTATTTTGATCCAAATTTGTTGGATAGTCTTCAGGGATATCAATTGGGATTGTCCAGAAAGCAAATGACAATCCTTTACCATTACCGCGAAAAAGGAGGGCGATTTAATAAAAAAGAAGACCTGTTAAAATGGTATGGTTTGTCGGAATATCAAGCAAATAATTTGCTGCCTTGGGTTCGTATTCAATCAAAAGATTCAGTCGTTTACAACAAGCAAAATAGGCGTGCATTATGGGGTAAGTATGCGCCCGAAAAAATTGATATCAATAATTCCAATGCATCGCAATGGATTCAGATGACAGGGTTGCCTGCCTATAAAGTACAGCGAATTTTAAGGTATCAACAATGGACAGGCGGTTTTACCAATATTCAAAGCTTAAAGAAGGTATATGGGATTACTGAGTTTGATTTTGAGATGATCCGTCCTTATCTCAAGTATCAAGCCATTACATCCAAAAAAATGGCCTATCAAACCATGCGCTTTGAGGATTGGATGGCACTTGGCATATTTGACGAAAAGGCTGTTTGGAGGATCTTAAAGCTTCGAAAAGAAAAGCAGGGTAGGTTGACTTGGTCAGAAATGGTGATACAGTTTGATCTCACAGAATCTGAAGCGATGGTCTTAAAAAAAAGAACCAATCTGAGCAATTGAGTGTGCATTGAAACAGCATTCATTTCAATGGACTTTGCAATACTCAGATTGATTTATTTAAAATGATTCAATGAATAACCAAAATGGTTGTTCAAGGTTATTTGTGCTTAAAAATTTGATTTACAGCACCACCTAACATTGGGAATTTTTCTTTTACAAAAGCTGCAATGGTTTCGATTGATTGCTTTGCTTGTTCTGGTGTAACACCCGCTTCTTTAACTAAACGGTCAATTAATTCTTGCATGATTTTATTTTTAAAGTGATAATTTATTTTTTTTAAGCCACTTTTAAAGCGCTTATTTTACTTTTATTAAACATGTTTATGGCATAATCTAAAGTCACATGAAACTCTTTGGTATCAGTGCCTGGAAGCTCAAACATTGCTTGTGTGAATAAACTCTCGCAAATACTTCTTAATCCTCTAGCACCTAATTTATATTCCATTGCCTTAGCGGTGATGAAATCATAAACCTCTGGATCAATCTTTAATTGAATATCCTCTATTGCAAACAATTTCGTGTATTGCTTAATCAATGCGTTCTTTGGTTCTGTTAAAATGCTTCTTAAGGTGGCTGCATCCAATGGTTCTAAATGGGTTACAATTGGAAGGCGACCCAGCATTTCTGGAATTAAACCAAAAGTCTTAATGTCCTGTGCATTGACAAAGCGCAATAAATTTTTGCGTTGTAATTCTTGTTCGTCTTTATTGACACTAAATCCAATCGCATTGGTATTGATTCTTCTAGCTATGATTTTATCAATGCCGTCGAATGCGCCTCCGCAAATGAATAAAATATTTTTAGTATCAACTTTGATCATTTTTTGGTCTGGATGCTTTCTTCCTCCTTGTGGTGGTACCAGTACTTCGGTGCCTTCAAGCATTTTTAATAAACCTTGTTGAACGCCTTCGCCACTTACATCACGTGTAATGGATGCGTTGTCGCTTTTTCGTGCGATTTTATCAATCTCATCTATATACACAATACCTCTTTGCGCTGCTTCTACATCATAGTCACAGTTTTGTAATAGACGTGTTAACATACTCTCTACATCTTCTCCAACATAGCCCGCTTCTGTAAAGACAGTGGCATCAACGATAGCGAATGGTACATTTAAAAGCTTAGCAATTGTTTTTGCAAGTAATGTTTTGCCTGTACCAGTTTCACCAATCATGATCACATTGCTCTTTTCTATTTCTACATCATCTTTAATGTTGGTTGGTAGGTTGATGCGTTTAAAGTGATTGTACACTGCAACACATAGTATTTTTTTTGCTTCATCTTGGCCAATGATGTATTGGTCCATGAATTTTTTGATGGCAATAGGCTTTTGTACTTTCAGTGTACCTGCTTTGCCAGCTTCCTTTTTTTGATGAAATTCTTTATTGACAACTTCATGAGCGTGCTCAATACAGTGCTCGCAAATATGACCTTCTTGACCGGCAATTAGGATTTTAACCTCCGCTCTGCTTCGGCCACAAAAAGAACATTGTATATTTTCTGTCTTACTCATTATAATTGTGCTATGTTTTATAAACTCTTTGCAATCTTATCTACGATACCGTATTCAACTGCTTCTTTAGCATTCATCCAGTAGTCTCTGTCAAAGTCGGCCATAATTTGCTCCATGGTCTTATTACAGTTTTTAGCTAGGATTTGTGCACCTAATTCTTTTGTCTTTCTAATTTGTTCTGCCTGAATTTCGATGTCTGCACTGGTCGCTTGAAAATAACCACCCAAGCTCGGTTGATGTATCATCACTTCGCCATGTGGGAAAATGGTACGCTTTCCTTTCTCACCCATACTCAATAAGATGGATCCCATGCTTGCAGCTAAGCCCATACAAATTGTATGCACAGGGCTCTTAATCAAGTTCATTGTGTCAAACATCACCATACCACTTGTTACCACGCCACCTGGGCTATTGATGTAAAAATGGATTGGTTCTCCTGGTTTATCGGCATCCAATAATAAAAGTTTAGTCACAATATCTCTTGCAGACTTATCGTCTACTACGCCCCATAAATAGATTGATCTTTTTTCAAAAAAGATTTGCTCCATTTTTCTATTCAAAAAAGAGGGTGCATTGTCTTCTTTTTTTTCTTCTTTGTGGTCTTCCTCATCTTCCATTAAAAAACGATTGGTCAGTATCATATAAACAGTTTATATTATTATAATTATTTCTTTACTTTTCTAGGGTTGGTTAACAATACCTCGTCTACCAATCCATATGCTTTTCCTTCTGCAGCAGTCATCCAGAAATCTCTATCACAATCTTTAGCAACCATTTCTACATCCTTATGGGTATGTGTAGCAATGACTTCGTATAATTCGTGTTTTAATTTCTTGATTTCTCTTGCGGTAATTTCTATATCAGATGCTTGTCCTCCAATAGCACCACTTGGTTGGTGTAACATGATTCTACTATGTCTTAATGCAGTTCTTTTGCCTTCCACACCTGCGCATAATAAAATTGCACCCATACTTGCTGCCATACCTGTACAAATAGTCGCCACATCTGGACTAATAAATTGCATGGTATCATATATCCCCAATCCAGCATAGACACTTCCGCCTGGGCTATTGATATACATTTGAATATCCTTTGTACGGTCTGTACTTTCAAGGAAAAGTAATTGGGCTGTAACAATATTGGCCACATAGTCATTGATGCCTTCGCCTAAGAAGATGATTCTGTCCATCATCAAACGGCTAAACACATCCATGCTTGCTACATTCATCGGTCTTTCTTCAATAATATAGGGTGTCAAATTGGTCACACTATTTTGATATTGGTGAAGACTGTTGCTTCCGATCCCTCTGTGTTTGATCGCGTATTTTTCGAATTCTTTGCCTATGTTCATATTTGCTTTTTTCAGATTGTAAAGGTAAAACCTATTCTCCTAAGCTATTGCAAAAAGAGTGCCAAATTTGGCCCAAAACAACAGGGAGACACAAAAGCCCCGGATTTCGGGGCTTTTACTATTAAAATTGGTCAAATTAGTGCTTATGGCTATTCAATAAATCTGCAAAATGCTCTGCGGAGATTGCTTCTTCTTTGGCAGTTACTTCTGCCTCTAATGCATTGAATAATTTATCTGTGCTAATTCTGTGGTAACTATCTTCTACAAATTTTCTGTCTTGCATCATACGTGCGGCATAGTCTTCTAACCATTGATCATTGTCACCCAATGCACCTAATTGGCCACCCATATAACTCATCAATTGTTGCTTTGCAAAATTCTTTAAATCTTCTGCTACGACTTCTACTTTATGATCTGTAATCAATTGCGTGCTAATAACAGTCCACTTTAATTGATCTTGGAAAACTGGATATTCTTTTTCTGCTTCTTCTTCTGTCCTTTGTTTGTCTCCACCTTTTTGCAACCAACGCTTTAAAAATGCAACTGGGAAGTCCATTTTAGTTTGTTCAATTAAGCCATGATAAATTTGATCATGCACTTGATTTTTTGCTTGTTGTGCATAGTATCCTTCGATATCTTGCTTCACTGCAGCTTTAAATTCAGCTTCGTTGGTGATGGCTTGATTAGGGTAGGTTACCGTAAATAAAGTTTCATCTAAAGGTGCTTTTTCAACTAGACCAACTTTAGTGATCAATAGTTTAAAAAATTTCTCAGCATCGGCCTTTGTTAATGCTAAATCATTTAAAATGATATCTAATTCTTTATCGTCAAAAGCCTTCTTTAATTGAATTACAACAGTATCGTCGTTCTTCTTTCCAATGAATTGCTTTCTTTGCTTTTCACTAAAATATTTGATCAATAAAGAGTTGTCTTTTTTAATACCACCTTCAATTTCATTGCCGTCTTTATCTGATTCAATAAAAGTTACGTTCAATACATTGTCTTCACTTGTGGAAGTTTCAGGTTCAGTCATGTTGCCATTTCTGATTTGTAGACGCTCTACTTCGCTTTGAATCATTTCGTCCGTTACTTGAATTTTATAGCGCTTTACTTTGATGTCTTTTGCTTTTATTTCAAACTTTGGCTTTAATCCAATTTCAAAAGAGAAATCATAATCTGTTGGATTGTTATGATCCATATTGGCAAATGCGGTAGTCAAAGGAAGTGGCTGCGCGAAAATGTCAATCTGCTCTTTTGAAATATATTGGTTCATTTCTTGTTCTACCGATTTTAAAATCACATCGGTGAAAAGGGCTTGGCCATACATTTTTTTAATCATTCCAGCAGGTACCATGCCTTTTCTGAATCCTGGAATATTCGCTGTTTTAGCTTGCTTCTTTAGGGTTGTCTCGTAATTAGACAAATAATCTTCTTTTGAAATTGTCACCGTTAATTGATCATTTAAAGGTGCAATGTTGGTTCTTTTTATGGTTGCCATAAGTCTTACTTTTACTACTTAATTGAAATGTTTAAGGGGGGCGAAGGTACAATTTTTGACTTTAATTAAGGCATTATAACAAGAAAAAGGCCCCAATTTGGGGCGGAGGGGGTCGAACCCACACGCCTCGCGGCGCTAGATCCTAAGTCTAGTGCGTCTGCCAATTTCGCCACATCCGCTTAGGGGTTGCAAACTTAATTGATATTTTTTAAAGTTGTTCTAAGAACCCGACAATTTCCTCTAAATACGTTTGATCTATCGCATCAAAATGCGCTAATTCGGTACTGTCCACATCTAAAACGCCCACTATTTGACCATTTTGAAAAACAGGCACCACGATTTCCGATCTGGATGCACTACTACATGCAATATGTCCTGGAAATTTTTCAACATCATCTACAATTAAAGTGATGCCTTTTTCCCAAGAGGTACCACAAACACCACGTCCTTTTTTGATTCTTGTGCAAGCCACAGGGCCTTGAAAAGGAGCTAGTACCAATTCATCCTCAATCACCCAATAAAAGCCTACCCATAACCAATTGAACTGCTCTTTTAATGCAGCTGTAATATTGCCTAAGTTGGCCACTAAATTATCCTCTCCAGTCATTAAGCCTTTGATTTGAGGAATCAATGATTCGTACTGTGTTTTTTTATCTCCAACTTGGATGATTAAATCTTCTGCCATTAGTTTGATTTTCTAAAGATGGATTGCAAATCTTTTTTCTCAACGCGAACAACAAATACAATAAATGCGAAAAGTAAGATGGATGCAAATAAATAATTAAAAGGTTGATTTGTTGAAATAAGATGCAACAAAAGGTTGATGCCATAGACCAATAAAGCAATGATAAAATAGGCGATCATTTTTTTAGTAGCGTAAGGAACAGGATACACTTGTTGTCCCCATAAATAACTTACCACCATCATGGAACCATAACAAAAGAAGGTCGCCCAAGCACTTGCCATGTAACCAAAATGCGGAATTGCAATATAGTTGATAAGTATTGTGATGATGGCACCTAACAAAGTGATCCAAGCGCCTGCCATAGTTTTATTGCTCAGCTTGTACCAGATACTTAAATTATAATAGACGCCTAAAAACATATTTGCAATCAATAAAATAGGTACTACTTTAAGGCCTACATACATGGCTGGATTTTGAATAAATAATTTCCAGATATCAATGTATAACATCACAAATAAAAACATCACACATAAGCTGATCACAAAAAACTTCATCACTTTGGCATATGTTTTTTGCGCTTGATCTGTCTCGGCTTGTTTGAAGAAAAAAGGTTCGGCACCCATGCGGAATGCCTGAATAGATATCGTAATTAAAATAGCTAATTTATAACAAGCACTATACACGCCTACCATGGCTTTATTGGCATCTACACTCTCTCCTGGTCCCCACCATCCCAACATAATACGGTCCAATGTTTCGTTGATCATCCCGCCAAAGCCCACCAAAACCAGAGGAAGTGCATACGCCATCATACGCATCCAAAGTGAAAAGTTGAATTTAAAACGGATGGCTCTGATTTCTTTTTGTAATAAAAGCAACACAAAAACATTCTGCACAATACCCGCAATTAAAATATAACCCACTTCCCAATTTGGTTGATAGAGTTTTTGTAAAAAACTTTCTGGATGGGCTTGTACATAATTTGGTAAAAGACTGATGAAGCTATAGGTAGCAAGAATATTAATTAAGATGCCACCTACTTTGATCAATGCAAATTTTTTGGGACGCTCTTGCATTCTGAGTCTTGAAAAAGGAATCGTAGTCAAAGCATCCAATGCCACAATCCAAGCAAGCAAACTAATGTATTCTGGGTGGAGGGTAATTTGAAGTAATTCAGCCAATGGGATCTGCCAAGTAAACAAACCAATCATTACAAGCAGGGTCACAAATAGCATTGAAAAGCTACTCGTATTATAAATCTCCTCCTCATTTTCTTTAGATCCAAATTTGAAATAAGCAGTCTCCATGCCATGGGTTACAATGACATTTAAGAAAGGAATAAAAGCATAGACAATCGAATTCTCCCCATAAGCTATATCAGAAAGCTTATAGGTTAAATAAGGGGTAAGCAAATAGCTAATAAACCTAGCGGCTATTGAACTAAGTCCGTACCATGCGGTTTGTCCTACTAATTTTTTTATACTACTCAAGGTGTTGAAATTACAGCTAAATTAGTGAAAATAGTTTTGTTTATCTTCACGCAGTAAAGCGCATTCATATGAAAGTGGTAATTCAAAGAGTATCAGAGGCCAGTGTCAAAGTAGATGGCGCAATTGTGGGGGCCATTCAGGCTGGCTTATTGGTCTTATTAGGCATACACAATGACGATACATTAGAGGATATTCAATGGATATCCAACAAGCTGGTTCAGATGCGTATTTTTGATGATGCAGATGGGGTCATGAACCAAAGTGTACAAGAAATAGGTGGGTCCATCTTGCTAATAAGTCAATTCACCTTGTACGCTGCTACTAAAAAAGGGAATCGACCTTCTTATATTGCCGCAGCAAAACCCGAAATAGCAATCCCTATTTATGAGCAAATGATTGTTCAATTAACCAAGGATCTAGGAAAGCCAATTGCAACTGGGCAATTTGGAGCCGACATGAAAGTGGCACTGTTAAACGATGGTCCAGTGACCATTATCATTGATTCAAAAAATAAAGAATAATATGTCTAATCAAATCACAATTCAAGCAGCACAAGACCAGGTAGATCAGTGGATCCAAACCATTGGGGTGAACTATTTTAGTGAGTTAACCAATTTGGGGGTCTTGATGGAAGAAGTGGGAGAACTGTCTAGATTGATGGTACGTAAATACGGGGATCAATCCTTTAAAAATAAAGAAGCTGATGCAGACTTAGGGGATGAGATGGCGGATGTCCTTTTTGTGCTGATTTGCTTGGCCAATCAAACTGGGGTTAATTTAACCGAAGCATTGGAGAAAAATATTCAAAAGAAAACCATTCGAGATAAAGAAAGGCATCAAAACAACGAAAAATTACAACCATAATCTTTTCTCGACCTATATTTGCAATCTATGAGTAAGACAGTTACAGACAATACATTACAAGCGATCATTTCGCATGCCAAAGAATACGGATTTGTGTTTCCTAGTAGTGAAATCTATGATGGATTAAGTGCTGTATATGATTACGGTCCTTATGGGGCGCAATTAAAAAAGAATATTCGCGACTACTGGTGGAAGAGCATGACGCAGATGAATGAAAATATTGTGGGTATTGATGCTGCTATTTTCATGCATCCAACTACTTGGAAAGCGAGTGGACATGTGGATAGTTTTAGTGATCCATTGATTGACAATAAAGACAGTAAAAAAAGATACCGTGTAGATCATTTAATTGAAGCACATGCCGATAAATTAAATGAAGAAGCAGCAAAGGCCGCCGATGGTGGTGCTGCATTGCGTGATCGTGCTACAAAATTATTAGCGGATATGGATACCTTACTTGCAAATGATGATTTTGCTGGTTTAGGTGCATTGATACAAGACCACAAAATACAGTGTAGTGTAAGTGGAACAAGCAATTGGACCGAGATTCGTCAATTCAATTTGATGTTCTCTACAGAATTAGGTTCAGTGGCAGAAGATGCCAATACCATTTATTTAAGACCAGAGACTGCGCAAGGTATTTTTGTGAATTTCTTGAATGTGCAAAAAACTGCAAGGATGAAAATTCCTTTTGGGATTGCACAAACAGGTAAGGCCTTTAGAAACGAGATTGTGGCGCGTCAATTTATATTTAGAATGCGTGAGTTTGAGCAAATGGAAATGCAATTTTTTGTAAAACCAGGCACTCAAAAAGAATGGTATGAGCATTGGAAAAATGAGCGCATGAACTGGCATTTAAGCCTAGGTATTGCAGCGGACAAGTACCGTTTTCATGACCACGTTAAATTAGCCCATTATGCAGACGCAGCTTTAGACATTGAATATGAATTCCCTTTTGGTTTTAAAGAAGTGGAAGGGATACATTCAAGAACAGATTATGATTTAACACGTCACCAAGAATTTAGTAAAAAGAAATTACAATATTTTGATACAGAAATCAATCAGCATTATGTGCCTTATGTGATTGAAACTTCGATTGGTTTAGATAGAATGTTCTTATTGATTTTGTCTAATTCCTATGAGGAAGAAACCATTCAAAAAGAAGACGGCACAACTGATTCAAGAGTTGTCTTGCATTTGCCAGCAAAATTAGCGCCTATCAAATTAGCAGTATTGCCATTGACAAAAAAAGATGGATTACCGGAATTGGCTAAAGCTTTAATGGATGAATGTAAGCCTTCCTTCCATTGCTTTTTTGAAGAAAAAGATGCGATCGGAAAACGTTACAGAAGACAAGATGCTATTGGTACACCATTCTGCGTAACGATAGATCATCAAACAAAGGAAGACAATACGGTGACGGTGCGTCATAGAGATAGTATGCAACAAGAAAGAATTCCAATGAGTGAAGTCAAAGCTTTAGTGTTAAAGCATATTGCTTAAGACCTATCACTTACTAAAAAGCGCCCAATTGAATTCAACTCGGGCGCTTTTTTTATCCGTACAATTCAAAATGAATCTGCGTTTTTGGGATGCCTAATTCAGTTAAGGTGGCCCTTGCTTCGTCCACCATATTTTTCCAGCCACAGATATAAAAATGCGCATCTTTACTTGCGCCTGACGCTAATAGTTTTTTATATGTAGCATGCACATAACCTAAGTTAGCACCTTCGCGTATTTCGCTTTCTCTAGAAAAACTGGGATGGTAATAAAAATTATCCTCAGCAGCCTCTAAAGCTTTTAGCTCTTCTCCATACAAACTGTCTGTGTATTTTCTGCAACCAAATAACAAATGCATTTGCTGATGGGGGATCTTTTTTTGGTGGATATCCAAAAGCATAGACCTAAATGGCGCAACGCCAGTGCCTGTACAAATAAAATATAAGTCGGTTGAAATTGATTTTGGTAAAACAAAAACACCCTGAGGTCCTCTCATTAAAAGGGTAGTGCCAACCGTCACTTCGTTAAATAAATAAGTAGTACCTGCACCACCTTCTAAATGTACAATGACCAATTCAAAGGCATTGTTATTGCTTGGGGCAGAAGCAATGGAATAACTCCTCCATCGCTTATTTTTTTGCTCATGGATTGGTAAATCAAATGTCACAAACTGACCTGGTATAAAATCAAATACTTGGCCACTTGTCAAGGCAAGAAAGAAACGTTTTGTAGTAGGCGTTTCTTGTCTAATCTTAGTTACTACTGCATCCTGCCATGGTTGTAACATATTGAATTAATTATTAGTGACGAATACGCTTTGTACGTATACTTTATTATTAGCAAATACTTTAACATAATAAATACCAGTTGACAATGTTGGCACTTGCACAGGTTGCGCTGAATTTTGGTTATTTAATTTATCCTTCTGGAAAACTATTTGACCACTGCTATTTAAAATGTTTAACCCAATTGCATTGGTTTTAACATTGTTAAATTGAATATAGAATTGATTGCCTTTAATGATGTTTTCTACATAATCTGTTGAAACTATTTTTAATCCAATCTCTTTAGTAGGTGCTTGAGGGATATCTGTGATTAAAACCAATTTACTATCTGAATAATTGGTACAAGTTCCAGTCGTAGCACTTACTTTGTACATTGCATTTTTAGTCACTTTTATGCCACTTTTTGTTGCGCCAGAGATGGATTCGTCATTCATAAACCATTGATAACTATCCGCAGCAGTAGTATATAAACTATCTGCTCCAATTTGCGATATGATAGGTTTTGCAGTGAGTATGACAGGGATTTTAGTTAAGGCTTTTTCAAATTTAGGGGTACTAATTTGCATATTATAAAAGAAGTAATAAAACTTCTCAAAATTTGTGCCTGCCCAGTTGCCAGTAATCGTAGCAAGTACGGTTGGGCCAAAAGGATGATTATTGGTAGTGATATTGTTGTTTCTGAAAATGGTTGCACTGTCCAAACAACGTGCAATTAAAATATAGTTTCCAGCTTGTGATAAGTTCATATTAATCGCATAGATTCTTCCTGTATCTCCTTGTACAAAAGGCGTCGGAGTGCCTGAACCAGCATTGCCTGTTGCTGGTGTTGGACTTGGACTACTAGCGCCAACATGTAAAATTGCTTTTTGTGTTTGAGATGGAAAATAGGAATAGGTGGTATCGGTGAAAGTACTTAGTGCCCTTAATTCAAGTTCAATTTTACCAGCATATCCTGTATATATTTTTGTTGTTTCTAATTGGATAGGTCCAGTCGTATTAAAACGAATGAATTCTCCATAACTACTACCCCAATTATTATAACCACCTGAATTACTTAATGTGGTATTGTCTTTAGGGCCAATGAATCCATTCCAACCTCTTCCAACAAATACATTTTTTGCATTGGTTGATGTTCTTATGACTGTACCATTTGCAATTGGTTTATTTAAATCAGTATCCTGATTATACCATAGGTACTGATCATTACCTATAGGATTATTTACTAGCAATTGTACATTTTCATTACAACCTGTAGCAGATCCAGAAATAGCTGGACTTGAGCTAGGACTGATAATGGTTGCAGTGATTGAATTGTTTGCTGGTTGTTGATCATTGGCAAGACTTGCAGAGGCAGTGATGGTATAATTCTGATTTAATTCAATTGAAATAGGTGTTTGGAATGTGTAGGTCATGATTTCTGAACCATACAACCTGCCTGTGAATGTTTCTTTAATATTCAAAATAGTGGCATTCCCTTTTTTTACTTCTAAGCTAAGCGGAAGATTAGTTAATCTGCTTGCACCGTTATTTGCAACCTTAACTGTTACATATTGAACTGCTTTTTCAGTGACACCACCACTTGGATTGGTGATTTCAAGTAATTGAATATCATTAGATGGGTTCACAACTCTTAGGGTATAATCTTGTGTTTCTCCTGATGTATAAGTGCCACATGCAGTTACATTGGTTGCCACTGATGTTTCGGCTACTACTACACGTAGTTTTGTGAATTGGTTGATAATTAAGTTGCTGATTAAATCGAAATTAGCGCTATAGTCCCCATTGGTGATTGCAGGACTTGTATGCACTAATTCATTTGCATCAAATACACCATTGTTATTATAGTCAATAAATACTTTTACAAATCGGTTGTTATTGGTTGCGTCCGCACTACTTAATTTCATAAATAGGGAAACTGTACCATTGGATTCGCCATTGACAAAAAGAGCTGTATTATCTACATAATTGTCTGCAGTCGTTTTTGAGAATTTAATATTGTTTAATTGAATACTATCAATTTTTGTTCCAGCAGTGCTCGTTGCAGCTGAGGGACAATAGGCTGTGCCTCCTGCACCACTAATGATCAAGGAATAATTTTGTAGACCTCTTTCAAGTGTTCCTTTATGTTTAACTGTAATGGTATAACTAGTTCCTACTAAACTGGTGTCTACTTCTACTTTTTCAACATTGTCAATATTATTAAGCCCTTTGAATGCCTGATTGTCTGGAGTGCTTGGGTTTAAATTCCAAGTATAATGTGTTCTGTTACCTTGTGTAATAGTCAAGTCTAAATCATTGATTAATTCTGGATTAGCATCATTCAATACTTCACTAGCACTTCCTTTGATATCTGTCCAAACAATAGTGGCTTTTACAGGTCTCGTTCCTGAAGCAGTGATGGTGTATGATTTACTTTCGCCATTGAGTAAAGTATTTTCATAAACAAAATGAGGACTACTTGGACTATTGTTATTGGTGTATGCAGTATTCAATACTTGAGCAGCTTCTGCAATATTTAGCAATCCCCAACCAAATTTATAATCTGGCCCAGGGTACAATCCAGCTTCGTTCGCTGTGTGAATTGCGAGCCCTTTTAAAGTAGCAGATTTTAAAACCCTTGGTGCACCATTCAATATAAATCGATGCGCTAATTCTTGTAAAAGCAATAAACTTCCTGCTGCTCCAGGGGCTGCCATAGAAGTACCACTAAGGTATCCATAACTTGAATCGTTGGAGGCGATAGGAGCATACACGGAAACGCCTTGAGCTACAATATCTGGTTTGATCCTGCCATCATCTGTTGGCCCCCATGAGCTAAAATTACTTATGACAACGTCTTCTTTTTTATTGTATTCCGAAGGGATACCAAAAACAGCACCAACAGTCAATACATTTTTTGCATTTTTATCTGTAGAGATACTTCCATAAGAATCATTGCTACTAATATCAGCAGGTCTTGCGCCTGAATTCACCATTCTACCTGCTTCGTTTCTTCTCCAATAAGTTTGTCCAACGGCAGGACCAACGCTTGTTCTGTTATTTCCTGCAGCAGCAACAATCAAATAGTTTGGTGCATTGTATGCAATTGAATCTTGAATTTGTGCATCAAAATCATACAATCCAAAACGGTAATCTTCTTTTTCATTGAATCTGCCATTGAATTCCCAACGTGCAGAATCACTATTGTAATTCCAGCCTGTTACAGTTCCATAAGAGTGGTTCGAGATCAATAAACCATTTGCTGCAGCAGCAGACATCTCGGAAAGGTCATTGTTCCAATCGTAATCTAGAATCCCTTTTACATTATATGACATTCCTTTTGACAAAGGGTTAAGGCCTTTACTCATTACAATCCCAGCCACATGGGTACTATGCGTTACAACATCTTTGGCATTGTCTTTTTGTGTAATTCTTCCTGTAAATTCTTTATGGGTTAATAGGGGACTTCCTTCGTCCCATACACCTAATTTATTGGTCATACTTTCATCCGATCCACTTAGGTTTAAATTAGATGCAGCACCTGGCCAAACTTTATTTGCTCCAATGGTGATAGATGCAACTGGATCTGCAAAGCTGATATAATATTTAGGCCATCCTTTTTCATTTATACCCATTAATTTTGCACTGTTCTGATTTTGTGAAGCATATTGAATAGGCCATCCTTTTTCTTTAGCAGCTATAACTGCTCTTGAAAATTTATTGCGCGCGTCTAATGCAAGTTCTTTGGATGTTTGGATCAGCCGTTCTTTTTTTATTGCTTCCTGTGCTTGTAAAATGCTTGCTGAGCATATAAAAATATGGAGGATAAAAAGACGTATTTTCATAAATCTAAATTTATATCAATTCTTTCAATTTTAATCAAGTTGAAGCTTAAAAATGTAACTTTAAACAAATTGCATACATGCACAAGAAGGCCTTTCAATTTATATTCTTAGTTTGTTTAGCACAAATGCTATTGGGCTTTTGTATCCTTACACAGGGTATTTCAGGATATGTATTCTTAGAAAATAATACATCAATGCCATTAAAGGGAATGGCCAAGCAGAAAGGGCTTCCAATTTCGACTATGGTCTACGTTTATGAAGCTGCCGATGTCGATCAATTGATTGGGCAGGAAGGTCATTATGCAAAAGGGATAAAGGCTAAAATTGTCAAGCAAGTTCGTTCAGATAAAGCAGGTAAATTCAAGTTAAGGCTAGCTCCCGGTAAATACACCATTGTATTGGGTTATCAGGATGGGATCTTTATTCCATTTTTTTAAGAAATTGATCTAAGGATCATCGCTTCGTCCATGGATTGATTGTATCTTTGCGAACTGAACTATGAATGAGCAATCTTTGTTTGATCGGTACGATGTATCCCCCCTACTAAAAAAAATAGTAGATGGGATTGCTATGTCTGGTGCTGCAAATGCACCTTTTCAAGTACACTTACAAAACCTTAATGGCTCTTCGCCCGTATTTGTTTTACAACATATTTTCACGCATCCTCAAACAGCAACCTACAATCATGTGATTGTATTAAATGATGCCGAAGAAGCAGCTTATTTTTATAATTCAATCGAAAGCATCACTGGTGCGATGGACTTATTTTATTTTCCTTCTTCATTCAAAACCAGTCAAAATTTTAACCTGCTCAATCCTTCCCATGTAATGTTGAGGACGGAGGCTTTGACCAAGTTGTCAATGGGGGGTAATAAGAAAATTGTGGTGACTTATCCAGAGGCATTTTTTGAGAAAGTGATCATGCCTAAAACCTTGCAAGAAAACATCATTCAAATAAAAACCAATGATACACTTGGTTTAAATGATTTAATGGAGCGACTTGTTCAGTATGGATTTGAGCGCACTGATTTTGTGTATGAGCCAGGTCAATTTGCACTTAGAGGCGGGATTTTTGATATCTATTCTTTTGGCAATGAAAAACCATATCGCGTAGAATTATTTGGAGAGGAGGTGGATAGTATTCGTTTATTTGATCCTGCAACGCAATTGAGCGAAAGAAAATTATTGCAAGTAAATATTATCCCAAATGTGACCACACAGTTTGAGGATACCATTAAAATTCCATTCATGGAATTTGTACCAGAAAACACAGTCGTTTGGTTGAAGGATTGGACTTTGATTCAACAAAGAGGCAATGATCAAATGGAAGCATTGGAAGCATTTTTATTGCATGCGCCCATTCTTAAAGTAACAGATGATGCAGACGCACATAAAAAAAATACAGACAAGGATGATTTTGTTTCTGTGGATAAAGTCATAGAACAAGTGTTCAATAAACCCATTATTGAATGGGGGTTTCAAGCAAATTTAACCAAGCAAAAATTGGCTTTTAGCACGCAAGTGCAACCAAGTTTCAACAGGCAGTTTCAATATTTAATTGCCAATTTGCAAGAGTATGAAAAGAAAGGCTACGATTTATTTTTATTTGCTGAACAAGCAAAGCAATTAGAACGCTTGCATGCAATTTTCACCGATTTAAAAACGGATATTCAGTTTACGCCAATTGTAAAAAATATCCATGAAGGTTTTATAGACCATGATCATAAAATGGTTTGCTACACAGACCATCAAATTTTTCAGCGATACCATAAGTACAAAGTCAAACAAGCATATAGTAAAAACAAGGCCATCACGCTTCGAACTTTAAGTGACTTACATCCTGGCGATTATGTAACTCATATAGATCATGGTGTTGGCGTTTACAGTGGGTTACAGAAGATCGAAGTGAATGGTATGATGCAGGAGGCGGTAAGGATTATTTATAAGGATAGTGACATTTTATATGTCAATATTAATTCACTGCATAAGATTTCAAAATACACAGGAAAGGAAGGTACGCCACCAAAAGTAAATAAGTTAGGTTCTGATGCCTGGGTGAAATTAAAAGATAAGACCAAGGCAAAAGTAAAAGCGATTGCATTTGATTTAATCAAGTTATACGCACAAAGAAAAGCACAAACTGGATTTGCTTTTACGCCAGACAATTATATGATGCATGAATTAGAAGCATCTTTTATTTACGAAGACACCATCGATCAAGCCAAAGCGATTGCGGATGTAAAAAAAGACATGGAAGCACCAGCCCCAATGGATCGATTGGTATGTGGGGATGTTGGTTTTGGTAAAACAGAAGTGGCTATTCGTGCAGCTTTTAAGGCAGCGATAGATGGAAAGCAAGTGGCAGTGTTGGTTCCAACGACCATTTTAGCATTTCAACATTTTAAAACTTTTAAAGAAAGGCTAAAAGATTTCCCTATCGAGATTGATTTTTTAAACCGTTTTAAATCGGCTGCACAGAAAAAAGAAACAATTGCCAAAGTGAAGGAAGGTAAGATTGATATATTGGTAGGAACGCATGGGATTTTAGGGAAGGAAGTACATTTTAAAGACCTTGGTTTAATGGTGATTGATGAAGAACAAAAATTTGGTGTAGGGCATAAAGAAAAATTAAAGACTTTAAGGACCAATGTAGATTGCTTGACTTTGACTGCGACGCCTATTCCAAGAACCCTACATTTTAGTTTAATGGGTGCAAGGGATTTAAGTATTATCAATACGCCACCAGCAAATAGACAACCCATACATACCGAGGTGCAAGTGTTTCATGAGGATCTTATTCGAGAATCAATCTACTTTGAAACAGAGAGGGGTGGACAAGTATTCTTCATCCACAATCGAGTACAGGGATTGGCCGAAATGTGTGCGATGATCCAAAAGCTTTGTCCCGATTTAAGTATTGGGTTTGCACATGGACAATTAGAAGGGCATCAATTAGAAGAAAAAATATTTGACTTTATAGAACGCCGTTATGATGTATTGGTTTGTACCAATATTGTGGAGAGTGGGGTGGATATACCGAATGTGAATACTATTATTATCAATAATGCACATCAATTTGGATTGAGTGATTTACATCAATTAAGAGGTAGGGTTGGGCGAAGCAATAAAAAAGCATTTTGTTATTTACTGGCTCCGCCAATGAGCACATTGCCTGATGATTCTCGCAAGCGTTTACAAACTTTGGAACAGTTTAGCGAATTAGGCTCTGGTTTTCAAATAGCGATGCGTGATTTAGATATTCGAGGTGCAGGTAATTTATTGGGAGGAGAGCAAAGTGGTTTCATGGCAGAGATTGGATTTGAAATGTACCAGAAAATATTAGCCGAAGCTGTGCGTGAACTAAAGCGTTCCGATTTCAAAGATTTATTTGTAGAAGAGATTAGTAAACAAGATGATTTCGTACAAGACTGTACCATCGATACGGACTTAGAGATCATGCTTCCAGATAGTTATGTAGAAAGTATTGGAGAAAGACTTTCATTATACACAAGGTTAGATCAGACTGCTGATGACGCTGAGTTAGAAACAATGAAGTTGGAATTAATAGATCGTTTTGGACCAATGCCAAAACAAGTTGCTGCGCTATTCACGACGATTCAATCAAGAAGAATTGCGATTGCGCTAGGGTTCGAAAAAATGACATTGAAGGAGGAGACCTTAAGATGCTTCTTTATCAACAGACCAGATTCACCTTATTATGAAAGTGCTGTTTTCAAAGGCTTATTAAGCTATACGCAAACTGCAATGAACAATGCGCATTTTAAGCAGGTAGGAAAAACCTTTATTCTAATCATTAAGGATATCAAGAGCATGGAGCATTGCTTTTCTACATTGACAAAAATTCACCACGGCGTTGTAGGAGTAGAGTAGTAAAAAAAATCGAGGCACTCGTTTATGGGGTGCCTCGAAAAATCATTAGAGAAGAAGACGCAAAAGCGTCTGATGGGTCTCACCCCCTATATTTCAATAGGGCTTCTTTATTCCTAAAAACCTTTTTTTGCTACACCATCAGCGATTGCTTTTAAAGCATTTGTTTCGCTCATGATTGCAGCCATTTTATTTCCTTTACCATCATGTCCACCTGCCATGTAACCGCCTTTAGCAGTCTTAGTGATAACAGCGTCCATCATTGGTACATTTTTTTCTTTTGTTTTCAAGCAATATGCTTTGATCATTTTTGAAGTGTCCATTTTGTATATATTTTAATTTTTAAAATGCTAGTTGAAATTAGTTTATTTATTGGTATGCTAGGTTTGAATTATATGATTTTTTGTTAAATGTTCATAAATTCCCCCTAATTGAGGCCCTTAAACGTCAATTTTTGCATATTTCGCGTGAGATTCAATGAATTCCCTTCTAGGAGCCACTTCGTCCCCCATCAACATACTAAAGATCCTGTCGGCTTCCGCAGCACTATCAATGGTCACTTGTTTCAAGGTTCGACGACTAGGATCCATGGTTGTTTCCCATAACTGGTCAGCGTTCATTTCACCCAGACCCTTATATCGTTGAATCGTCACTGAACTATCATTGCCGCCTCCTAATTTCTCGATCAACGCTTTTCTTTGTTCATCGCTATAAGCATATTCTTGCTCTTTTCCTTTCTTCACTAAATACAAAGGAGGTTGCGCGATATAGACATAGCCATTTTGAACCAACTCTTTCATATACCTGAAGATGAATGTAAGAATCAATGTGGCGATATGCGATCCATCCACATCGGCATCGGTCATGATGATTAATTTATGATAACGCAATTTAGCAATATTCAATGCTTTTGGATCTTCAGGTGTTCCCACTGTTACACCCAATGCGGTATACATATTTCTAATCTCTTCATTCTCGTAGATCTTATGTTCCATTGCTTTTTCTACGTTCAAGATTTTACCACGCAATGGAAGGATTGCTTGATAAGATCTTTCACGACCTTGTTTAGCAGTTCCACCCGCAGAGTCTCCTTCGACAAGGTATAACTCACATCTTTCTGGATCACGCTCAGAACAGTCTGCTAATTTACCAGGTAAACCGCCACCAGAAAGTACTGTTTTTCTTTGTACCATATCACGTGCTTTCTTAGCAGCAACGCGGGCTTGAGCAGCAAGCACAATTTTAGAGATCACATATTTTGCTTCCTTAGGATTCTCTTCTAAATAAGCTTCTAGTGCACGCGCAACCGTAGTTTGCACCACACCACTTACTTCACTATTACCTAATTTGGTTTTTGTTTGACCTTCAAATTGAGGCTCAGGTACTTTCACAGAAATGATGGCACTCAAACCTTCTCTAAAGTCATCTCCTTCTACAGTGACTTTTGCTTTTTCAAATAAACCTTCTTTATCACCATAGCTTTTAAATACACGTGTTAACGCTGTTCTAAAACCAGTTACGTGCGTACCACCTTCGATGGTATTAATATTGTTTACGTAAGAGAAAATGTTTTCTTTAAAGTCATCGTTGTAAGTCAATGCAACTTCTACCATCACATTAGAAGCTTCGTCTAATCCTTCTACATATAAAGGTGCAGCAATGATTGGATTTCTGTTACCATTCTTATCCAACATTTGTACAAACTCAATGATACCACCTTCACTGTAAAAATGATTCACATAAGGTGCACCTGCTTCGTCTAATTCTCTTAAATCGGTTAAGGTAATGCTGATGCGCTTGTTCAAATAAGACAATTCACGTAAACGACCTTCTAAGATTTCTTTACGGTAAACTGTTTCTTGGAAAATAGTTTGATCAGGCCAGAAATGCACTCTAGTACCAGTTTTGTCACTTGTGCCTGATTCTCTTACTGCATATTTTGGAACACCAATGCAATACTCTTGCTCAAATATTTTGCCTTCACGCTCAACAGTCACTAATAATTTTGTACTCAATGCGTTTACACAACTTACACCCACACCGTGTAATCCACCAGATACCTTGTAGGTGTTTTTATCAAATTTACCACCGGCGTGTAAAACAGTCATCACCACTTCCAATGCAGACTTTTTTTCTTTGGTATGCATTGCTGTTGGGATACCACGACCATTGTCCTGTACACTAATTGAATTATCTGTATGGATTGTCACTTCGATATGAGAACAATAGCCAGCTAAAGCTTCATCAATAGAGTTGTCTACTACCTCATATACTAAATGGTGTAAACCTTTCATGCCTACATCACCAATATACATGGCAGGGCGTTTTCTTACTGCTTCTAATCCTTCTAATACCTGGATACTATCGGCGCCATAGTTCTTGTTTTCGGCCGAATCGGGGTGTTGTAAATCTTCTGACATAATCTATTCGAATTTTTTGTTTTATAGGGCGTTTTGAACGCAAACAAATTTAAGAAAAATAACTTCTTTTAAGACGCAATTAAGCCCTTATAGTTATCCCCATAAAAAGAATTTAGTTCATAACGCAGCGTCCAAAAATGAGGCTAAAAATGGCCTTAAAATCGATTTTATAACTAATTCGAATTGGCATTGATATTTTTAAAATTAGGATTAAAATTTGGGGCTTATTTTGCGTCATTTTAAGGTCATTATTTGAACCTTTTGATTGCATTTGTTGTTTATACTTTAAATTTGCAGTTCAATGATGGTAGCCAACGACATATTAAAACAAGTGAAACAGCCCAATGGCTTTGCTGGCATGGCTTTGTTGTACCAAAAAGAACAGTTAATTCCTGGTTCTACACAGTATACCATTCAACGTTATTATTCACAGGCGCCGGCAGAACTAGAGGATACGGGGATGTTCATTTATCATTACAATGCAAAGCGACCATCGGACAATTTTTTAGAGTTAAGATTTTGCATTTCGGGCAATCGTTATTGTGAAAATAAATTATGTGGAAATTGCAGTCAATTGCCAACGGAAGATTGTGCTGGACCAATCAGAACAGTGGACGTTTTTTCTTTTCATTTTACTTCTACATTTTTACATCAATTTG
Organism: Bacteroidota bacterium; assembly: GCA_039798125.1. Taxonomy (GTDB): domain Bacteria; phylum Bacteroidota; class Bacteroidia; order Chitinophagales; family Chitinophagaceae; genus Sediminibacterium. The sequence continues at coordinate 8,965 of JBDKGO010000025.1, read as the reverse complement.
TACATAATGTAAAATTGAATAATCGCAAGGATGAAGTCTTGGCTTTCAAACATCCCAATGCATTTGTAAAAACATTTCCATTGTGCATGCGTAAGCGTGGCACATTGGATTCTTTGTTAAACTACAGCTATACTGGGTCTTTAGAGAATATCTTTATCAATGCAAAAATCCACGAACTGCTTTTATTCAGTTTAGAATGTATTGTGGACGAGAAAGAAGAAGGCTTTACATGCAAATTCTTATCGGACGAAAGAGGTAAAGAGAGTATCTATTTAGCTAGAGAAATTTTATTACAACATATTGGAGATCCAATTACCATCAAGGAATTGAGCCGTAAAGTAGCCATGAACGAATGCTATTTAAAGAAAGGCTTTAAAGAAGTTTTTGGCACCACTATTTTTGACTTCTACCAGCAACAAAGAATGGAACATGCTAAATATTTGTTGTATGAAAAATCCTTAAGTGTAACCGATGTGTCTGCTTTATTAGGTTACTCATCTATTTCCCATTTTTCTGCAGCTTTCAAAAAACACACAGGTCTTAAGCCTTGTGAATTGTTGAACTAAATAAGGCTTTCTGTTGGTTGCTTGAATACTTTATTCAACCTAGTTCAATTTCTATTTTATTTCCTTATTTTTAGTATCTAAATTAAAATCCATGCGTCAATTATTTGCGATTGCCATTATTGTGTTATTCAGTTCATGTATCAATCAAAGAGTGGACTTAGTGGTGCATCATGCACAAATTTATACTGTCAACGAATCCTTTGCAGTGGCAGAAGCCATGGCAGTGCAGGATGGTAAGATTGTGGCGGTGGGCACCAATGATGAAATTTTAAAAACATATCAAGCAGATAGCGTGGTGGATGCAAAAGGTGCGACAGTGTATCCAGGATTTATTGATGGGCATGCGCACTTTCTTGGTTATGGTCAATCTTTATATGCAGTCGATTTAATGTTTGCAAATTCATGGGAAGAAGTATTGCAACGCGTGCAAGACTTTGTAGCAACTCATCCAGGCAATGGTTGGATTAAAGGAAGAGGATGGGATCAAAATAGATTTCCAGGTAAAGCCTTCCCAACGAATGCTGAATTGAATGCGTTGTTTCCAGACCGTCCTGTTTTATTAGAGCGTGTGGATGGACATGCAAGTATTGCCAATGAAAAAGCATTAACGATAGCTGGAGTCCAAGCGGGTCAGACGATGGAAGGCGGAGACTTTGTGGTAGCAAACGGAAAATTAACTGGTTTATTAATTGACAATGCAGTGGGTGTAGTAGAAAGAAATGTGCCTGCAGCAACCAAGGAAGATTATAAAAATTGGTTAACAGCAGCACAGCAAAATTGTTTTGCAACTGGATTAACCACCATTACAGATTGTGGATTAAGTCCTAATGATATTGATATGATTGATGCTTTGCAAAAAAGCAATGATTTAAAAATGCGTTTGTATGTGATGTTAAGTGATAAACCAAGTTCTTATACCTCTTCTTATTTTACAAATGGTGGATATGTCACAGACCGTTTAATGGTGAAAGGTGTAAAGGTATATGGCGATGGTGCACTTGGATCAAGAGGTGCAGCTTTGATAGCGCATTATTCAGATAAGCCAGGCTGGGGTGGGTTCTTATTAAGTAGTCAAGCGCATTTTGATTCTGTAGCAGCCAGATTAATCAACACCGATTTTCAAATGTGTACGCACGCGATTGGAGATAGTGCGAACAGGGTGGTGTTGAAAGTGTATGAAAAATATTTAAAAGGAAAGAACGATAAAAGATGGCGCATTGAACATGCACAAATTTTGAATCCTGCAGATTTTGATTACTTTGGTAAGTATAGTATCATCCCTTCGGTACAACCAACACATGCTACAAGTGATATGTATTGGGCTGGAGAGAGATTAGGTGCAGAGCGCTTAAAAGGAGGCTATGCATTCCAACAATTATTGAATCAAAATGGATGGTTGCCTTTGGGTACAGATTTCCCTGTAGAAGAAATCAATCCATTTAAAACATTTTTAGCAGCAGTGGCAAGACAAGATGCCAAAGGATTTCCAGCAGGTGGATTCCAGATGGAGAATGCATTGACCCGCGAGCAAACCATTCGTGGTATGACTATTTGGGCCGCAAAAGCTAACCGTATGGAAAAGCAAGTAGGTTCTATAGAAGTAGGGAAGAAAGCAGATTTCATCTTATTGGATAAAGACTTAATGAAAGTCCCTACGGATAGTATCTTACAAATTAAAGTATTGAAGACCTACTCTAACGGAGAAAGAGTACATTAAGATTTCAAAAAAAACTAGAATATATACCTAATTCTAGTAGGCTTTAAGAACTAAAAAGTGGTAGAAAATATACCTATTCCTTGGCTCTCTAAAAACGTTCGCTACGGAATAGTATATTTTCTACCACTATATTTATAGGTTCAAATTCTTTTCTCTACAATCCTACCATGTCCTTTGGTATTACCCAAGCGTCGAATTCTTCTGGGGTAACGTATCCTAATTTCACCGCCATTTCTTTTAATGTAGTACCTTCTTTATGTGCTTTTTGTGCAATCTCCGCAGACTTATAATAGCCAATCTTTGTATTCAAAGAAGTCACTAACATTAAACTATTATTCACATGCTTATTGATATTCGCTTCGATTGGTTCGATGCCAATTGCACATTTATCATTGAAGCTTACGCATCCATCTCCAATTAATCTTGCACTGTGTAAGAAATTATAAATCATCACTGGCTTAAATACATTCAATTCAAAATGCCCCATCGATCCACCCACATTGATGGCTACATCGTTGCCCATTACTTGAGCAGCGATCATCGTCAATGCTTCTGACTGCGTTGGGTTCACTTTACCTGGCATGATAGAAGATCCTGGTTCGTTGTCTGGAATAAAGATTTCTCCAATACCAGAGCGAGGTCCAGAAGACAACATACGCACATCGTTTGCGATCTTCATTAAGCTCACTGCCACTGTTTTTAAAGCACCATGTGCTTCCACAATGGCGTCGTGTGCAGCCAATGCTTCAAATTTATTTTCGGCAGTCACAAATGGCAATCCTGTAAGTTGGGCAATATGCTTCGCAACGTTTTCTGAATATCCCTTTGGTGTATTGATCCCTGTTCCAACAGCTGTTCCACCAAGTGCTAATTCACTTAAATGTTCTAATGTATTGTGAATGGCTTTTAAACCATGCTTTAATTGACTTGCATAACCACTAATTTCTTGTCCTAATGTTAAAGGGGTAGCATCCATAAAATGGGTACGACCTATTTTAACAATATCCATATAGGCAGCACTCTTTGCATCCAACGTATTTTTTAAAGTTGTGATACCTGGGATGGTCACTTCCTTTAAAATTTGGTATGCTGCAATGTGCATTGCAGTTGGGAATGTATCATTGGAAGACTGTGATTTATTCACGTCGTCGTTAGGATGTAAAAATTTCTCTTTATCATTTAAACTACCACCTTGTAGCACATGACCGCGATAGGCAATCACTTCGTTCACATTCATGTTACTTTGCGTGCCACTACCAGTTTGCCAAACCACTAAAGGGAATTGGTCATCTAATTTACCTGCAAGGATCTCATCACATACTTGACCAATTAAATCACATTTTTCTTTTGGTAAAATACCTGCATCAAAATTAGTTAAGGCAGCTGCTTTTTTTAAATAAGCAAAAGCTTTAATAATTTCTTTAGGCATCTTGTTGATGTCCTGCGCAATTTTAAAATTCTCGATACTTCTTTGCGTTTGCGCACCCCAATATACATGCGCTGGTACGCTTACTTCACCCATCGTGTCTTTCTCAATTCTGTATTCCATACTTGCAGTTTTAATACCGCAAAGGTAAGACAGCAATTATAAAATTGGGTCAGTTGAGGGGATTTAATTCGAACAAATCAAGGGATTAATGTCCAGTAAAATGCGGTTTCCTTTTTTCGATAAAGGCTTGTATACCTTCCTTACAATCTGCCGTGATAAAGCAATCCCCAAAAAGATTGGCTTCTACTTCGAATCCGTTGACAGATTCATCCCAGGCAGCATTCACGGCTTTGATAGAATTTGCAATGGCTAATGGGGCCTTGGTATGCGCGGCAGCAAGCAAAGAAAAGGCTTTGTCTAATAATGCTGTCTGAGGAACGATATAGTTCACTAAGCCATATTGTAATGCTTGTTCGGCATTGATATTGTTACCTGTAATCACTAGTTCCATGGCCCTAGCTTTACCTAATTTTTGGGTCAATCTTTGAGAACCACCATAGCCCACCATAATACCTAAGTTCACTTCGGGCTGTCCAAAAATAGCATTCTCAGAAGCAATGATAAAATGACAACTCATCGCTAATTCACATCCGCCACCTAATGCAAAACCATTTACACAAGCAATGACTGGTTTAGGGGAGTTTTCGATTTTAAAAAATACATCTTGGCCTCTTTTTGCTAAAGCAGTTGCTTCTTCTTTAGACAATGCTTCAAATTCTTTGATATCAGCACCAGCCACAAAACTTTTAAGTCCTGCACCTGTAATCACCACAGATTTAATTTCTGGAAATTTATACACCCGATCAAATACGGCATCTAGGTCTTGCATCACTTGTTGGTTCAATGCATTTAATTTCTCTGGTCGATTGATGGTAATGATCAAAGTATGATCTTCCATTTTTGTAAACAAAGTTTGAAATGACATAGTGCTTAATTTATTGGATGAAATAAAAAAAATAAACGATTAGGACTTCCTATTTTCAGCAACCCATTTTTTAATATAGGCTGCGATATCAGTGGTATTGGTTCCAGGAGCAAATAAATGACCAATGCCCATATCTTGTAATGTTTTATTGTCTTCTTCTGGAATAATACCACCGCCAGTCAATAACACATCATTTAATCCTTTTTCAACCATCAACTGGTATACTTTAGGAAATACAGTCATATGCGCGCCAGATAAAATACTAATACCAATGGCGTCCACGTCTTCCTGCAAAGCTGCTTGAACCACCATCTCGGGACTTTGTCTTAAGCCTGTGTAAATGACTTCCATACCTGCATCTCTTAGTGCAGTGGCGATCACTTTAGCGCCACGATCATGGCCATCTAAGCCAACCTTGGCTACCAATACTCTTATGGGTCTTTCTGTTTGCATCAACTACAATTTACATTAATTTTTTGACAACAAATCCAAACAGTATTGGATACGTTTTGCTGCATCTTTGGTTTCAATATTGGCTACAATATCAAAAACGCCTGGCCCAAATTTACCACCCACTAACATGATCCTAAAAGGCAACATTAAATCACCTGGTTTAAGGCCTTGTTCAGCAGCTAATGTTTTAAAATGTGTCTCCAACAAAGTGGCATCATTCGGTACTGATTGATTGGAATAGGCATCCATTACTGTTTTAAAAAATGCAGCTTTTGCTGGGTCCCATTTTGGTAGAATAGATGCAGTATCTATTTCGGTTGGAGCTGCAAAGAAAAAGGAGGACTGAGGAATGAAATCGGTCAATAACTGACAACGCTCTTTTACCAGACCAATCACTTTTACCAAATAACTCGGCTCATGAATTTCAATTTTGGCTGCATCAAAATAAGGTGTAACTATATTTGCTAAATAGGTATTGTCTGCTTGTTTAATCCATTCTTGGTTAAACCATTTTGCTTTTTCATAATCAAATTTGGCCCCACCTTTGTGCACTCTATCTAAACTAAATTTTTCAATTAAAGTCTCTAAAGAAAATAATTCCTGATCAGTTCCATCATTCCAGCCCAACATGGCTAACAAATTAACAAATGCTTCTGGCAAGAAACCCCTTTCTTTAAATCCAATGGTTGATTCTTTGGTATTAGGATCGGTCCAGTCCATTGCAAAAACAGGGAAGCCTAAACGGTCTCCATCACGCTTACTCAATTTGCCATTTCCGTCTGGTTTTAAAATTAATGGAAGATGCGCCCATTTTGGCATCTGATTCAAACCGAATAAATTTTTCCAAACTAAAATATGCACAGGCGCACTTGGTAACCATTCCTCACCTCTAAATGCATGGGTAATTTTCATTAAAAAATCATCTACTACCACCGCTAAATGGTAGGTAGGCATGCCATCTGCTTTCAATAAAACTTTATCGTCCACCATACTTGTGTCAAATTTTACTTCGCCACGAATCAGGTCTTCAAAAACAAGTTCTTCATTGTCTGGCATATTAATACGCACGACATAAGGGGTGTTTTCGTTGAGTAAACGGGTCACTTCTGCAGCGGGTAAACTCAAAGAGTTTTTCATGCCAGTTCTGGTAGCACGATTGTATTGAAAATTTGGAATCTCCTTTCTTTTTGCATCTAATTCCTCTGCAGTATCAAAAGCATAATACGCATTGCCTTGCTCGATCAATTGAGATGCATATTCTTTGTACATCGGCTTTCTTTCACTTTGTCTGTAAGGACCATAAGCGCCACCATGGATAGGGCTTTCGTCTGGACTTAATCCACACCATGCAAGGGTATCTAAAATATATTGCTCAGCGCCTGGTACAAAACGAGATTGATCCGTGTCTTCAATTCTTAAAATGAATTGGCCATTGTATTTTTTTGCAAATAAATAATTGAATAAAACAGTACGTACACCACCTAAGTGTAAACCACCGGTGGGAGAGGGTGCGAACCTTACTCTTACCTGTTGATCAGCCGAATTTTCCATGAACAGTTTATTTTTACAAAGATAAGTTGCAAACGGGCAAAAGAACCATTTATCTTTGAGTATGTATTTCATTAAAACACCCTTTTGGCTAAGGCTTATTTATAGGTCTTGTATCTGGCGGAAGTCCACAGAAGACAGGGTGCTTTATTTAAGTTTCGATGATGGGCCACATCCGGAAGCCACGCCATTTGTATTAGAACAATTGGCAAATTTTAATGCCAAAGCAAGCTTTTTTTGCATTGGTAAAAATGTGCAATTGTATCCCGATATTTATAATGAAATCATTGCAGCAGGTCATGTAGTAGGTAACCATACGCAAAACCATATGAATGGATGGAAAAATACGACCGACCATTATATTACCGATATTCAAGAAGCAACTAAATCGATTCATTCTAATTTATTTAGACCACCTTATGGAAGAATCAGTTTTGCACAAATCAAAGCATTGCGTTCAAATCCTAGTTTGCCGCAAGACATTATCATGTGGGATGTTTTGAGCGGTGATTTTGATAAGACTATTAACAGCGAGCAGTGTGCCCAAAATGTCATTCAACATGCAGGGCCAGGGTCCATCATTGTTTTTCATGACAGTGCCAAAGCAATGGATCGACTAAGGGTTGCTTTGCCAAAAGTATTGTCACATTTTAGTGAACTAGGGTATCAATTCAAGGCGATATAAATAATTAAAAAAGGGATCAAAAAAAGGCCAGGGTAGAAACCCCGGCCTGTATAATCCGTACCCTATAAAAAACAAAGTTTACATCCAATGAAGGGATGGGTTAGTAATTTGATTTATAAACGCACAAATAATGTCTTTTAGTATGTTCTTCATTAAAAAAGTCCTTTTTTTGTGCTTTAAACCAGTTGATCATGCATTTTATTGATACACATGCCCATGTTTATGCCGAGGAATTGACTTCGGATCTTGATTTGATCATGAAAAATGCAGTAGCTGTTGGTGTCAATAAAATAGTCATGCCCGCAATTGATAGCACTACTTTAGAAGCGATGTTAAAAGTAGAACAGCAATTCCCGGAGCATTGTATTGCCATGATGGGTTTGCATCCTTGTTATGTGAAGGATAATTATAAAGAAGAATTAAAGTTGGTAGAAGATTGGATAGGGAAAAGAAAATTCATAGCCATAGGGGAGATAGGATTGGATTTTTATTGGGATAAAACATTCACTAAAGAACAACATATTGTTTTTGAAACACAAATGCAGTGGGCATTAGATCTGCAATTGCCAATTGCAATTCATACAAGAAATGCGATGGGTGAAACCATAGAAGCAGTAAAACCTTTTGCCAACAAAGGATTGCGAGGAGTCTTTCATTGCTTTAGTGGCAGCAAGGAATCGGCAGAACAAATTATTGGCATGGGATTTTATTTAGGATTGGGTGGGGTACTCACCTATAAGAATGCAGGCGTAGCCGAAGCAGTAAAAGACATCCCAATGGAATACTTAGTGCTAGAAACCGATGCGCCATATTTGGCCCCAGTGCCTTATCGAGGTAAAACCAATGAGCCAGCTTATATGTTAGAAGTGGCTAAGAAATTGGCCGAGATAAAGTCATTACCATTGCATGAGATTGCAGCTATCACTACAAGCAATGCAGAAAAGCTGTTTGGATTGACGAATCCCTAAAAAACCAATTATTTATTTTACATTTGCAGTCCTTAAAGAGAGGTGTCCGAGTGGTTTAAGGAGCACGCTTGGAAAGCGTGTATACGGCAACGTATCGGGGGTTCGAATCCCTTCCTCTCTGCAAAGCCTATCACGAAAGTGATAGGCTTTTTTAATGCGAGGCCGCGAAACAAGCTTGCTTGATTGAGCGGATGAGCGTTAAAAAAGCCAAAAGCATGCGATGCATGCTTTTGAAAGGCTTTGGTAAAAGAGCACCTCCGGGATGACGGCGAAGTGTAACGCAGCCGTCTATCCCAAATAGTTTAGTGAATATTATTTTTATTAAACGTAAAATTTATTTTAAACAATACTATATAAATAAGAATCAAATCCAATATAGCCAGCAACTGTACCAGTGAAAGAAGTTGTAGATGTATATGAATTTAATTGTTATTGACCGTTAGATTTAAATTTTACTCTTTGATTACCCGCAAGAATAAATTTAATTAAACCAACATCCCAATCTGATTTTATAGAGTATTCACCAGCAACTCCAACCAATGAATCACTTAATGACCATCCGTATCCACTTGTTCCTAAAATTGCTGATCTACCATTTCCTGAACCAAAATGAG
>JBDKGO010000024.1:0-22699 GCA_039798125.1 Bacteroidota bacterium | reverse complement strand
TTTAAACAAGTTTTAACGCATCAAACCATCGAAGCTAGATTTATTTGCATCCAGTTATCTAAAATGCCTAAAATGCTTCAAAATGCTTTGTGGGTAAAGCCTAAGCAATTGTCAAAATATGCATTTCCAAAAATCATTAATGATTTTTTAGTAACTTTCCACCATGGAAGCGCACTCGAGTAAGTTTATATTTTTAGCAGCCACTTATTTTGATGTTTCAAAAATGCAACAAGATGCTGGGTTGCTTTTATTACTTTTTATCTTACTTTTTTTATCTTTTGCCATTGCAGGATCAGAAGTAGCATTTTTTTCTTTGTCATATAAGGACATCCAAGTTTTAAAAACAAAAAATCATAGACCCCTCAAAAGAATTGTAGACTTATTGGAAGATCCAAAGAAGTTGTTGACTTCTATGTTAATTGCAAATAGCTTTATTAATATTTGTATTATCCTAGTAGCTAATATTCTGATTGACCATCTTTTTATATTTGATCAAATACCAATTCCAGGTTTCGAGTTTATCATCAAGGTGTTAGCGGTTACATTAATGCTTTTATTTTTTGGTGAAATCATGCCAAAAGTAATGGCGACTCAAAACAATATTCGATTTGCACAAGATTTTGGTGGTGTTATTCAAGCAGTCTATTTTATTTTTTCGAAAATGAGTGGTATGATGGTGAAGTACACCAATTTGATCGAAAAAAAATTAGCACAAAAAGATACTGGTAACACCTATAGCATGGAGGAATTAGATCATGCAATTGAATTAACGACTTCGCCTAACCATTTGGACAGCGAAAAGAAAATTTTAAAAGGGATTGTCAAATTTGGGAATATCACAGTTCGTCAAATCATGAAAACCAGGCTAGACGTATATGGCGTGGAGGATAATATCAGCTACAATGCATTATTAGAAAGTGTTAAAGAACATAATTATAGCCGTTTCCCAGTGTATAAGGAAGACCTAGATACCATTGTAGGTATCATACATACCAAGGATCTTATTCCGCATTTACAAGAAGAACCTGCTTATGCATGGCAAAAATTAATTCGTCCTGTTTTGTTTGTACATGAACAAAAAATGATCGAAGATTTATTGAAGGAATTTCAATCTAAGCGTATTCACTTTGCAATTGTAGTGGATGAATTTGGGGGAACAAGTGGGATCATTACTTTAGAAGATATTTTAGAAGAAATTGTTGGGGACATTAAAGACGAGTTTGATGAAGAAGAATCGATGATTAAAAAAATTGATGATTTTCATTATATCATTGAAGGCAAAACTGCCATCATTGATTTTTGTAATTTTATAGATATTCCTACTAATTTCTTTGATGCAGTGAAGGGAGAAAGTGATACTGTTGCTGGTTTGATATTAGAACTTGCTGGTGAATTCCCAACTGTTCAACAAGTGGTAAAATACAAGCAGTTCAGTTTTACTGCACTAGATATCCAAAAAAACCGTATCCATAAAATACAATCCATCATTACACCTATCACTTCTATTAGCCAGGAAAATGTATAAATTATTTTTCTTTGTAATTACATTCTTTACACTTGGCTTTACTGCTTGTAATTCAAGATTTTCCCCAAAAGAGACTGGCTACCCAGCCGTATCATTTCCTAAAAAAGCATACCTATCTGATGCTGTCTTTGGACTGCCTTATGCATTTGATATCCCATCTTATGCAGTCGTGGATAAAACGGTAGCTTATATGGGCGTTCATCAGCAAAAAAAAGGCTGGATGAACCTTAAATTTCCTACCCTGAATGCGACTTTATACATTAGTTACAATGCAATTGAAAAGAACCAGTTGGATGTATTGGTTCGTGACGCTTACAATTTTGCCAATAACCATTCCAATAAAGCGAGTTTTATAGAAGACTCAGCATTTGAAAATCCAAAAGGACTTCAAGGTGTATTTTTTCACTTGGGGGGCGATGTGGCAAGTCCTTATCAATTCTTTATCACGGACTCTAGTCGTCATTTTTTGAGAGCTGCCCTTTATTTTGATACCACACCAAATGCAGATTCATTAGCGCCTGTAATTGACTTTTTGTACCAGGATTTAAAACAGCTTGTACAGACCTTTCATTGGAAATCTTAATCAATAAGTAATACCTTTGTTTTAACCTTTTAGTATGATAATAATTGACCAGGTTTTAGTGAGCGACCAAGTAATTGAGGAACAGTTTGTTTGTGATTTGACAAAATGTAAAGGAGGCTGTTGTGAAGATGGTGATGCAGGTGCGCCTTTGGATAATCAAGAAAAAGAATACGTGAAGGACTTTTACGAAATTGTAAAACCTTATATGACCAAACAGGGTATCAAAGAAGTTGAAACCGTTGGACCTTATTTATATGATAGAGAATTCGGATGGGTGACACCAACTATCAACGGAGGCATTTGTGCTTATGGTTATAAGGATGAAAAAAATATTATCAAATGTGCTTTCGAACAAGCATACAACGATGGGAAAATTCCTTGGAAAAAGCCAATCAGCTGCCATCTATTTCCAATTAAAATACAACAAAGCAAGTCTGATCCATCAATAGAATACATGAACTATGAACCAAGAGAAGACTTGTGCCAAGCAGCTTGTAGTCTTGGTGTTAAATTGAAAGTACCTGCTTATGTATTTTTAAAAGAATCCATTATTAGAAAATACGGTGATGAATTTTACGAGGCACTTGAGGCTTCTGCAAAACATTTAGCGAAAAAATAATTTTATGGAAAGTATTTACTCAGCATCATTTGATCAAAAAAGTAGCGAGAAAGCACTTGATACAAATCATAGAAAAAAAATCAATTTCAATATTGGTAAATACAATGCGGTTGTACCAAAGGGTAAATTACAATTTAACGATTTAGAGAAAGTAAGGTCTCAAGCAAAAAATATTAAATGGGAAGCGGTTGAACACTTGGATTTATATTTAACCCAATTCGAAGAACAGATTACAAAGCGTGGTGCAAAAGTATTTTGGGCAGAAGATAGTGAGCAGGCGCTTGATTTTATTGGAGCTATTTGCAAGAAAAAAGATTGCAAAACATTGGTGAAAAGTAAGAGTATGGCGACAGAGGAGATACACTTGAATAGCTACTTAGAATCTATTGGCGTTGAATCGGTAGAGACCGATTTAGGAGAATATATACAACAACTCGATGGTGAAGCACCTTATCATATTGTAACGCCAGCCATGCATAAAAGTAAGGAGGATGTAGCCAAATTGTTTGCTGAAAAATTGGGCACAGATATCAATATGACTCCAGAGGAAATGACTTTGGTAGCAAGAAGAAATTTGAGAGAAAAATATGTGCAAGCAGAAATTGGAGTCACTGGAGCTAATTTTATATTACCAGATATTGGCGGTATTGCATTAACAGAAAACGAAGGAAATGCTAGACTTTCGGCAGCTTTTCCTAAAACACATATTGTCATTGTGGGTATTGAAAAAGTAATCCCTTCGGTGACTGACCTTGGACTACTTTGGCCTTTGCTTTCTACTTATGGCACTGGCCAACAAGTGACGGTGTACAATAGTATTATCACCGGACCCAAACAAGCAGATGAAGTTGATGGTCCTGAGGATATGTATGTGATTTTATTGGACAATGGGAGAACGAATTTACTTGCCAATGCAAAAAGCAGAGAAGCGCTTTACTGTATTCGTTGTGGTGCTTGCTTAAATGCTTGCCCAATTTATAAGAATATAGGTGGACACGCTTATGAAACAACCTATAGTGGCCCAATTGGAAGCGTGATTACGCCTCATTTAAGAGGTATGCATGATTACAAACATTTAAGTTTTGCATCTAGTTTATGTGGCAACTGCACTGCAGTTTGTCCAGTTAAAATTAATTTGCATGAGTTATTACTTGAAAACAGAAGGGAGTCGGTGGTAGCTGGTGAAAGTAATTTTTCTGAAGAGTTTGCATGGAAAATCTGGAAACAAGCATCCATGAATCGATTGTTGATGAACCAAGGCAATGCCACCATTAAAAATTGGGTAGTCAATAAAATATTTAAAGGTTGGGCCAAGCAAAGATCCCCTTTACAGTTTCCAACTAAGACATTCAACCAACTTTGGAAAGAAAAAAATAAAAAGTAAATCTTCCCTTTTTTTTATTTCATTTTTTACATGCCATCTGCATCAGAAATTGCATTGACAGGATCTTTTTGATCCTTCAAACTTTTGTTGACTAAGTAGACACCAATCAAGGTAATAATAGAACCTACTATATTATTCCATGTCATATGTTCATCTAACAAAAGAGAACCCACCCAAATTGCTACAATTGGATTGATATATGCATATAAAGATGCTATAGATGATTTTAAATGCTTCATACTATATATGAATGACATAAATGCAAATACAGATCCTCCAATCACCATATATACAATAACGCCCCAAGAGATTACAGGTATTTGATTTAAAGGAACATAGTCTCCACTCAATAATGTGATTAAGCCCATTATGAATGCGCTCATCAACATCTGCCATCCAATTGAATTGTAGGCATTGATCTTGATTTTTGTTCTTGATATAATAATTGATCCAATACTCCAGGTAATCATTGCGAAGAAGGATAATGCAACGCCTAAAATATAATTGCTTCCATGCACCGTTAAACTGTCTTTGTAAAAAATGAATCCAATGCCTAATAGTCCAAGACTTAAACCAATGATGGTTTTGGGCTTAATCTCAATGGCTTTATAGTAATACCTTTCAATCAATACAACGGATAAAGGATATAAGGCTGCAATTAAGGCAGCTAGTCCACTGCTGATAAATTTTAAACCATAAGTGGCAATGCCATTAGAGGAGACAAACATTAATAGGGACATGCCTAATAGCCAAAGGAATTGTGTTTTGGTGGGCAACTTTTCACCTTTGATTAAAAAAAAGCCCACGTACAAAGAGCCTCCTAAAAATTGTCGAATACTGGCCATTTCAAAAGCGGGCATATGCATTACACCCATCTTACTAGCGACCCAAGTGGTTCCCCATACAATACTTGTAACCGTTAACGCTAAGTAGGCTTTATTTTGATTCGCCATTTTGAAAGCTTAGTGTTTGAAATGTCTAAGACCTGTCATCACCATAGCTAAACCGTTTGCTTGGCAATAAGCAACACTATCTTTATCTCTCACTGAACCTCCTGGTTGAATGAATGCTTCAATGCCTGCTTCTTGTGCAATTTTTACACAATCATCAAAAGGGAAAAATGCATCCGATGCAAGACTAGCACCTTTCAGATCAAACTTAAATTGCTTCGCTTTTTCAATGGCTTGTCTCAACGCATCGATTCTAGAAGTTTGCCCACAGCCTTTACCAACCAGTTGTTTATTTTTAATTAAAGCAATGGCGTTGCTCTTTAAATGTTTGCAAATGATATTACCAAAAACTAAATCTGCTTTTTCGTTTTCGGTGCAAGGTCTTGCGCCTACTTCCTCCCAATTGGTATAATTGCCTGTATCTAACCCTTGTTCAAGACTTCCGTTAAGGATTGATTTTTTTTGAGTTGGATGCAAACGAACACCTGGCTTTGTTTCAAGTAAGATTCTATTTTTCTTAGTTGTTAAAATACTCAATGCTGTGGCATCATATGCAGGGGCAATCAATACTTCAAAAAATAATTCTTGAATGGCTTCTGCTGTTGGAATATCAATGGTGCCATTGGTGACTAACACACCTCCAAAAGCACTTTCTGGATCACCTGCCAATGCAGCTTCCCAACTTTCAAATACAGTAGCTCTTTGCGCTACACCACATACATTGGTATGCTTGATAATAGCAAAACTTGTTGCAGGTAAGTCTTGGATCAATGCAATAGCAGCGTCTACGTCTACTAAATTATTATAGGATAATTCTTTTCCGTTTAATTGTGTAAACCAGGTATCTAAATCACCATAAAAAGTGGCTACCTGATGTGGGTTTTCTCCATAACGCAATGTCTTACCAGCAGCAGGATTAAAATAATTGCTAATCGCAATATCATAATGCATCACCACTTCAAAAGCCTTTGCAGCAAAAGCTTTTCTTTGATCCAAGCTTGTGCTTCCTGCTTGGTCAATCAATATCTTATTCAGCACTGCATAATCGTCTTTTGCAGCAAGTACAGTTAAGTCTCTGAAATTTTTAGCGGCAGCTCTAATCATCGATGGACCGCCAATATCAATTTTTTCGATAATTGCTTTTTCTTCGGTCGTGGTCCTTAAAGTTTCTTCAAATGGATATAAATCAACAATGACAAGGTCAATGGCTGGTATATTGAAATCCTTCATTTCTTGGATATCTTGCGCCTCATACCTTCTTCCTAAAATACCTCCAAAAACAGATGGATGCAAGGTCTTTACTCGGCCTCCTAAGATGGATGGATAGCCGGTTACGGATTCAACAGCCACACATGGTATGCCTAAGTCTTCTAAAAATTTTTGAGTTCCACCTGTAGAATAGATGGTGATATTTTGTTGGTGTAGTGTTCTAGCCAATGGCTCTAAACCATCCTTGTAAAAAACAGAGATTAATGCTGATTGTATTTTCTTTTCCATATGTAAAGGTACGGATTGTATTTTCTTTTCCATATGTAAAGGTACGAGCTTCTACTTTTTTGTCCGGCTCGGATTTTCCACAAAATGGGTTAAAGACTGAATAACTTTATGATACTATAAACACAGGTTCCAGTTAGCAGCAGTAATAAAGCATTTGGGGTTCTGTTTAAAAGCCAATATAAGCCTACAAAGAGGCAGAAATAATAATATGCCAATCCTGCAATTCCCAAATTGTACTGTCGATCCTCCATCTGAAAAAAATGGAAAACGAGGCCAATGCTTCGGTTCATTGTTTCAATATACCAACCAATCCCTTTTGCAATGAATTCATGTAAGAATACAATCTTAGGTAAGACCATCAATACCAGTAACCCGTATAATAAAATGCTGCTTAAGGGTACAAATAGGAAATTACCAATAATGGATAAGCTAGAGCTTGTATGAAAATAATACAGCACAATGGGTAATGTGGTTAACTGTGCAGCGATTGAGATTGCTAAATTATTCCATGCAATTTGTAAAAATTTATTATCCATAGGAACTAATTGTACAAGGGGTTGATAAATGAAATGAATTCCCACCACCGCTGCATAAGAAAGCTGAAGGCCAATGCCTGAAATAATTTGACTATTGTAAAGCAACACTAGCATGATGCCAATACTGATGGTATTAAGGGAAAATATATTTTGATGAAAGAATCGGCCAATCAATATTGTACTAAAAAATAAACTCGCTCTAACCACAGATGGTCCAGCATGCGCTATAAGTGTATAAGACCAAACAAGTAATAGTAAAGTGATCAATTTTGTCCATCTTGCCCATATTTTATTGGGTAACCAGCGGGTACATTTTTCTAATATTTTAAATAATATATCAAGATGCATACCGCTAATGGCGATGATATGCAATATGCCAAGTTGTTGATACGCTGATTTTAGAGTAGATGACATTTCTGTTTTTATGCCAAACAACAAACTCTTTGCAAATGCATTCGATTCGGGGTTCGCAAATGCATTGTCTAATTTTGAAGTAAAATGTTGTCTTGCATCAATGACCCATTGTACCGAAACCATTGCACTCAGAAATGAATTTGAAGCGTGATACTGACCCACTAAGGCACCCCAAACTAGCAAAATCATTGTGGGGACTATTTTAAAAGCGCTTGCTTTAAATTGCAATGCATGCGTAAAACATAAAAGAAGATAGCTGCAACAAACAATAAGCAGTAAACTGGTTTGATCTAATCTTGGCCAATATTGCTTAGTAATGTTGTAGCTTAAAAAACCAATCAAAAAATAACAACAAATAAAAAAAATTGGATTGGACGCCCTCCATAGGATTAATTTGTTTTGCATCTACAATCATAATGCAAAAATAGTGTCCTATACTTTCGGTAAATACTTATTTCCCTAAAATAAAAATGGCTAATTTCTTATGCAATTCGGGCTTATTATTTTTCCAATACTGTATGGTGGCTGTTTTGATAGACTCAGTTGGACCTGTGATGTCCACACCAATACAAAGTTGCGTATTAGGATGACATGTTTGAAGAATCGCTTCTAATAACTGATTGTTTCTGTAAGGGGTTTCAATAAATAATTGCGCAATACCATTACTTGTTACAATTTGTTCTAATTGCTGAATTTTCTTTTTTCTTTCTGTCGCATCAATTGGTAAGTATCCATTGAATGTAAACCCTTGCCCATTGAATCCGCTTGCCATTAATGACAATAAGATAGAGGACGGCCCCATGTAGGGCTTGACTGTGGCACCTAATTGTTGTGCTGCGCTAACCAATAATTGTCCCGGATCTGCAATCCCTGCACAGCCTGCTTCTGAGACAATGCCAATAGTTTTTCCTGATTTCAGAATTTGTATAAAATTAGTCATCTGCGCTTCTTCTACTTGGTGAATGGTAAACCATTGGTAGTCGTCAATCACCATCTCTTTCCATATTTTTTTAAAATACCTTCTGGTTGTTTTTTCATTTTCTACAAAAAATACATCACATGATTTGATCCATTGATCGACCTCTTTTGGAATGGCCTCCCAGCCTTCCTCATGCAATAACATAGGTAACAATAATACTTTTCCTAGTGCTTCCTTCATGATTCGGTGTCTTTAATTTCTTGTGTATTTAAATGTGCAGCAACCAAAGCATAAAAAGGGGCAGTGATCCATCCAATAATAGGAAGTAGATGCAAAAGATAAAATACAATGCCATTCCCTGTTGGCAGTCCTTTATGGCTATTAAGATATGCAGCGGCAAAATTTCTGTTATGTTTTTCTGTTGCCAATCCAAAATCCATCATGGCAAATCCAAGAAAATAGCTTTCCATCAAGATCGTAAACAATGGTGTAAACCAGCCTACAACAGGCAATGTGCAAACTAAGACTATAGGTACTAGATATACTGTCTGCCAAAGCATATTATTTAAATTCACTACAACCGACCTTATGACTAATTTTAAATAGTCTTCCTTATTTAATATAAACGGAATTGATTGTTGTATTGCGACAATCCGTAAATGCAAATAGGCAAATAATGGTGCGAAAAAGATTAAAAAAAGATACTTGAATAAAGCAAAGTAAAAAAGTAGTAAAGTAAACCAAAGCCAGAAACTACCCATGGTAATAAAAAACCCAAGCCAATTACTATTCAAACTGTCAATTAATGCTTTTAGACCCGTTTTTAAGATGATAGATTCAATGAATAAACTTGATGTTTGTCCAAAATAATTCATGCCAATGATCAACAAAGTCGTGTAGATGATTCCAGGAATAACCATCCATTTCCATAATTTATATGTTAAAATAAATTGATGGGCTAAAAAGTAAGCGCGTATGGATAAAATCAGTTCTTTTAGCAATGCTTCGTATTTAGGATAAAGATACGAACGAACCGGGACCTATGATTGCATTTTAGTGCCAAATGCAAGATCTCCTGCATCACCTAAACCTGGCACGATATAGCTCTTATCATTTAAAGTAGGATCAATTGCAGCACACCAGATAGGGGTATCGGCACCCAATTCTTTTTCTACATGTTCAATTCCTTTCTGACTAGCAATTGTCACAACAATATGAATTTGGGATGGGGTATATGTTTTTTGAATCGCTTGAATGGTCTCCACTAAAGATGCGCCAGTAGCTAACATAGGATCACATAAAATTAAAACACGGTCATTTAAGTTAGGGCAACTTAAGTATTCAAGACTGATTTCAAAACTGCCATCTGGATGGTGTTTTCTATAAGCAGAAATGAAGGCATTATCAGCTTTATCAAAATAATTCAACATGCCTTGGTGTAATGGTAGGCCAGCTCTTAGGATGGTTGCCAATACAGGTTGCTCAGTTAAGAATTGAGTTGGAGCAACGCCCAAAGGAGTTGTGACTTCAACAGATTTAAATTGCAAGGTCTTGCTTAATTCATAAGCAGCGACTTCTCCAATACGTTCTATATTTCTTCTAAAACGCATTCTGTCATTTTGCACGTTTACATCTCTTAATTCTGCCACCCAATGATTTAGTAAACTATTGTTTTTGCTTAAGTCAATGACCATATACTTTTTTATTTCGTTTTTGCTAAAATACCAATACTATAAAATTAATATAATTTAAATTGGTCTCCATCAAAAAGCCCAAGATCACTCATTTTTATGTGTGGAATCACTAATAATGCCATAAAACTAAGGGTCATAAAGGGAGATCCAAGTGGGGTACCTAATGATTTTGCCATTTTATCAATTTCAATATAGTCATTCGCAACCTTGTAAGGATCCTCAGTACTCATTAATCCAGCAACTGGTAGACCAATGACTTTTGATAGTTCATGTTGCACGCAACTGATACCACCTTTTTCTTGCACGACTAAGTTGATTGCTTTTAAGATACTTTCGTCGTCTACACCAACAGCAATGATATTATGACTATCATGTGCCACAGTCGAAGCAATAGCACCTGATTTAAATCCAAACGATTGAATGAGTCCAACTTTTGGTGTTGCTGCATGATATCGATTGTACACCACTACTTTTAATATATCTTTTTCGATATCAGCTACAATCTTGTTGTCTATGATACTTGGTTTAGTCCAAACCAAATTGGTAATCAATTGTCCATCAATAGCATGTATCACAGGCACCAAGCCATCTTTGGTTGGATATGCTGTAACAGGTAATTGAATGTCTGATAATGTGATTGGATGTGCATTGAATTGATTGATGTTTGTTGCTTGAACAGGTTCGATCAATGAATGGCCATCCTTTGCTACCAATTGCCCATCAATATAAGTTTCAAGGACTTTAAAATGTATAAGGTCTTCAACCAATATCAAGTTTGCCGGATCATGCACCCTTGCGAATCCTGTTGGTAATTGATAATGTAATACTGGATTAATACATGCTGTTCTTAATACATTGAATACATTGATTCCTTTAGCAACTGCTCTTGCGCATAATTGATTGATATGGCCTTCCAATAAACTGTCAGGATGTTTATCGTCGCTACACAACATAATTTTTTTAGGGTGATCATCGATCAACTCATACAATGCTTCAAAATTTTTTGCGGCACTTCCTTCACGAATTAAAATATGCATCCCAAAACTTAGTTTATCCACCGCTTCTTCCATTGTGAAACATTCGTGGTCGGTGCTAATACCTGCCTCAATATATTGTTTTGCTTGTTCACCCATCAATCCTGGTGCATGCCCATCAACTGGTTTACCAATGGCATGCGCAGCTTTTATTTTTTGCATGACTTCTGTATCCTGATTTAATACGCCAGGAAAGTTCATCATTTCACTTAAATAATAAATGTCCGGAGAGGCTAATAGTTTTGCGGTATCGACACTATCAATGACTGCGCCTGCTGTTTCAAATGCAGTTGCAGGCACACAACTTGGTGCACCAAAGAAAAAATGAAATGGTACTTTTTTTCCATTGTCAATCATATATTGCACACCCTCTAATCCGCACACATTCGCAATCTCATGCGGGTCGCTAATTGTACCAATAGTGCCATGTACCACGGCCAATCTTGCAAATGAACTAGGCACTAACATGCTACTTTCAATATGCACATGGCTGTCTATAAATCCTGGTAAAATAAATTGGTTCGGGGCTGTTGTACATTCAGTGATGGATACAATCATGCCTTCTTGAATCAAAACAGTTGCAGGGTAAATACGTTTATTTAAAATGTCAACGTACTGACCTTGTAGGGTGGTTGTTTGCATATAGTTGCTTAGATAAATGACTTAAAACCAATAACTAAGCTTAAAGATAAGCGCTCTATTCTTATTTTTAAATAAAGGATCTGTAAAATAATTATCTGTATACACTAAAAAGAAGTCGCTCATTGGTTTGTAACGGTATTGCAATCTACTATTGATATTAAAGTTGTTACTCTGTGTATTGTATTGAATAAATGTGGTCCAAAACAACTTGGTATTAAAGTTATATTCAATTCTAGGAGCCACTAAAAATAATTTTGTACTTCCATAAACTCCAGGCAATTGAATATGATTGAACTGAGCGTTTAAGCGAAGGTTAAGATGAGGTTGGCTTCTCCAGTTGATTCCCGCTCTAACACCTTGAACAGTTCCATTGTAAAATTGACCAAATGAAAATTCAGATGACCATCCAAATAATTTTCTTGCGTCAGAATTATATCCAATTCCAAATTGTGCATATTGGTATTGTGCCGCTGGGAGTGGTTCGCCATCTGTAAATCTGGTAGCAAAAAGTAAATTTGTTATGTTATTACTTAGACGTAGTCTAATATTAGAAGCATTTTTAAAATCAGCTTTAACTTCAACGCCAGATTCCAACTCGTTAAAACTATTATCCGGATTAAATATAACAGCATTCTGTACAGAGGTTTCAAGCCTGCCAAGCTTACCTTTTGAAGGTAAAATATTATAAGAGATCTCTGAAAAAAAATGCTTGAATCCAACTCTAATAACTGTATCTCGATTGGCATCATAATTTTCGATTCTTTGAACGAATCCCATGTCGGTATAATAGTTCTTGTCTACATTGGCCAAGTCAATGACAAGTCCGAATTTTCGAGTATTATAACTTGCACCAACTTCATAGTAGTTATTGAGGTCTTTGATAGTTGGCTTGATGGCTATATTATAATTCGCCCAATATCCAATTGTACCTTCTGCATTGGAATAGTCAAAGCTCACACCCGCGTTCCTACCATATTTGCTTAATGGATTTAATTTTTCTTCTTCAACGGAAATAAAATTTTCTCTATTCAAAAAGTATCCTTTAACCATGGATCTTTTTAAAACTCTTTTTTGCAATGTAAATGCCGAAAAATTTTCAGGCGCATAATCGCCTTGTCTGCCTGTTTGCATATTCATTGCACCTATTCTTACATCAGGCGATAAATTACCAGAAAGTCTTGCGCCAAATAGAATAGGAATTTTATTTCCATTTCTGTCTAATCCAATGGTTCTAGAATAAAATGGTCTAATAGGAGGAATACCAAATCCAGCAAATAAATCTGAGTTTTCTAAAAAGAACGCCCTTCTTTCTGGTAAGAAAATATTATACCTGGTTAGGTTGGTCACTTGGTTGTCTACTTCTACTTGTGAGAAGTCGGGATTCACTGTTAAGTCAAGGTTCAAAGAAGAATTCAAAGCAATTTTTGCATCAAAACCTGCATTGCCAGTGGTGGATGATTGGCCTGATTGTTTATCATCAGAAGCACCCCCAGTTAGATAAGGCAAGAGGATAACATTGTTTGAGCTAACAGGCGGTTTTTCCTCCCACTGCATTAATCCTGTTAACCCAAGATCATAGGATTTAAAATTAGTGGCAACTTTAGTCCAAGTACTGTATTCAAAATTTTTCGCATCTATGCGTACAAAATTGATTCCCCAATTTTTATTTTCAGCATCATAACGAATAGTCTTAAATGGAATAGCGATTTCTGCAATCCAGTAATTACCATATTCTTTGGTCATTGAAAACCATTTGCCATCCCAGCTATAATTAATCCCGTCACTACTCGATCCAGATAATTGATCTTCTGATTGCACATTTAATGTACTCAATACAAAATAAAAGCCATTGGTTTGTTGATTTGTAGGATCCAAAATAATGCCTACACCATCCATACCGTCATGTCCTACATCCCTTTTTAAACTCCTTGTAATTGCTGTACCACTATCGTATACTTTGAAACCGAAGTATAAATACTTATCGTCGTATAAAAATTTGACTTCTGTTTGTTTTTTGGCTTCACCTATATCATTTGGAAATTTCTTTTTAAAATTAGTCACAGCAGTAACCGTATTCCAAGCAGCTTCGTCCATGACGCCATCTAATTTGATGGGAATTTTAGTTGGCTTAATCGTTAATTTGAAATCTTTTTGATTAGGAGCACTTTTTTGAGCGTAACCATGCTGATAAAACAATATTATAAATAGGAAGCCAACAAATTTCATCAATAATTTCATTAGGTTTTATTAGTAGGTCAAATAGCCCTTAGTTAAACGATTTTAGTCTTAATTGTTACAAAAAGACAATTTTATATTCAAATACTACACAAAAAAGATGAAAATATTATGAGCGGTCTAGTATATCAGGACGTCTTTGCTTGGTTCTAATCATCGCCTGTTCTGTCCTCCATTGATCCACCTTTTTTGGATCACCTTGTAATAAAACCTCGGGAACCTTTAATCCACGGAAATCTGAAGGCCTGGAAAACACAGGAGGTGCTAATAAATTGTCTTGAAAAGAATCGGTCAAAGCAGAGGTTTCGTCATTTAATACCCCTGGAATCAATCTACCCACTGCATCTACAATCACTGCAGCAGCCAATTCTCCACCGCTCAATACATAGTCTCCAATTGAAATTTCTTGTGTCACATAGAGGTCTCTAATTCTTTGATCAATGCCTTTGTAGTGACCACAAATAATCAAAATTCTATTTTTTAATGATAAGGTATTGGCGTCTTTTTGATCGAATCTTTTGCCATCAGGTGTGACGAAAATGATTTCATCAAATGCCCCACCTTCTTTTTGTAAATCATCAATGGCATTGGCCAAGGGCTCACACATAATCACCATCCCTGCACCACCACCATATTGGTAGTCATCTACCTGCCCATGTTTGTTAATGGCCCAGTTTCTTAATTGATGTAATTTGATATCAAGGTGCCCGCGCTCTTGTGCACGCTTCATGATACTATGTGCAAAAGGACTTTCAAGAAGTTCTGGAAGGACTGTTAAAATTTCAATGGTCATGCTACAAAGATAATTGAGATTAATCCAAAAAATCGCCTAAATCTCGACGGTTCTTTTTGGTAGGGCGCCCAATCTTACTTAAGCGCTTTCCAGTTTGAAATGTAGCAGCAACTTGCCTCACGCGCTCTAATTCTTCTACGGGTGTTAGGTCTTCATAATACTTGATCGCTTCTGCATAGGCCACTCGGCCGTCTAATAATTGAGTCACTTTCAACACCCAGTTCTTATGTTCTGTTCTTGCCTCATAGATATCGCCAACAACTACATTGCGAGCAGCTTTTACATTTTCTCCATTTAGCTTAACACGCCCTTTATCAATGGCTTCTGTAGCCATACTTCTTGACTTGAATACACGGATGGACCACAAGTATTTATCGAGTCTTAATTTTTCTTTCTTTAGTTCTGGCGCAGACATGTATCCTTATTTTTTTTCGGCAAAATATTGGTGGAAATAAGGGATGGTTTCAATGCCTTTATAAAAATTAACGATATCGTATTTTTCATTCGGACTATGTAAATTATCGCTATCTAAACCAAATCCCATGAATACAATTTTCAATCCAAGCGCTTGTTCAAATAAAGAACAAATTGGGATACTACCACCGCCCCTTACAGGAATAGGCTCTTTGCCAAATGTAGTTGCAATTGCTTTTGCAGCACTTTGGTATTCGTGCGAGTCAATCGGCGTGATATAAGGTTCGCCACCATGATGCTCAAATGCATTTACAGTTACGTTATCTGGTGCGATGGATTTAAAATAATTCAATACTTTTTCTGTAATGATTTTTGAAGATTGATTTGGCACCAATCTGCATGAAATTTTAGCAAATGCTTTGGAAGGCAAAACTGTTTTTGCACCTTCGCCTGTGTAGCCGCCCCAAATACCATTCACTTCTAGTGTTGGTCTAATGCCTGTTCTTTCATTGGTGCTATAGCCTTTTTCGCCCCAGACATTCGCAATACCTAAGTCCTGCTTAAACTCATTTAAATCAAATGGCGCTTCAGCCATTTTTACTCGCTCAGCATCTGTTGATTCAATCACATCATCATAAAATCCAGGGATAGTGATGTGGTTATTCTCATCATGACAAGCAGCAATCATTTTTGATAAGATTGTAATTGGATTCGCCACAGCACCACCATACACGCCACTATGCAAATCTCTGTTTGGTCCAGTCACTTCTATTTCGATATAACTCAATCCTCTAACACCAATATCGATAGAAGGATTGTCCATGCTAATCATGGCGGTATCACTAATTAAGATCACATCTGCTTTTAATAAAGCCTTGTTTGCTTTTACGAAAGTGGCCAAATTTGGACTTCCTATTTCTTCCTCACCTTCAATTACGAATTTAATATTGGTGCACATGCTATTGGTCTTAGTCATGATTTCCAATGCTTTGACGTGCATGTAAAATTGTCCTTTGTCATCACAAGCACCTCTTGCAAAAATCTTTCCATCAATAATGGTTGGTTCAAATGGACCACTATTCCAAAGTTCCAATGGATCAGCAGGTTGCACATCGTAATGTCCATATACTAAAACTGTTGGAAAACTTGGGTCTACAATGATTTCTCCATAAACAATAGGGTGCCCTTCTGTTTCATAAATTGTTGCAATTTGCGCACCTGCATCTGTCAATGATTTTGCCACTGCTTTAGCACATGCTTGCATGTCATCATTGTGTTCTGATTTTGCACTCACGCTTGGTATGCGTAATAAGTCCAACAATTCTTGTAAAAAACGATCCTTATTTGCTTCTTGAAATTCCTTCCATGCGTTCATAACCTAATTTTTATAGTTGATGTTTTAAATCTGATAATACATTTTCAATGGTCCAATTTAATTTTTGTTCAAATGGTGCTTTTCTTTGTGCACAATTTTCCGCCAAACAAATGGGGCAACTATAGGACATGCATCCATCTGTGTGCACAAAAAATTCAATGCTTGCGCCAAACTTGTCCTTGATTAAATTCGTAAATTCTTCTACTACTTGATGTGCTTCGTTCACATTTAAAAACCAAGGCACAGTTAGATGGCAGTCAATATGCATTAAGCTACCGTATTTAATCACTCTTAAATTATGTAAATCTACCCACTGCACATTTCTATTTTTATTCAGTTCGCTCACCACTGCTTCTAATAATGCAAGATCGGCTTCGTCCATGATACCGGCCAATGAAGCTCTTATGATTTTATAGCCATTGTAAATAATCCAGAAGCTCATTAAAATGGCAAGTACCGCGTCTATTCCAGTGATATTAGTTAGGAGTACAATGCCAATGCCAATGGATACAGCAAAAGTGGTAAAGCTATCTAAAATTAAATGTTGTCCACTGGATACTAAAGCGAGTGATTTGTTTTTAGTACCCATTTTTTTTGCAATCAATCCTGCAAATAAATTCAAAAAAGCAGTTACAAGTAAAACCCATAAGCCATTGTCAAGACTATGCAATGCTGAAGGTTTAAAAAAGGCGTTGATAGATTCATAAAAAATAATTAACCCGGCAGCAATGATTAAACTCCCTTCAAATGCTGCAGAAATAAATTCTGCCTTCCCATGACCATAAGGATGTTCCTTGTCTTTAGGCTTGGACGCCACATATAAACTGTATAATCCAATGGCACCAGCCAACACATTCACAATACTCTCTAATGCATCGGATAATACAGATAGGGAATGTGTCATGAAATAAGCCACAAACTTCAATACAAATAGAATGACACTTAAAGAAGTGACATAGAACTGTATTTTTAAATTCTGTTTAGCTGCTTGCAATGGGGATCAATTAAAAATGAATTAGAATTTAAATGCGTTGAATCTTTCTTCTACAAATTTCCAGTTGACAAGATTCCACCAATTGCTGATATAGTCTGCTCTTTTATTCTGGTATTTTAAATAGTAAGCATGCTCCCAAACATCTAATCCTAATAATGGATATCCTTTAACCTCGGCAATATCCATCAATGGGTTATCTTGGTTTGGGGTAGTACATATTGCAAGTCCACCTTTATCGTTCACAATCAACCAAGCCCATCCACTTCCGAATCTATTTTTTGCAGCTTCAGTAAAAGCTTTTTGAAAATCAGCAAAACTGCCAAATGATTTTTCAATCGCTTTTGCTAAGCTTCCTGTTGGCAGGGAAGCTGGTGCAGATTGCATGGATTGCCAAAATAATTCATGGTTATAATGACCACCAGCATTGTTGCGCATCTTAGTTGAATACTTCGAAATGGATGCTAATAAGTCTGTGATGGATGTGGTTTTTATATCTACCTTTTCTGCGACACAAGCATCATTTAAATTCTTAGTATATCCAGCTGCATGCTTTGTATAATGAATCTCCATCGTCATCGCATCAATGAATGGTTCTAAAGCGTTGTAAGCGTATGGTAAGGGCTGTTGTATATAATTTGGCTCCGCAAACAATTGCAATCCACCGAAACTGTGGATGATTGGCATACTCGCCATGGCAATGCCCGCTTTGCCAGTTTGCTTGATGAACTGACGTCTACTATTAGATGAACTTGACATAGGATTATTTTTTAAAGTACTTCTGTAAAGTTACTTTAATTGGCTGTAAAAAACGGTAGTAAAATTCTTGGTTAAACAACTGTGAATCACGCATTGCCTTATAGGTTAAGAACAGGCCAATAGGGATTAAAAACAAACTAGATAACCACATGCCAGCATACACGGACCATTGCCCAGACTTGGCTAGTTTTTCACCAAAATTATTGAGTAAGAAAAAGACGACAAAAAATGCAATAGCCGAAACCATTGGAGCGCCCAAGCCACCTTTCCTAATAATGGCACCCAATGGAGCACCAATTAAAAACAAGACAATACACGCAAAGGAGAGTGTGAATTTACGATGCCATTCTATCGCGTGCAGCGTTTCGGCATGTTGCTGTTCTTTGTAAATTGTGACTAAACTGGCTAAGTTATTTTGAAGTGACTGAAATTGGTATCCCGCAGATTCTACTACCGACATCTTTTCTTCGGCTGGTAGTAAATCTTTAAAACTTTTTTGATCAGTCAGTTTGACTTGTTTATAAAGTTGAGTACTATCCTTCAACAACATAAATTTCAAATAGGGATAGATTTCGATTTTTGATTTCTTTATAAAAAAACTATCCATCGACTGAATCGAATCAATCGCTTTGTCTAATTGTCTTACGCTTAACATTTTCGGATCATAAATCACATCTGATAATTTATTCATCTGAAAAGTCTTCAGGTCAAACACTTTTTTATATTCTTTAAAATTAAGTCTAGTAAACTCTGTGTTGGTGGTGGCTCGATATCCTTTTTCTTGATAGCGCCATCCGTTGTATAAGACAAATTCTAAATACTTTTTATCTGGTGTAACCCTCATCACACCTGACTTTGCCATAATCATATTGTCTTGCAAACCAAATCGCTTCTCAAAAATAACAATATCTTTTATCACACTATCATTCGTCTCCTTCTTACCTAATTTGATCACATAACCATCTATCTTATCATAAAAAACACCTTCCTTTAAATCAATCGCTGGCTTGGATACAATGATTTCATATTTCAAATTGGTGAGCCGCATTTGAGATACTGGAATAATATTATTCGCCAATAAAAAAGCAATACCTGCTAGGCCAATCGCAAAAATAAAAAGTGGACGCATGAAACGTACCAATGGAATGCCAGCAGACTTAATGGCGATGAGTTCAAAACTTTCACCCAGATTCCCAAATGTCATAATAGAGGAGAATAACAATGCCAAAGGAATGGCAGTCGTTAACATGCTAATAGAGACGAGTCCAACTAATTTTAAAATAATAAAGGTATCCAATCCCTTTCCAACTAAGTCATCTATGTAAAGCCAAAAAAATTGCATGGTCAGCACGAATATAGAAATAGTCAATGCTGCCAAAAAGGGTCCAATAAAAGCCCTGAGAATTAGTATGTCTAATTTTTTGAACAAAATTGTAGTACTAGCTACCTATTCTATGAAATAGCTCTTTGATTTGATAACCCCAAAGTTGACTTTGGTCTTTGATTTCATTTTTCTCGGCAAAATCTTTAATGATCAATACCGTTTGGTTTGAAATCTCTGTTTTTTCAATACAAAATTCAAAATATTCATTCTTTTCGCTGTGTAACCATCTAAAACGAATGAATTTATTTTCTTCTTGATCTAAAATCTCTGCCTTATCTGGTGTACCGCCGTTCCATGAAAAACTGAATACATTTTCCCATTCATCCACCTTGTCAGCGAACCATTCTTGTAAACCAGATGCGGTGGAGAGGAATTCGAATAAGATTGCTGGAGAACATCTAACCGGAAACTCAAGTGTAAATAGTAATTTTTTACTCATAATATCAAACTGCCCTATTTAGGGTTCATTTGATGCAATAATATTAAATAAAAGCTTGCTTCCAAGTATTTTAATCACTTAATTCGTTAACAAACTGTAAAGACTTCAACTATGAGCCTATTTTCTAATCTATTTATATTGATTATCAATATTTTATCTCAAGTTATAAATTTGTCACATGAGTGTATTTTGAAAAAAAATTGAACCTAAAATGACCTGATTTTCAGTGCCTTCGATGACTTATCTTTGCAAACTATAAAGACAGACCTATGTTCAATGCACTTAGTGAAAAATTAGAATCAGCGTTTAAACATCTAAAAGGCCAATCCCGCATCAATGAATTGAATGTGGCCAATACCCTTAAAGATATCAGAAAAGCATTGTTGGATGCCGATGTCAATTTTAAGATAGCCAAAGAATTTACAGATAGCATTAAAGAAAAAGCGGTTGGTGAAAAAGTAATCAATGCCATTAGTCCTGGTCAATTGATGGTTAAAATAGTGCAGGATGAATTGACCGCATTAATGGGTTCAGAAGCAAGTTTATTAGACACTTCAAAAAGTCCAACCATCATTTTAGTAGCAGGTTTGCAGGGTAGTGGTAAAACTACTTTTTCTGGAAAATTAGCCACTTATCTTAAAGCACAAAAAAAATCACCACTATTGGTTGCGGCTGATATTTATCGTCCAGCAGCCATGGATCAGTTAACTGTTTTAGCAGAACAAATTGGCGTAGATATTTTTGTTGAAAGAGAAAATAAAGATGCAGTTTCGATTGCGCAAAATGCAATTGCTTACGCAAAACAAAATAATAAAAATGTCATTATCATAGATACTGCAGGTCGTCTTGCTGTAGACGAAATGATGATGAATGAAGTGGCAAATATTAAAGCTGCCATTCAGCCACAAGAAATTTTATTTGTGGTAGATTCAATGACAGGACAGGATGCAGTCAATACAGCAAAGACTTTCAACGATCGATTAGACTTTACTGGAGTGGTATTAACAAAGTTAGATGGCGATACTAGAGGTGGTGCTGCTTTATCGATTAAGTACACCGTGAATAAGCCAATCAAGTTCATGAGTAGTGGAGAGAAGATGGATACTTTAGATATTTTTTATCCAGAGAGGATGGCCCAAAGAATTTTAGGAATGGGTGATATTACTTCTTTAGTTGAAAAAGCACAAGCTCAATTTGATGAAGCTGAAGCAAAAAAATTAGAGAAAAAAATTCGAAAAAATCAATTTGATTTTGAGGATTTTTTAACCCAGATTCAGCAGATCAAGAAAATGGGCAACCTGAAAGATTTGATGGGGATGATACCAGGTGTTGGAAAAAGCATCAAGGATATCGATATCAAAGAAGATGCCTTCAAAGGTGTTGAAGCCATCATTCAATCTATGACTTTAATTGAACGAAGAAACCCAGATACACTAACGCCAAGTAGAAAAGCAAGAATCGCAAAAGGTGCTGGAAAAGACCTGGCAGAAATCAATGCCTTCATAAAGCAGTTTGACCAAATGAAACAAATGATGAAGTTAATGAGTGGTCCTGCTGGTGCTGCGATGGCTAGCAAAATGCCTGGAATGCGAAGGTAAAATGCACCTATTAAGTTATAAGTAGTTGATTTTCAGTATTTATTTAATCATTTTACCTAACTTTTTTCATTTAATTGGGTGAATTCATGCGTTTCATTTATCTTTGCACCCTTAACCCTATTTGTTAACGCCTATAAATTTCTATTTAAAATGGCAGTAAAAATGAGACTACAGCGTCATGGTAGTAAAAAAAGGCCTTTCTACTTTATAGTAGTGGCTGACGGACGCGCACCAAGAGATGGTAAATTCATCGAGAAAATTGGTACTTACAATCCTTTAACAGTTCCAGCGACAATCAATTTAGATCGTCAAAAGTCTTTAGAGTGGTTAAACAAAGGAGCTCAACCTACAGACACCGTTCGTAGAATCTTGTCTTTCAAAGGAGTACTTTATTTAAAACACTTATTACGTGGTGTTAAATTAGGTCTATTTGATGATGCAACTGCAATGACTAAGTTTGAAGCTTGGTATGCTCAGCATGAAACATCAATTGCTTCTAAGAATGATGCACACAAAAAAGCGCAAGCTGATAAAAAAGTGTATAAGCACCTGCAGAAGTTGTTGCTGAAGAAGCACCAGCTGCAGAAGTTGAAGCACCAGCTGCAGAAGCGGCTGCTGAAGAAACACCAG
This sequence comes from Bacteroidota bacterium, assembly GCA_039798125.1. Taxonomy (GTDB): domain Bacteria; phylum Bacteroidota; class Bacteroidia; order Chitinophagales; family Chitinophagaceae; genus Sediminibacterium. The sequence goes on along the minus strand of JBDKGO010000024.1, from coordinate 284 downwards.
CTGCAGAATAACTTAAAGAAATCTAAAATTTATTTAAGATTCAATAGCATTTAACCTCCCGAAATTCGGGAGGTTTTTTTATCGTCCAATCATTTACTAAATTTGTGTATGAGTGAATATATCCATATAGGAAAAATTGTTGCAGCACATGGTCTAACTGGTCATCTGATATTAGAGCATGCTTTGGGTACACCCATTCATTTTAAAGGCATTGACGCTATTTTTATAGAAAAAAATGCAGCCAGTTTTATTCCATATTTTATTCAGTCCGCATCCGCTAAAAC
>JBDKGO010000023.1:0-16239 GCA_039798125.1 Bacteroidota bacterium | reverse complement strand
GATTGTTTACTATTGAATTCTGTTCCTTTATTCTGATAGGCATTCTCTGCATTTTGCATAAACTGCGCTTCGGACATTGGTGTTCCTAAAGATTTATAATAAGCCAATTGTTGTTTTAAATCTTTCACAACTGCTGTGCCTATTCTTTTACCTAATTCAGTATCACCTGCGGCATAGGCAGCTTGTAAGTATAAATAAGAGAAGTAATTATGTTGATTGCCTCTGTTAGAAGACATGCCATAAGGGAGATTTTTAACACTGATCTCTTGATCTAACTTTCTTAATATTTTTACAGCACTGTCTTTTTTACCAGCTGCAACCAATGCTTGTGCAATTTGAGCCACATTCAATCTCAAAGAATTTAAATGTCTTCTATTTTCTTCGTCATAGTATACATTAGACTTGCTCGAATTCTTGAAATCAAATTTAGTCATGATATTATTAAATGCCACATCTGTATCTACGGATGCACCTTTTACAGGCACCAATTGATAAGCCAATCCAGTCTGACGCACATATTGATCCAAACCTAAATCCTTTAACTCTTGTGTAGAAGTAAAGCAAATTGGACGCTTAAACTGAGTCGTTGCAATGATTGCATAAATAGCCAATTCATTTTTAATCATGTATTGTCTATTTGGGTTGAAATCAATCAACATCTCAGATTCAATGATATCGTTTGGTTTAGCAATACCAGAAGCCAACGCAAATTCCTTATTCACAGGTAATTTAAATTTATGCGTTGGGAAGATATTCACTGGACCTTCTTGTGTTGAAGCTTGGTATTTACCAGTTTGATCCCCAATTACATACCTTAAAATAGAATCTAAATTATGGTAATTCGTTTCACCAAATTCTGCAAGCGGATTGTAATAAGCCACATTTAATTTATTACCTGCAACTTGTTCTTCGGTAAAAATAACATCAAATTTATCGCTCTTATTCACCTTATACCTTAATTCGCGCATATACCAATCAGATCCCAATAAACTATTCACCACAACACGTACGTCTGGTCTAATGCCTTCTACTTCCTGCGCATACCATAATGGATAAGTATCATTGTCACCGAATGAGAATAAGATGGCATTTGGAGGACAGCTTTCTAAATAAGCCCTTGCCATATCTCGTGCTAAAGTCTTTTGACCACGATCATGGTCATCCCACTCTTGCTGTGCCATCAATGTTGGTACAGCCAATAAACATAGTACAGTAGCAATCGTCGTCGCTATATTTTTATTGACAACTTTACCCAACCATTCTGCTATCTGTAAAACACCTAGTCCAATCCATATTGCAAATGCATAGAAGGATCCAACATAAGCGTAATCACGTTCACGAGGTTGAAGCGTCACTTGGTTCAAATAAATCACAATGGCTAAACCAGTGAAGAAGAATAACAAGCCTGTCACCACAAAATCTTTTTTATTTTGTTGGTATTGATACAATAATCCAATGATACCTAAGAAAAATGGCAACATGAATAAATTGTTATTGGCCTTATTGTCTTTATTAATGCTATCAGGTAATTTAGATTGTTCCCCAAAGAAGAAATTATCAACCACTGAAATACCAGTTTTAAAATTACCATCACGTACATTTCCAAATCCTTGTAAATCGTTTTGCTTACCTGCAAAATTCCAAAGGAAATAACGTAGGTACATAAAACCAAACTGATAATTTGTAAAGTACTTGATATTATCTCTAAGCGTTGGCACATCGCCATCCTGTATGCCAGCAAAAGCACGGTAACTATCTAATTGACCACGATCATTATCGCCATCCCACATTCTAGGGAATAAATGCGCCGAAGGTGCAGAACCCCAATCTCTTTTAATATTCTTTCCTGAGAACTCATAATTGGTTGGCGTTTTTACATACTGATCACTGCCTTCTACTGTTTCTACTTTATCAACAAAATCAGGACCATATAAAATAGGCCAATCGCCATATTGCTCTCTTCCTAAATAACCAACTAAGGTTACAGGATTGTCTACATTGTACATATCTACAGATGGGTCTGCATTAGAGCGTATCATTGTCGTCAAATAGGTAGAATAACCTATTAACACAAATACGGTTGACCAAATACCCAACTTTAAAAAATAGTATCCATTTTTATTCGCATATCGCACTCCTACAAAAAATAAAGCGGCTAACAATACAAAGAATGTAACGAACCCACTATAAAAAGGCAATCCTAAACTGTTTACAAAATGCACATCAAACGAAGCTGCCCACTTTATCGTGTATTGAATTAAAAATACTTGTACTAATCCTGTAATTACCACACCAATAAAAAATGCAAATAAAGCACCTTTGAAACTTGGCTTATATAATCTAAAATAATACACCATTACAATTGCAGGAATTGTCAAAAGGTTTAATAAATGGACACCAATTGAAATACCCATAATATAGAAAATGAAAATGATCCATTTGTCAGCACCTGGCTGATCAGCCCTATCTTCCCATTTTAAAATAGCCCAAAATACCAATGCAGTAAAGAAGGAACTCAATGCATACACTTCACCTTCAACAGCACTGTACCAAAATGAATCACTAAATGTATACGCCAATGCGCCAACTAAGCCCGCACCCATCACCAATAAAATTTGGTTACTAGTCAATTCAGTGCCAGACTTTGCTACTAAAATACGTTTTGCAAAATGGGTAATTGTCCAAAATAAAAACAGAATGGTGAAACCACTTGCAATCGCACTCATACTATTCACCGCCAAAGCAGCTGTTTGAGGATTGTCTCCAAAGAAGATGATAAATACCCTTCCTAAAAGTACAAACATCGGTGCTCCGGGAGGATGTGGAATTTGTAATTTATAAGCACTACTGATAAACTCTCCGCAGTCCCAAAAACTACCAGAAGCTTCCATCGTTAATAAGTAAACAGTACATGCAATTAAGGTAACTGCCCAGCCTGTTAGATTGTTGATTTTTTTGAAATCCATTTTGTCCATTTTAGTAGTTGCAAACTTAACTGAAACTGAGCAAAAAGGGAAATTTGAGGCAGTTTTAAGCTTATTTTAAGATTTTAAGCTTCCCTCGCCTATTCTTAGGTAGGGTTTTTTATCTTTGTGCCCCATGAGTCAAAATCGATCTGTCGCATTCCATACATTAGGTTGTAAACTTAACTTTTCAGAAACTTCTACCATGTCTAGGCAACTAGAACTGGAAGGTTTCGAGAAAAAGCAGTTTACCGAGCATGCAGACGTGTATGTGATCAATACCTGTTCGGTGACCGAAAATGCAGATAAAGAATGTCGACAACTCGTAAGAAGGGTGCAAAGATTGGCACCAGAAAGTTTTATTGTGATCACTGGATGTTATGCCCAATTAAAGCCTCAAGAAATTGCCAATATACCTGGAGTGGATTTGGTATTAGGTGCAGCAGAAAAATTTAATCTAGTTCAACACCTTGCGAATCTAACAAAAGGCGATGAAACCAAAATTTGTAGTTGTGATATTGATACCTTAACCGGTTTCCACAGTTCCTTTTCTGTCAATGATAGAACCAGGACCTTTTTAAAAGTGCAAGACGGATGTGATTATAGTTGTTCATTTTGTACCATCCCAATGGCAAGAGGTAAAAGTAGAAGTGATACAGTGGCTGGCGTAGTTCAACAAGCAAAAGCTTTGGCGGATAAAGGTGTAAAAGAAATTGTATTGACAGGCATCAATCTTGGAGATTTTGGAAAAGGAGGAGATGGTGGAAAGAAGCATGAAGAAAGCTTTTTTGAACTCATCAAGGCTTTAGATACCGAAACTAATATTGAACGTTACCGCATCTCGTCTATAGAACCCAATTTATTAACAGACGAAATCATTGCTTGGGTTGCACAGAGCAAAAAGTTCATGCCGCATTTTCATATTCCTTTACAAAGTGGATCGGACGCAGTATTGAAATTAATGCAACGCAGGTACAATAGTCAGTTTTATAGAGAACGTATTGAATTGGTTAAAAAATTAATCCCTCATGCAGCAATTGGTGTAGACGTGATTGTTGGCTCACCTGGAGAAACTGAAGCCTATTTTCAAGAGAGCTTTGCATTCATCCACAGCTTAGACATTTCTTACTTGCATGTATTCACTTATTCTGAACGAGCAGCGACCAAGGCCTTAGATATTAAGCCAATTGTACCTATTGCCATACGCAACGAACGCAATAAAATATTACGCAATCTCTCTTACCAGAAATTACAATACTTTACAGAAGCTCATAGAGGTGAAAAAAGAAAAGTCTTATTTGAATCCGTAAAGAAAACAGGTGACGGAACGATGGAAATACTAGAAGGTTATTCTGATAATTACATTAGGGTTACCACACCTTACAGAGCAGAATGGAGCAATCAAATAGTAGACTGGACGATCTAATTCAAGCTATTATAAAAGCGAGATTTCTTCCAATTTAAACTCAACAATCATCATCATATTAATGCTGTCTAGTCGAACGTAAACAGATTTTTTATCTGCTTTTACCACTTCTCCCCTTTGACCCATAAATAATCCATTGTTTACTGCCACTTTTGTTTGTGGTTTTAAAGGACCCAAGTCAACAACTTGAATATTGCTATAAGACAAGCCTAAATATTTTCTGATCAATTCAATTTCATTGTCTCTAATGATGGCTGGCTTTTTTTCAAAATAAAGAAAACGCACCACCCCCATTGTACTAAGCACATTTGTATATTCTTCCTTAGTTGCTTTTACAAAGACATAAGATTTAAACAATGGTTCTTCAATAATCTTCTTTCTATCCGACCATTGGCGTTCTTTTTTCTGTGTAGGACACCAGCTTTCAATGCCTTTTTGTGCAAAATTAAGATCCACCTTTTTCTCCCACTTTGGTTTTGTATATACTACATGCCACTTCCTCAACTTTTCCATGTCCACTTTTATTTTTTTACAATCGCTGTTGTTTTTTTATTCAAAGCTGCTAAAATTTTGCTCGACTCATTTACTTGAAAATCTTTAGCTAAATCTTTAATCCATCCTTGATAACGATCCTGCTTTGATTTATCAGGATTATTATAAAATTTATTATAATCCACTTTTATCGGTGCTAATTTCATTGGCGTCTTTAATTTTAACGCTTGCTCATTTTGTTTAGAAACTTCTTGTACACGCTTTTTGAAAGCTTGGAACTTATCTAATTTTAAATAAACTGGATTGTCGATTTGACTAGACACCCATTGTAAGTTTTGCTTGAATTTATTTAAGGCTGTGTCGTTTTGAATTTGCATGTTGGCTGATTGAACCACTTGAGCCAATTGTGCATTATTAGGCCATACCATATACCTTGCACGCTCCATTTCATCCCAACTCAATGCAGACTCATTGTCTTTTTCTCTGTACTTGAGGTATTCATATTCATCTGGTAAAATAACATCTGGAACGACTCCCTTCTTTTGTGTGGAACTTCCTGTGATTCGATAGAATTTTTGGAATGTTAGTTTTACTGCACCATATTCTGTTTGTATACCCAATGAATCCAATGGCTTTCCAAATGCTACATTTCTTTGAACAGTACCCTTGCCATAAGTAGAACTACTTCCTACAACAATGCCACGCTTATAATCTTGTATAGCGCCCGCAAAAATTTCACTTGCAGATGCGCTAAACTCATTTGCCATAACCACCAATGGACCATCATATAAAATACCTGGTGTTTCGTCATATAAAGTTTGAGATCTACCTTCTTTATTTCTGATTTGTACAACAGGACCCTTGTCAATAAACAAACCAGCCATTTGTACCACTTCATATAAAGAACCGCCGCCATTGAATCTTACATCAATGATGATACCTTTTACATTTTCCGCTTTCAATTTTTTAATTTCTGCAGCCACATCTTCAGAACATCTATGTCCATCTTCTCTTTCAAAATCGGCATAGAAATCGGGCAATAAAATATAACCATATTTATCCTCCCCATTTTGTATTACTGCACTTCTTGCATAGCCTTCGTCCAAGACAATTTTTTCTCTAATTAAACTCACCACTTTAAATGTACCGTCTGGTTTTCTGAAAGTCAATCTTACTTCTGTACCTAAACTACCTCTGATTAATTTAACTGCATCTGTTGTTTCATAGCCAGATACATCCACCGGCTCATCCGCGCCTTGTGCAATTTTTACAATCACATCATTCACCACAATCTGTCCAGACTTCCATGCTGGCCCACCTGGTTGGATACTAGCAATACGGATACCAAAATCATCCTGTGTTAATTGAGCTCCAATACCATAAATCACACCGCTCATTTGTTCTGTAAAAGAACGCTTTTCTACTGGTGCTAAATAATCTGTATGCGGATCCATTAAGCCTGTAATGGAATTCAGGAATAATTCGAATCGTTTTTCTTTTGTAAAGGTTTTTTCAAAAGATTCTAATCTCTTTTTGTAAGACTTCTTAACATAAGCCCTTGATTCCGCTTCTAATGTTGAATCATTTTTTATGACAAATTTTTCTTTGCCTTTATTTTTTTCTCGCTCATCAATCAAACTTGCATAACGTTCAATGGTTCTATACTTCAACAACATCTCCCAACGCTTCGATCTTTCAACTTCATCTTTAGGATACCCTAATTTATCTGTATTCAAGTACACAGAATCATCTTTACTAAAATCAAAAGGTTGATCCATGATTTGATTGAATACAGCTTGTGTTTCTTTAATACGAATTTCATAAATACGACTTACCGCAGGTTGAAATGTAATTGTAGCGCCATGAATTTCATCATCAATTGTTGTACTATATTTTAACAAGCCATCTATATCTGATTGCAGAAAAGTATTTTTTTCTGGATCTAAGGCTTTAAAATAAGCACTAAAAACTTCTTTAGAAAATGCGTCGTCGATGTTTCTAGGGCTGTAATGTTCTGTTTCTAATAATTGGCCAATGGTAGACAATAATTTTCGCTGTCTTAATTCAGGAGACTCTTGATTTTCTGATTTAACTGTATTAAAGGCAAAGAACAAAGCGCCAAATAAGAATACTGTGGCAAAAACTTTCCACTTATTTTGTTTTACATATGTCATAATCTTGTGCATCTAGGATTTCAAAAATAGCGTAAAATGGGAATCTTATGAGTCTAATTCAGTTTTTCTACTCTTTTTTACCATTATTTTACAAAAACATGCTCAACTAATTTTATTGATTACTGAATTAACGTATTTTTGCAGCCCAAATGGAGGGCGTAGCTCAGTAGGTTAGAGCGACAGTTTGTGGCACTGTAGGCCGTGGGTTCGAGACCCATCGTTCTCCCATTAAAAACCTGTCCCAATTTTAGGGATAGGTTTTTTTAGTTTAAATGCTTTTTATGATACTTTTTTTACTCCCAATATTAGTAGGCGCTTTCGGCTGGTGCTTGGTTTGGGCCATATCCTTTGTACCATTCAAATGGTCAAATTTAGCCGATCAATGGGTTGGGCAAATCGATTTAGCAAAACTGATACCCGAATTGACAAAAAACGACCCTTTTGAATCAATGAAACCAGTCATCAATGACAAATTGGATGATTTTTTTAGACATAAATTAAGCGCAAAGCTTCCAATGATTTCCATGTTCATAGGAGATAAGACCATAGAGGAATTAAAGGAGGTATTTATGGAAGAATTAGCCCTACTCTTTCCATTGCTCATAAACGAGTTCAGTACCCATTTAAATAAGGACTTGCAGCAACAATGGCACCAAAAATTTAGAACCATCCTTCAGCAGAAAATCATCAAGGCAAGTACCCCATTTAGATGGGCCGCTTTTGTATTAGGTGCCATTTGGGGCTTTGTGATTGCTTTAATTCTTCCTCTTATTTAACCGCTTATACTTTACAAGCGCCTTTCTTTAAACTTTAGCACGAATTTTGTGTTATAGGTTAAACAGAATCCAATCTATCTGGTCTTATAGACCACAAATACAATTATGAAAAAAATTACAATAGTTTTTAGTGCTTTTTTGATTCAAGTGGCCTTATTTGCTCAAATCCCTAATGGTCGCCCTGCAGGTGCGGGTGGTAGCATGAATATGGGTCATTTTTATGGGAAGGTCGTAGATGCCAATAAAAAAGGAGTCGATGGCGCCACAGTTCAATTAAAAGGGAGCAAATTCGATCCAGCAACTAAAAAAGCAAGCGAAGTGACATTGGCTACGATGATTACTGCAAGCAATGGTGATTTTAGCTTTGACAACTTATCTGTGATGGGTAATTTCAAATTAATCATTTCTGGAGTTGGATATAAAAAATATGAAAAGCAAATTAGCTTCAACATGAAGCCAGGTGGCAATCCTCAAGACATGATGGCTTTAGTTGATAAAGATTTAGGCAATATTAGATTAGAAGAAGATCCAAATCAATTACAAAGTGTTACAGTGACTAGCTCCGCAAAGCCACAATTTGAAATGGGGATTGATAGAAAAATTTTCAATGTAGATAAGAACTTGGCAAGTACAGGTCAAACTGCGGTAGAGGTGATGAAGAATATTCCAAACTTAAATGTAGACATTGATGGTAATGTCACTTTAAGAAACGCTACACCTACTTTATTAATTGACAATCGTCCAACCACATTGACTTTGGATCAGATTCCTTCTGATATCATTGACAGAGTTGAAATCATTACCAATCCTTCTGCTAAATATGATGCATCGGGCGGTAATGCAGGTATTTTAAACATCGTTTTAAAGAAGAATAAAAAGAATGGTTATAATGGTGGACTTAGAGGTGGTGTGGATATGCGTGGTAAAATCAATGCAGGTGGTGACATCAATTTAAGAAGCAGTAAAATTAACTTTTCGGCAAGTGCAAACCTCAGAAATAGTAAATCAATCAGTACGATTGATAATGTGAGAGATATCTTGTTAACCCCTATTCCAACAAGCATTAGTACTTATACCGATAATATTGGTTTAAGTGAATTTGCTTTCTACAGAGCTGGATTCGATTATTTAATTGATAATCGTAATACTTTCTCCATTTTTGGAAACATCGTAAAAGGTGATTTTGGAAATACATCCACTCAAACGATCGACTCCATCTTTAATGGCGTCAACAGAAATAATAATATAGCATTAGACAATAATTCTATTTTTTCGTTTTTAAACAAAGGTACTCAAGCTAGTTTCAAACACTTATTCGCTGAAACTGGGCATGAATTAAGTGCAGACTTTAATTACAACGAGAGCAATAGCGATAACAATTCACTTATAAAGTCTAGTATCTTAAACCAAAGAACAGTTGGATCAGGAACAAATAAAAACTACACTTCCAATATAGATTACGAACGTGTATTTAAAAATAATGTGAAATTTGAAGCTGGTGTAAGAATGAACAATAGAGATGAATTTAATGATAGAGATCAGTTTAGAATCATTAATGGAAAAGAAGTACTCATTAACAGCATCAGTAATCAATTAAAGTTTAATGAAAGCGTCTTAGCAGCTTATTCTAATTTTGGTGGGAAAAAAGACAATTTAAGTTACCAGCTTGGTTTAAGAGTTGAGAACAGAGAATACATCGTGAACGTGTTGAATAAGCAAGGTCAGGATTCATTAGAATCAATCATCAAATTGCCAATTTCATTATTCCCAAGTGCCTTTATTAGTTACAAATTGAATGATAAAAATGATGTGCAGTTTAATTACTCTAAAAGAATCAATGCACCCAATCCTTTCCAATTACAACCTTTCCCAGACTATTCAGACCCATTGAATATTGCAGTTGGTAACCCTAATTTAAAGCCACAATTCACGCATTCATTTGAAATGGCATACAATAACGTCTATAAAAAAGGTTCTAATTTATTGGCCACCGTTTATTATAAATACAGCACAGACTTAATTACAAATTATATTTATAAAGACATCAACCCTATCACAAATGATAGCGCATTTTATAGTTCATTCATCAATGCGAATACTTCAAAAGTATATGGATTAGAACTAAGTAATAAAACAACGCTTACTAAATGGTGGGATATAAATCTAAGTTTTAACTTATTCAGATCAGAAATTGAAGCGTCCATTCCTGGTCAAGATGTGAATAATAATTTAACGAGCTGGTTTAGCAAAATGAATAATAATTTTAAACTTGTAAAAGGATTATCGCTACAATTTAGTGGTCAATACCAAGCCAAGACAATCCTACCTCCAGGTGGTAACTCTGGCGGTGGTGGCGGAAGAGGCGGTGGCGGATTTGGCGGTGGTGGTGGCGGATTCGGCGGACCACAGTCTACTGCGCAAGGATACAATTTACCGAACTATGAATTTGATTTAGCCATCAGAAAAGATTGGACTTTCAAAGGTGGCAAAACTGCATCATTGACTTTGAGTGCAAGTGACGTCTTTAAAACAAGGGTGATTCAGACTTATTCAGAAAGTTTATACTTTACGCAAAATGTAATAAGAACAAGAGATCAGCAATTCTTTAGATTGAACTTCTCTTACCGATTTGGCAAATTCGATGTGAATTTATTAAGAAGAAAAAGTACGAAGATGCAAGATGGAAGTAGTGGAATGGATCAAATGCAACAATAAGCAACAACTATTTATTTAGAAGTTTTACCTTCTAACATAGGAACAAAAGAGAATGCCTCAAAGGATTCTCTTTTTTCTTTTCCATCCTTTTTCTTAGTTAAACGAAGCATCCTTTGTTCCGCGCCTTCCTCATCCAATGGAATAATCATTTTTCCGTTCACTTTCAATTGTGCCCATAGTTTTTCGGGTACTTTAGGTGCTGCTGCGGTAATTAAAATCTTATCAAAAGGCGCTAGTAATGGCAATCCTTCAAAACCATCCCCAAAAGAAAAATATATATCAGGGTACTGTTGCTTGAAAATATAAAAAGGCGTTAAATCAAATAGTTGTTTTTGTCTTTCGATGGTAAAAACTTTTGCACCCATCGCAGCAAGTACGGTTGTTTGATACATACTTCCTGTGCCAATCTCAAGCACTTTTTCTCCTGGCTTAATTTGCAATAATTGTGTTTGATACGCTACTGTATAGGGCTGAGAAATCGTTTGATCTGCTGCAATTGGAAATGCACGATCCTCATAAGCGATTCTATCAAATGCAGAGTCTAAAAAGAAATGCCTTGGAATAGAACCAATGGCCTCTAAAACCTGTTCGTCAGAAATACCCTTGGTTCTTAATAGCTCTACCAATTGCTTGCGCAATCCTTTATGCAGGTAAGCATCTTCTAATTTTCGCATGCTTGAATTAGTTTAACTGCATAGCAGCAATAATGTTGTTGATTTTGTTTTGCAAATGCGCATAGACCTCGTCGAATGCTTCTCTATTAGGTAAAACTGTATTGACGCTAAAATAAAATTTAATTTTTGGCTCCGTGCCACTTGGTCTAGCAGAAATCTTAGTGCCATCTTCGGTCACAAACTGCAACACATTGCTTTTAGGTAATTGAATTGTTGTTTGAACTCCAGTTTGCAAATTGGTACTTACCTGTAATTGATAATCCAATAAGGTAACCACTTTCGATCCAGCAATTTCGGTCGGCGGTTGTTTTCTGTAGCCTTCCATCATTGCTGCAATTTCTTGCTGACCATTCATGCCTTTTTTTGTAATGCTAATTAAATGTTCATAATAGAACCCATATTGCATATACAATTCAATCATTTTATCAAACAAAGACTTGCCCTTGTTTTTTTCATAGGCTGCCATCTCACATAATAAAGCCACTGCACTCACCGCATCCTTATCTCTAATTTGATCACCAATCATCAAGCCAAAGCTTTCTTCACCCCCTATAATGTAATTTTCTTTTCCTTCTTTTTCTTTAACCAATTCAGCAATCCATTTAAATCCTGTCAATACATTGTAACAATTCACTTTGTTTTGTCTTGCTACCTCATTGATCATCTCGGTTGTTACAATGGTTGTAACCACCATGTCGTTTTGTGCTGCAATTCCCTTGGCTCTTCTGGCTTCCATCATGTATGCAAATGCCAATACAGCAGTTTGATTGCCATTCATTAAAACCCATTCTCCTTTATGATTTTTTACACCAATACCTACTCTATCTGCATCTGGATCGGTTCCCAAAAGGATATCTGCATTCAAGGCCTTTGCTTTTTCTAAGCCAATACGCATTGTTTCACTCTCTTCTGGATTAGGATAAGCGACCGTTGGGAAATTACCATCTGGTGTAGCCTGCTCCTCTACCACATGCACATTCTTAAAACCATATGCCTCTAAAACTTTTGGCACCAAAGTGATCCCTGTGCCATGAATTGGCGTATAGACAATTTTTAAATCGCTCTGCGCTGCAATCACTTCTGGATAAACACTCAAAGTTTTTAACATTGCAATATAAGATGCGTCCATCGCCGCTCCTATGATTTCAATCAATGCATCTCCACCTGTCCATTTTACTTCTTCTAAAGACTGAATCGCTTCCACTTCGGTAATGACATTTTTATCATGCGGTGGTACCAACTGACCTCCATCATTCCAATAGGCTTTATAGCCATTGTATTCCTTTGGATTATGTGAGGCAGTACAAACTACCCCAGCCTTACATTGCAATTGACGAATCGCAAAGCTCAATTCAGGTGTTGGTCTCAAAGACTCAAATAAAAAGACTTTGATGCCATTAGCAGCGAAAACCTGTGCGGTCGTTTCTGCAAAGAATCTTGAATTATTTCGGCTATCATGCCCCACCACCACTGAAATTGATTCATTGGGATAGGTTTTTAATAAGTAATTTGAAAAGCCCTGCGTCGCCATCCCAATCGTATATTTATTCACCCTATTGGTGCCCACACCCATCAATCCCCTTAATCCTCCAGTACCAAACTCGAGATTTCTATAAAATGCATCTTCTAATACATCGGGTTGATTGGCTTGCAAAGACCTGATTTCCTCCTTTGTGGTAGCATCGAAATTACCTTCTAACCAGCTTGCAATTTTTTGATTGATTGCTTGATTCATAATGGAATGGATTAAAATACTTGAGAATAGCGGCAAATTAAATAATTCTGCTTAAATAAGTCCATAAAAACGATATTAGTTTGCTGATAATCTGTGAATTATTTGAGGGTATTTTAAGTAAGAGACTAAAGGAAATGGAGTAAATTTGTATCTCAGTCAAAAATGCTTTTAACCATGGAATTTATCAGCGGAATTGTTTTTTCGATCCTATCGGTCATTGCTTTTTACATTTTTGCAAAAAAGCTGCTGACAATAAAAAGAAATATCCATCTTGGAAGACCAGTTGAGCTCAATGATCAACCCATTGCTAGATGGAAAAATGTTTTTTTACTGGCATTAGGACAAAAGAAAATGTTTCGCAATATTCCAGTTGCATTATTGCACTTAATACTCTATGTTGGATTTATCATCATCAATATTGAATTACTTGAAATAATCATTGATGGCGTTTTTGGTACCCATCGTTTTTTCATGCCATATCTTGGGGTATGCTACCCTATCCTCATCAATAGTTTTGAGGTGTTGGCTTTATTGGTATTTGTAGCCTGCCTATTCTTTTTATCCAGAAGAAATATCATTCGTGTAAAAAGATTAATCAGCAATGATTTAACAGGATGGCCAAAAACAGACGCGAATTTAATTTTAGCCATTGAGATTGTGTTAATGGGCTTATTTTTATTAATGAATGCGGCAGATCCTGCTGCAAATTTTATTGTCTCTTCATGGATAAAGCCTGCTTTATCTCATTTGAACGAACATCAATTACACACCATTGAACAAACTGCATGGTGGATGCATATTTTAGGGATATATGCATTTATGAACTACCTACCTTATTCAAAACATTTGCATATTATCCTAGCCTTCCCAAATGCTTACTATGCCTCATTGGAGCCAAAAGGTAAAATGCACAATATGGTGGCTGTTCAAAACGAGGTACTCTATGCCATGCAACCAGAATTAGCCCCTACCAATGCTGCGCCTCCAGAAAAATTTGGTGCTAAAGATGTGATGGATTTGAGTTGGAAAAATTTAATGGATGCATATAGTTGTACAGAATGTGGAAGATGTAGCGCAGCTTGTCCAGCAAATAGCACTGGAAAACTATTGAGTCCAAGAAAAATCATGATGGACACAAGAGATCGTCTTGAAACCGTTGGAAAAAATATAGACGCAAACGGACAATTTGTAGACGATGGGAAATCTTTATTAAACGACCATATCACCATAGAAGAATTAAGGGCTTGTACTACCTGTAATGCCTGTGTGGAAGAATGTCCTGTAAGTATTTCTCCAATGGATATCATCATTGAATTAAGAAGGTCATTGATCATGGAGGACAGTAATGCACCTTCGGAATGGAATGGTATGTTTAGCAATATAGAAAACAATTTTGCTCCTTGGAAATTCGCTCCAGACGATAGAGACGCATGGACAAAGCAATCTTAAAATAAAATAAGTATGAAAGTATCTACAATGGCAGAAATGATGGCTGCTGGCACGAAACCAGAAGTTTTATTTTGGGTAGGCTGTGCAGGAAGTTTTGATCAAAGAGCACAAAAAATTACAAAAGCATTTGCAACAATATTAGATAAGGCAGGTGTGGTTTATGCCATTTTGGGCAAGGAAGAAGCTTGTACTGGCGATCCTGCGCGAAGGGCTGGAAATGAATTCATGTTTCAGATGATGGCTTATCAAAATATACAAGTGATGAATGCCTATGAAATTAAAAAAATCGTCACCACTTGTCCGCATTGTTTCAATACCTTAAAGAACGAATACCCTGCATTGGGTGGTAATTATGATGTGATTCACCATACACAATTTTTACAGGAATTAATTGAAAATGGAAAGATCAAGATTACGGATAGCAATGAATGGAAAGGAAAAACAATTACCTACCATGACAGTTGCTATTTAGGAAGGGCTAATGACATTTATGAAGCGCCAAGAAAAGTATTGGAATCATTGGATGTTGAACTAAAGGAAATGCGCAGGTGTAAATCAAAAGGACTTTGTTGTGGCGCAGGTGGAGCGCAAATGTTTAAAGAGGAAGAAAAAGGTACAAGTAGAATTAATATGGAAAGAGCAGATGAAGCCATTGAGACAAAAGCAGATTTTGTGGCAAGTGCTTGTCCGTTTTGTAATACCATGATGACTGATGGTATCAAAAACAGAGACGAAGAAGTGAAGACAGAAGTATTAGACATTGCTGAAATCATTGCGAAAGCAATACAATAAATCATATATGGTTGACTTACCTACTATACTCCCAAAAAATTTCGATCCAAGATCTAGGGTTTGGGTCTACCAAGCCAACAGGACTTTCACGATGGGTGAAATTTTTGAAATTGAACCCTTGTTAGAAAATTTTGTAGAAGACTGGAAGAGCCATGGTGCAAAAGTAAAAGGCTATGCTACGGTGTTATATGGTCAGTTCATTGTGATCATGGCGGACGAAACGGCTACCACCGTTGGAGGATGTAGTACCGACAGTTCTGTGCATATGATTAAAACCATTGAACAAATGACAGGCGTTCAAATGTTCAATAGAACACTTTTAGCCTTTTATGTTAAAGATAAAGTACAGACTGTGCCTCAAGCGCAATTCAATTATGCCCTTGAAAATGGGTTACTATCTATGGATACCCTATATTTTAATAATTTAGTCAATACAAAAGCGACACTCGAAACAGAATGGCTACAACCTATTTCAAAGAGTTGGCTCGCTCAGTCTATTCAAGTTAAATAAAATGAGTACAACAATCGTATACGCCATCCCTAATTGTAATACAGTCAAGAAAGCATTGGACTGGATGAAGGCCAATAAGCAAGCTTATAGTTTTCATGATTATAAAAAACTAGGTATTACAAGTGCCCAATTGACAAACTGGGCTAAGCAAGTTGGATGGGAAGCCTTGATCAATAAAAAAGGCACCACCTGGAAATTACTAGGACCTGAAGTGCAAGCTACCATTACCAATCAAAAAGCAGCCATAGCACTGATGGCAGAAAAAACATCTATCATAAAACGTCCATTGATTGAAAAAGACGGAAAAATTATTGCACTTGGATTTGATGAAGTAGCGTATAAAAAAGCTTTTAAATAATTTTAGCTGTTTGTTATGTAAGAATCTGAATAGTGGCCAGACACCTAACATAAATATTTTACCTTGCACCCATGTATTCCAAAGAGCTGTCATCAAAATTAAAAACCCCAACAAAAAATCACCAAAATGGAATCAAACCTCACTCTTAAAGATCTAAGAGACAATCAAACAAAA
>JBDKGO010000022.1:0-16414 GCA_039798125.1 Bacteroidota bacterium | reverse complement strand
AAACTACTGTCTTTGGATTCTAAAAGAGAACTGCCCATTAGGAATAGGTCTACTTGTCTAGCACATTCTCTACCTTCGCTGATGGCCCAAACAACTAAAGACTGCCCTCTTCTCATATCACCAGCAGTAAAAATATTTTCTTGATTGGTTTTAAATTTTTGCTCCGTTGCTTTTACATTGCCTCTTTCATCTAGTTCCACGCCTAATTGTTCTATTAAGCCAGTTGCTTGCGGATGCATAAAGCCCATAGCTAGTAAAACTAATTCACATGGAATTTCTCTTAAGCTACCTTCTATTTCTTTAAATTGAGCTGGTCTTCCATCAGCAGATGCAGTCCATGCTACATCAACCACTTGAATGCCTTTTAAATGGCCATTTTCGTCACCAATGAATGCCTTTGTTGCAATATTGAATAATCTTTCTACGCCTTCTTCATGCGATGTAGTTGTTTTTAACAACAAAGGGTAGGTAGGCCAAGGCATATATGCAGCTCGCTCTTCTGGTGGTTTGGGTAATAATTCAAATTGTGTAATGTGCTTTGCTTGATGACGATTAGATGTACCTACGCAATCACTTCCTGTATCACCTCCACCAATGACCACGACATTTTTATGCTTTGCAGTGATTATTGCTTCATCAATTGGTAAGTTGCTCACTCTTTTGTTTTGTTGTTTTAAAAATTCCATTGCAAAATGGACACCATTTAATTCCCTTCCTGGAATTGGTAAGTCTCTTGGAATAGTAGAACCACCTGCTAAAACAATAGCGTCAAATTCGCGATTCAAATCACTCACTCTAATATTTACACCTACATTGGCATTGCATTTAAATTCTATGCCTTCTTGTTCTAATATTTGGATTCTTCTTTCAACTACCGTTTTCTCTAATTTAAAATCTGGGATTCCGAATCTAAGCAATCCTCCTGGCTTTGGATCACGTTCAAATACAGTAACTAAGTGACCTGCATAGTTTAATTGTGCAGCAGTAGCAAGTCCAGCTGGTCCTGATCCAATCACTGCCACTTTTTTTCCAGTTCTAATATTGGGTTTACGTGGTTGCACAAAACCATTTTCAAATGCAATTTCAATGATATTTTTTTCAATTTCTTCTATGGTGACTGCTGGTTGATTGATGCCTAAGACACATGCACTTTCGCAAGGGGCAGGGCAGATGCGTCCCGTAAACTCCGGAAAGTTATTGGTTGAAATCAAAATCTCATAAGCTTCCTTCCATTCTTTATTGTACACTGCATCATTGAATTCTGGAATAATATTACCTAAGGGACATCCATTGTGGCAAAAAGGCACACCGCAATTCATGCATCTAGCAGATTGTTCATTCAATTGTTGTGCTGGCATCAACTCTACAAATTCCTTATAGTGTTGCACTCTTTCTGCTACCGGTAATTTATTGGGTAGTACTCTATTGTATTCTTTAAATCCTGTTGGCTTGCCCATACTTTATTGATTAATGGTTATCCCATTTTTTTTTGATAATACTTTTTTATAATCTCGAGGAAATACTTTGATAAAATATTTCAATTGATTTTCTAAATCGGCTAGTACAAATTTTGCAACAGTACTCCCTGTTTTTTCATAATGTCGCATTAACATGCTTTGTAATAAGTCTGCGTCGGATGCTTCGATGGGGTCTAAGTCAACCATTTCTTGATTACATAGACTTGCAAAATCATTGGCAAGATTGTAAACATAAGCGATGCCTCCACTCATGCCAGCAGCAAAGTTTCTTCCTGTCTCACCCAAAATGACTGCAATGCCACCAGTCATGTATTCGCATCCATGATCGCCAATCCCTTCTACGACCACGGATGCGCCTGAATTACGCACTGCGAATCTTTCACCTGCTTTACCCCTAATATAGGCATGTCCACTTGTTGCACCATAGAAAGCCACGTTTCCAATAATTATATTTTGCTCTGCCACAAATGGTGCTTTTTTGTCAGGATATACAATTAATTCTGCTCCACTTAATCCTTTTCCAAAATAATCATTGGCGTCTCCTTCTAATTCAAGTGTAACACCTTTTGTATTGAAAGCACCAAAACTTTGGCCTGCAGTACCAGTGAATTTAAAATGAATGCTTTGTTCTGGTAAACCAGCATCTTGGTATATTTTTGAAATCTCATTGGATAAAATAGTACCTACTGTTCTGTCGGTGTTTTTAATTTGGAAAGCAGCTTTTACTTTGGTTTGATTTTCCAATGCAGGTTTTGCTGCTGCTAGTAATTTCCAGTCAAGTACATCGGATAATAAATGATCTTGTGTGGCAGTTTGATATAAACCAACTGATACATCAGCAGGCGCTTTATATAATAAATCACTAAGATCTAGATGTTTGTATTTCCAATGTTGAATATTTTTACGCATGGTCAATACATCAGCTTGACCTACCATTTCATTAATTGTACGGTAACCCAATTCAGCCATGATTTCTCTAAGCTCCTCTGTGATGAATTCAAAAAATTTAACCACATGATCTGGATCGCCCTTAAATCGTTTACGTAATTCAGGGTCTTGAGTTGCCACACCCACAGGGCATGTATTCATGTG
Source organism: Bacteroidota bacterium (assembly GCA_039798125.1). Classification (GTDB taxonomy): domain Bacteria; phylum Bacteroidota; class Bacteroidia; order Chitinophagales; family Chitinophagaceae; genus Sediminibacterium. The sequence goes on along the minus strand of JBDKGO010000022.1, from coordinate 13,844 downwards.
GCATTTACGCATCATAATACACCCTTCCACAACTAGCGCAGCTGTGGCGACACCCCATTCTTCGGCACCCAATAATGTTGCAATGGCAATATCTCTTCCTGTTTTCATTTGACCGTCAGCTTGCACAACAACGCGCGATCTCAAATTATTATTGACCAAGGTTTGGTGTGTTTCTGCTACACCTAATTCCCATGGTAAACCTGTATGTTTAATTGAACTTAGCGGTGATGCACCTGTACCTCCATCAAATCCAGCAATCAACACCACATCTGCTTTTGCTTTGGTGACACCTGCTGCAATGGTTCCAACACCAGCTTTAGATACTAATTTCACATTGATTCTTGCAGCTCTATTGGCATTTTTTAAATCAAAAATTAATTGGGATAAATCTTCAATTGAATAGATATCATGATGTGGAGGAGGGGAGATTAGGCCTACTCCTGGGGTAGCATATCTTGTTTTGCCAATCCACTCGTCCACTTTATCACCCGGTAATTGACCTCCTTCTCCCGGCTTTGCACCTTGTGCCATTTTAATTTGAATCTCGTCTGCCTCCGTTAGGTATTGACTCGTTACACCAAATCTTGCACTTGCTACTTGCTTGATGGCACTTCGCATAGAATCTCCATTCTCCATTTTTTGATATCGGATAGGATCTTCCCCACCTTCACCTGTATTGCTTTTTCCACCAAGTCGATTCATGGCAATGGCCAATGTCGTATGTGCTTCCCAAGAGATGGAACCGAATGACATGGCCCCTGTTGCAAAACGTTTGTAGATTGCAGTTGCGGGTTCTACTTCATCAATGGCTATGCTTGGTTGATTGGGTTTGAAATCAAATAAACTTCTTATGGTATAAGCTTTTTCGGTTTGTTCATTCACTAACTTAGAATATTTTTTGAAGCCTGCATAATCTCCTGTACTTGTTGCATGTTGCAATGCATGTATCGTTTGAGGATTGAATAAATGGGCTTCTCCTCTTCGTTTCCATTGATAAAGTCCTCCAACTGGTAAACGATCTATTGGAGATGATTTTTTCGCAAATGCCAATTCGTGCTTTGCTAAAATTTCTTTTGCAATTTCATCTAATCCCAATCCTTGAATTCTAGAAGTAGCGCCAGTGAAATAACGATCAACCACTTCTTTGTTGATACCAATGATTTCAAAAATTTGTGCACCTTGATAAGATTGTAAAGTAGAAATCCCCATTTTTGAAAATACTTTGTACAAACCTTCATTGACCGCTTTGATATAATTCTTCTTTAATTTATCTGTATCATAATCTGTTTTTAATGTGCCAGCTAATTTCATGGCTCGGATAGACGAAAGGGCTAAATATGGATTGATTGCTGTTGCGCCAAATCCAATCAAACATGCATAGTGGTGCACTTCCCATACATCACCAGCTTCTACTATGATACCCACTTTGCCTCTCAATCCTTTTCGGATTAAGTGATGATGCACTGCAGAGCAAGCCAATAAACTTGGGATGGCAGCATGTTCAGAATCAATAGAACGATCAGTTAAAATAATCACTTCAAATCCATCTTCCACAGCATCCACTGCGTAGCGACATAGTCGATCTAAACCTCTTTTTAATGCGCCTTCTTTACCATCAGCTCTAAAATAACATTGTAATGTTTTAGCTTGAAAAACTCCTGTATCAATACTTCTGATTTTCTCCAATTCATGGTTATTCAAAATTGGATGTTTTAGAGCAACACAGTGACTATCCATAGGATTTTCAACCAATAAATTACCTAAACTGCCCACAAATGTTGACAATGACATGACCATGCGTTCTCGGATAGGATCAATTGGAGGATTGGTTACTTGTGCAAATAATTGTTTAAAATAACTTGTCAAATGTTGAGCTTGATCACTTAAAATTGCAAGTGGCGTATCCGTTCCCATAGAACCAATTGGTTCTTTTCCTTCTAAAGCCATAGGTGTGATGATCCAGTCAAGATCTTCTTTACTATAACCAAATGCTTTTTGATATTTAAAAATTTGATCTTGTTCGAGATGTGTGAATTGAATTCTTGGTTCAGGAAGTTCTTCTAATCGAATTTTATATTGGTTTAACCAATCTGAATAGGGTTGTGCAGTGCAAATGGTTTTTTTTAGTTCTGTATCACTAATGATTTTACCAGCTTCCATATCAACTACAAACATTTTCCCGGGTTGTAATCTTCCTTTTTCAATAATCATAGAGGGATCTATAGGGAGTGCGCCGGTCTCTGATGCCATAATCACTCTATCATCATTGGTTAAACAATATCTTGAAGGCCTTAATCCGTTTCGGTCTAATGTAGCACCAATGATTTGCCCATTGGTAAATGAAATAGATGCAGGTCCATCCCAAGGCTCCATGATAGCGGCATGAAATTCATAGAATGCTTTTTTATCTGGATCCATCAAATCATTGCCATCCCATGCTTCTGGGATTAACATCATCATGACATGAGGTAAGGATCTTCCAGATAAAGTTAATAGTTCAATCACATTGTCTAAGCAGGCAGAATCAGATTGTCCATTTGCGATAATCGGTAAGACCATTTCTAATTCTTCTTTGCTAAAATATGGAGAAAGAAAACTTGCTTCTCCCGATCTCAACCAATTTAAATTTCCTTGCAAAGTATTGATTTCTCCATTATGAGCGATATACCTAAATGGTTGTGCTAATTTCCAGGAAGGGAAAGTATTGGTTGCAAATCTGGAATGTACCAAACCAAATGCCGAAACTGCAGTCTTCTGACTTAAGTCTGTAAAGTATTCACGAACTTGATGACTTGTCAATTGTCCTTTATAAACAATTATATGTTGAGATAGTGATGCAATATAAAAACCGATTGATCCTTTTTTAATCGTATTATTAATGGTATGAGTAGCGTAATTTTTTAAGATAAATAATTTACGTTCAAAAGCCATGTTATCTATAATATGATCCGGACGTTTGATAAAAACTTGCTCCATGATTGGTTCTACTGACAATGCAGTTTTACCAATATTTGTTTTGTTCACAGGAACTTTACGATAGCCAATAATTTCGACCCCTACTTTTTCGGCAGCTCGTTCAAAGATGGATTTACATTCTTCTGCAATTCCTTTTTCTGTTGGAAAAAATAAAAATCCAACACCATATTCATTTAAATTAGGTAAATGTATTTCCTGTGCTAAAAGTTCATTAAAGAAAAATTCATGTGGAATCTGAATCATAATTCCAGCACCATCACCAGTGTTAGCTTCACTTCCACTTGCTCCGCGGTGTTCCATATTTTCCAATATGGTCAATGCATCTCCAATATTTTGGTGCGATTTAATGCCTTTGATATGAGCAACAAATCCAATCCCGCAAGCATCATGTTCAAAATCGGGGTGGTATAATCCAAAAGGTTGTGGTAATGACATACAAACGGTATTTATGAAAGTAACTTAAGTAGCGATCTTTCAAAAATTACAAAAAAATCAAGTTTTTTCGAGAAGATATTCAATATAATTACTAACTATTCGAAAATGTTTAATTTTCAATCGTTGTCATTAAAATATTTCTAATAACGAACGTTCGCAATACCGGTTTGATTTGAAAATCTATATTAAGTCAATGCGCAATGCATGCTCAATTGTAGGCGCTTGGTCGAAATGACCTTTTGGGTAGATGCCAAATAAAGAACTTCCTGACCCACTCATGCTGGCATAGATTGCGCCTAGTTGATAGAGTTTGGATTTAATTTCGGAAAGGGTTGGCTCGGCTTTAAAGACGGGGGCTTCAAAATCATTGATTAAACAATCCTTCCATTCGGTAATTGGTTTTTCAATGATCGATTGAATGCTTTCTGATTTTGTATTTGGGGTCAATTGTTGAAACGCCCATGCAGTAGAAATATGTTTACCTGGGTGCACTAACAAAAATTGATAGTTGGATAAGTCTAATGCAATTGGTGTTAAAACTTCACCTCTTCCTGTTGCATGACATGCTTTGTTATAAACGAAAAATGGGCAATCACTTCCAAGTTGACTTGCATAATCAATTAATTGACGATCATTTAAGCCCAATGAAAACTGTTGATTCAAAATAAGTAAGGCGTTAGTGCCATCACTTGATCCGCCACCTAGCCCTGCACCCATTGGAATATTTTTATGAAGATGCATTTGTACAGAAGGTAGAGAAGGAAAATCTTTTTTAAGTAAATGATAGGCTTTCAAACAAAGATTTTGATCCGGGTCTCCAGGAACTGCAATGCCTGTTTGTGATAAGGTTAGTTTATCGGAAGGTAAAATTTCTAAAGCATCTGAAACAGCAATAGGATAGAAGACTGTTTCAAGTTCGTGGTAGCCATCTGCTCTTTTTGCAAGGATAGAAAGACCAAGGTTGATTTTGCAGTTGGGAAATTGAATCATCCTAGGGCTGCTTTGGTTCATTGCGTTTATTGATTTCATCTCTGATATCAATGGCGCGGATATAATCTTCTTGTTCTAATACTTCAGTTAGTAATTGATTTAATTCAGCCAATGAAAGTTTAGCTAAATCACTTCGCTCAGTTGTTTTGGTAATGGTTGCAGGCATGTCTACCTTGTCGGTTCTTTCATTGGTCAATCCTGCTTGATCCAAGATATGTTCGTACACGTATACAGGACAACCAAAACGAACTGCTAAAGCCAAGGCGTCGCTTGTTCTACTATCAATTTCTATTGTGTCATTTGAATTGTAACAAACCAATTTAGAATAGAATATGCCTTCTTGCAAATCGCATATATACACTTCTTGTAATTGAAGGTTGAATGCAGTCATGAAATTTTTCATCAAATCGTGGGTCAAAGGCCTAGAAGGGTGCATGTTTTCCAATGCAACTGCAATTGCCTGCGCCTCGAACCCACCAATTACAATAGGTAAACGTCTCAACCCATTTACTTCTCCTAAAATAACCGCATAGGAATTCGATTGGGTGATACTATGTGATAGCGCTACAATTTCTAGTTCAATTTTCTGCATAAGTTGATTTGCCTAACAAAGTTAAAGCAAAAAAGCATTGATTTGAATTAGGCCTTTGATTTTTGTATAGCAGCTGTAAGGGCCGGTAAGACTTCAAATGCGTCCCCAACAATACCATAATCGGCAGCTTTAAAGAAAGGTGCTTCTGGGTCTTTATTGATGACTACAATTGTTTTACTTCTGTTCACCCCAGCAAGATGCTGAATGGCCCCAGAAATTCCTACTGCGATATATAAATTAGGTGCTACTTGAACCCCTGTTTGACCCACATGTTCATGGTGTGGTCTCCAATCTGAATCGGATACAGGACGGCTACAAGCGGTTGCAGCGCCTAATACTTTTGCAAGATCTTCGATGATTCCCCAGTTTTCTGGTCCTTTTAATCCACGTCCTCCACTCACAACAAGATTCGCTTCTGTCAATGGGATTTCACCATCTACTTTATGCGTTGCAGTCACTTTAATAGAAGCAGCAGGTATCGCAATAGAAAATGGTTCCACAGCACAAGTACCTTCTTGCAAATGCACACCAAAACAATTTTGGTTGATTGAGATTACTTTAATTGGGGTATTGATATTGATTTGCGCAAATGCTTTTCCAGAAAAAACTGTTTTAGTCACTGTAAATCCATTGTTGGTATCTGGTAAGCTATTCGCGCCAGTCACAATACCCGCTTGTAATTTTACAGCAACTGCAGGGGCGATGGCTTTCCCATTTAAATTATGTGCAAAAACAAGTACAGAGGCATTGGCTGTTTTAGCAGCTTCGGTCAATACTTGTGTGAACACTTTTGCATCAAAATGATTTAAACTAGCATCAGCTACTTGATGTAATTTTTGTAAGCCGTATTTTCCTAGGCCTGCTAAATCATCCGTCACTGTGCCAAGTAAAATTCCTTCAGCAGATACGCCTAATTGCTTTGCAAGGGCAGCGCCATAAGAAATAGCTTCTAGAGAAGATTTTTTAATTTGTTGGTCTGCTTGATCAATATATATAAGTACCATTTTTTTCGATTTGAATTGTTTAGAATGCTTTTGCTTCTTCTTTTAATAATCTTACTAGTTCTTCCACATTGTCTGCTGCCACTAATTTTACACCAGATTTTGCTGGAGGTAAATCATAGGTTTTGATAGAAGTGGTTGGTTGAACAGCAATTGGTTCCACTACTTTTAAAGGTTTTGTTCTTGCAGCCATGATGCCACGCATATTTGGAATTCTTTGTTCCGCCATCCCTTTTTGACAACTTACAATTGCAGGAAGGCTGACTTCACAAGTTTCTTCGCCACCTTCTATTTCTCTTTTAACAGTAGCAGTTTGACCGTTTAAAGCCATGTGATTTGCAAGCGATACAAATGGCATATCCAATAAACCAGCTAACATAGAACCGATACAAGCACTGTTATAATCAATGGTTTCTTTTCCTGTAAGGATTAAATCATACCCACCTTCTTTTGCAATTGCAGCAATTTGACTTGCCACCACAAATGAATCATTGCTTTGTATATTAACACGGATGGCTTCGTCGCCACCTAATGCTAAAGCTTTTCTGATGATTGGTTCTGCATCGGCTTCACCAACCGTAATAAGGTGAATTGTAACAGCAGGATCTTGTTCTTTCATTTCGATCGCTCTCACTAAGGCATACCATTCGTCATATGGATTGATGATCCATTGTACGCCGTTTTCATCGAACTTTGTGTTACCTTCGGTGAAGGCAATTTTAGATGTGGTGTCTGGTGTTTTGCTAATGCAAACTAATAACTTCATAGTCTAATACTTTTTGGTTGTTTATGCAACTAATGCAAATATAAGACAAGATGCAACGAATTGAAAGAATAATTGAATTTTTAAATCAACAACCTAAGGATAACTTTTTAAGACATGCTTTGGCTTTGGAGTATATCAAAATAGGGGACTTGCAAAAGGCAAAAGCCTTATTTATTGAAATCTTGACCGAGTCCCCAGATTATGTGGGTTCCTATTACCATTTAGCAAAATGTTTAGAGACACTTTCTGAAAAAGAACTTGCTATTGAATGGTATGAAAAAGGGTTGTCTGCAACTAAATTGGCCAAGGATGACCACGCTTACAGAGAATTATTAGCTGCTTACGAAGACCTTGTTTATTGATCTTGTTGATTGATTTGATTCATTATGGTTGTTAAATTAAACAAGCAATCATCTACAATTCCAATTGCAATTTTATAAACTAAGTCTTTGACTTAATTTTTGGTCAATGAACTGAAAAAAATGTTCAGGTTTGTAAGTGCGCCATGCACTGATTTCCATTAGTTCGATGTAACGGTTTAATTTTCGCAATAAAAAATCGTGTTGGGCAGCAGGATGAAAATTAACCAACACAGCCCATCCGTCCTCATCCGATAATTCCTCGTAGAACTCTTCGTAATAATCTTTGTCCCCGCTGTGAAAATTGAATACATTTTCGGCAATCAAAATAAATTTAATAATGCCTTCGGCCATTAACTTATCAAGGACTTCTCTTTTCAATTCCATGATATCATTTTCTATGGTATCATTCCATTCTCCAATGAATTCTATGATGGCAAATTTTGCATCATAGTCGGCATACAATATTTTTAGGTACAATGTTTTGCTTCCAAATTCATCCCACTGAGGATGGATATAATAATTGTAAACTGTTTGAGAAAACTCAAATTCACTGTAGGTTCTACCAAAAAAAATAGACCTTGGATCTGCTTCTGCAGTATATAAATGTCGCCAATGATAATAGGGTTCTATATCGTGCATCTGAACCTAGTTTTTGCTATGGTATTCAATCAAACCATCCATTGGAGATTTCACAATTTTGCCTAATTCAATTTCATAGCCTTCGGCTAATTGTTTTAAGACATCTTTAAAGCCATAAGCCACGCTGCCCACAAAGTGGATAGGGTATAACCAAGATTCATTTAATTTATTCAGATGGGTAAAAAAGAAATCGTTCAATCCATCTTCAATGATGTTTTCGATCATATAATGGCCTCTATTTTCTACCAAGAAATCTGTAAAGCTTGCGATATAACTATTTGGAGTAGGTTCTTTATACACTTTATTTAAAATAGCAGCCCGATCCAAATGGTATTTCTTCTCAAACATATTCATCAACTCTTCGTCAAAAGTTTTATATAAAAAATACTGCAATACTTTTTTACCCAAATAAGCACCACTCCCTTCATCTCCTAAAACATAGCCCAAACCTGGACTATTTTTTGTTATTTTTTTGCCATTGTAAAATCCTGCATTGGAACCTGTGCCTAAAATGCAAACCACTCCTTTTTTATCCTGACAGGCAGCTCTTGCAATAGCCATTAAATCGGTTTGGATATCTAATGTAGCGTTCTTGAAAACAGCTTTCAACGCCTTTTTTAGAATAGCAACATTATCTGGATTACTTAATCCTGTTCCATAAAAATAGACTGCTGCAACTTTGCTTAAATCTGTCTTTTTCTGAAAGGTCTTTTCTAGCAATTGTACAATGTCTGTAAGACTTAAAAAGTAGGGGCTAATACCAGTTGTTTTAATGGTTTGACGCTTGCCATTTTGTACTAAGGTCCATTGGCATTTTGTGGCACCGCTATCTGCTATTAAATAAGTCTTTTTCATGGTAGTTGAACTAAGACATGAAATTAGCCATTTCATTTTGAATTGATGTAAATTTGCCAAGAATTCATACAACATGCAACAAAATCAACCTCGATCGACCCAAACAAGTTGGGTGACCCCAATCATCTATGCAGGCGTACTTTTATTAGGTATTGGAATTGGCATTTTTTTAAAAGGAAATTTCTCCATAGGATTCCCTTCATCCGATTCGAATTCTGCAATGGATGAGATCATTGAATTGGTTAAATCAAAATATGTAGAACAAGTTAATTTGGATAGTACTCAAACCAAATTAGCGGATTATTATTTAGGACAATTAGATCCTCATTCTGTGTATATTCCACCTGCAGATTTAATGGAAGCCAATGAGCAATTGCAACCAAATTATAAAGGCATCGGCATCGAATTTCAGCAATTCAGAGATAGTGTTTTTGTGGCTTATGTGATGCCAGGAGGTCCTGCTGCGAAGGTTGGTTTAAAAACAGGAGATATTTTATTGACGGTAGATGATACAGTAAAATTATCTGGCAACAAATTAGATGGAGAAACGATTAAACGAAAAATAAAAGGACCTGCGGATGAAAATTTAAAATTAGTGGTACTACGTAATCAAAAAAAATTGACTTTTAATTTAGTGAGAGCTTCGGTACCTGTTACGCCAATTGATGCAGCATATATGGTCAGCGATACGATTGGATATATTAAAATTGACAAATTCGCGGACAGAACTTATGAAGCATTCATGCAAGCTTTAGAACCTTTATTAAAAAAAGGCATGAAATCGCTGGTGATAGATTTAAGAGGGAATGGTGGCGGATTATTATCAGAAGCCGTTGGGATTGCAGATGAATTATTGGCTGGAAATAAATTGATTGTTTACACAGAAGGATTGCATGCACCAAGGGTGAATTATTACAGCAAAAGAGAAGGTTTATTTGAAACAGGTGATATCACTATTCTGATGGATGAAACTTCCGCTTCTGCAAGTGAAGTTTTAGCGGGTGCTTTACAAGATTGGGATCGCGCAAAAGTAGTTGGAAGAAGGTCTTATGGAAAAGGATTGGTGCAACAGCAATTTAGATTATCCAACGGGGGTGCATTAAGATTGACGACTGCAAAATACTATACACCATTGGGCCGCAATATCCAACGCCCTTATCAAAATGGGAAGTTGGCTTACGAGCATGATTTTATGGAAAGAATCGAACAATCTAGTAATGGAAATGTAGATACAGCATCCATTGGGAAAGCTTACAAGACGCCAAAGGGTAATACAGTATATGGTGGTGGAGGGATTATTCCGAATCAATGGATGCCAACCAATGCATTGTATGCAGATTCAAATTATGCCAAACTTTATTTAGAAGGCTCGATGAATGAGTTTGTTTTACAATACTATCTTACTGCACAAAACACTATGAACCAATATCAGTCAGTTCAAGCATTTGTCGCAGGATATGCCAAGCAAGACCTCACTAAATTATTGGATCAATATTTGAGATCAACCCAACAAAAAGGATTACCAGCGACGATGTTACAAAATCCCCTTTTACAGCAGCAATTGGTGGCTTATTTAGCTCGTTGTAAATGGCATAAGCAGGGGTATTATGAAGCTTTTAATTTAATGGATAAAAATTTCCCAATTGCATTAAAAAAGTCTTAACTTGATTCCCTCAATAAAATTTGATTGCATGAAAAGACTTTTAACCATCTCGGCCCTTTTTTGTACTTTATTCGTACAAGCACAAATTAAAGCGACATCCGCTCAGGAAAGATTAAGATCAATTGACCAAAGAAAGCAATTGCTGAGTCGATCTACTTTAAATGAAACAGGTTTTAGAAATATTGGTCCCTCTGTTATGAGTGGACGTGTGGTGGACATTGAGGTGAATCCTCAAGACCCAACCGAATTTTATGTTGCATATGCATCTGGTGGATTATGGCATACAAAAAACAATGGTCAAAGTTTTGCACCCATTTTTGATTCAGTGGATGTGTTAACCATTGGTGATATTGCTGTGAACTGGCAGAACAGACATATTTGGGTAGGTACAGGTGAAGTGAATAGTAGCCGTTCTACTTATGCAGGCTTAGGCGTTTATCGTTCTGCGAATAATGGCAAGTCTTGGGAATACCTAGGATTGCCAGAGAGTCACCATATTGGAAAGATTCAATTATCAGCAAAAGATCCTAACACTGCATGGGTGGCTGTACTAGGTCATTTATATTCTGAGAGTAAAGAAAGAGGTGTTTATAAAACAACGGATGCAGGTAAAACTTGGAATCAAACATTAGCATCAGATGCAAATACAGGTGCTATTGATTTAGACATCGATCCAAGTAACGAACAAGTTTTATATGCTGCAATGTGGTATAGAACAAGAACAGCTTCTAATTTTGAGGAATCAGGAAAAACATCTGGTATCTTCAAAAGTACAGATGGTGGTGACCATTGGACTTTAGTTTCAACACCAACTAGCGGCTTCCCTTCAGGAGATGGTGTTGGTAGAATTGGGTTGGCTGTATATCCAAAAAATCCATCTATCGTGTATGCGATTGTAGATAACAATTTTCATCAACCTGATACTGCAATGCAAAAAGCTGCAGATACTTCAAGGTATGTATTAAGAGATTTTAAATCATTGACTGTTGATCAGTTTCTTGCTTTGGATGATAGAAAATTAAATGCCTTTTTAAAGTCGCCACGTAATGGCCTTCCAACAAAATACAATGCAGCAAATATTAAGCAAGATGTAAAGTCTGGCAAATTAGCGCCTAATTGTATTTGGGATTATTTATATGACGCAAACACCGCTTTGTTTGAAACACCAATTTATGGTGCGCAAGTATATCGTTCAGACAATGCAGGATTAAGTTGGGTTAAAACACATGCAAAGCCTTTAGATTTATACAGTACTTATGGTTATTATTTTGGTAAAGTATTTGTGAGTCCAAGCAATCCAGATAAAATCGCTATTACAGGCGTAAGTGTTTTATTAAGTACAGATGGCGGAAAAACTTTCAACTCAATTGGGAAAGAAAATGTGCACGCAGATCATCACTTTGTTTGGATGAATGGTGCTCGTGATAGTCATATGATTATTGGTAATGACGGAGGATGTAATATTACATATGATAATGGTGCGCATTGGTTCAAAGCCAATACACCAGCAGTTGGACAGTTTTATAATATTGCAATCGATATGGCAAAGCCTTATAACGTGTATGGTGGATTACAAGACAATGGTACCTGGTTTGGATCAAGTGCAACAAAGGAAAACTACGACTGGTATGATAATGGACACAATCCATATACCATGATAGGTGGAGGAGATGGTATGCAAGTGCAAGTAGATTGGAGAGATAACAAAACAGTGTATAGTGGTTCTCAATTTGGTTTCTATAGCAGACAAAATCTAGCAACTAAAGAACGTAAAACAGTTCGTCCAATGCGTGATTTAGGTGAGCCTGCAGTTAGATACAATTGGCAGTCACCAATTTTATTAAGCCGTCATAACCAAGATGTATTTTATTTTGGTTCAAATAAATTCCATCGTTCAATGAGTAAGGGAGATAGCTTAGTGACTTTAAGCACTGATCTAACAACCAATCCTGCTCAAGGAGATGTGCCATTTGGAACAACCACTACTATTAGTGAAAGTCCAATTCGTTTTGGATTGATCTACGTTGGCACAGATGATGGTAACGTTCAAGTATCAAAAGATGGTGGGAATAGTTTTAGTTTAATTAGCCAAAAATTACCAAAGGGTTTATATGTAAGTAGAGTGATTGCGAGTAAGTACAATGTTGCAAGAGTCTATGTGACTTTGAATGGATACCGTAATGATCACTTCAATGCTTATGTATATCAAAGTGATGACTATGGAACTACATGGAAACAAATCATGAAAGACTTGCCATCAGAACCAGTGAATGTAATCAAAGAAGATGCAGTTGCTGAACAAGTATTGTATGTAGGAACTGATGGTGGTTTATATGTAAGTTTGGATGGAGGTAATAGTTCAATGGCTTGGACAAAAGGCTTACCAGCAAGTGTTCCAGTGCATGACTTAGAAATTCATCCAAGAGACAATGAGATTATTTTAGGAACGCATGGTCGTAGTTTATATGTAGGTAAATTAGATGCTTTAAGAAAGCAATTGAAATAAATTGTAGTTGAAATATAAAAAGGGCTAACTAGTATTCTAGTTAGCCCTTTTTCGTTGAATGCTTTTGTTTTTTATGCTTGTAAATAAGCTTGTTCTTTTTGCACAAGTAGATCAAATACTTTTTGTAAAATAGGTGAGTCGGTTGGGATATTTGTAGCATCTATTTTACTAACAGGAATAATGCGTTTCGTAGAACTGGCTATGAAGGCCCCTTTTGCAGTGTTGATTTCCTCAAGTGCAATAGGTCTTTCTTCGATAGTGATCCCATTTGCAGCTGCTTCTGCTAAAATATTTTTTCTTGTAATGCCTTTTAGTACTTGATCCTTAGCTGTTACAATGTGTCCTTGCTCAGAAATTAAGAAAAAATTTGACCTAGGACATTCTCTGATCATCCCTTCGTGGGTATATAAAATATCTTGTCCACCAAATGCTTTTAATTGAGGTTGCAAGTATATGGCCATCAAATAATCAGTGGTTTTAACTTGAGGTAATTGACGTTGAAAAGGATGGCTCATCAATATAAACGGATTTACAGTAAATTTATTGGAAGGAACAGGTAGGGGTTGTTGAATAATAGTTAACCTAGGTTTTTCTAAAGCATAACCGTCTGTACTATCTCCGCCAGAAACGATCAATTTAAGGCCAGAGTAGGGCATATCATTTTTTGCCACTAATTCCATCACAATTTTTAAAATGGACTCCTTTGATTGAGGTACCTCCATATGCATGATCGCAGCAGAATTGTATAAACGGTCTAAATGGTCTTCTACAAATAAAGATTTATTGTCGACCACCCTTAGGTAGTCAAAAATGCCATACCCTCTTTGAATTAGTAAATCGTTTAGTGACATGCCGGTTTGGCTAAAAGGACGTATTTGTCCATCGTAATAACAGCTGATATTTTCCAAAATGGGTGTTTTAGAGGATAAATTTAGTGATTATAAATACATCAAGTCTATAAAAATAGGTTTAGAATACGATAAACATTAACTGATTTTATGAACTGATGTGATACTAAAAGAAAATATTATATTTATTTATTTTATAATATATATATAT
>JBDKGO010000021.1:0-17074 GCA_039798125.1 Bacteroidota bacterium | reverse complement strand
CTAATTAACAGCTTGTTTTACATAAATACTTCAAAAGTTAAAAACTTAATTTCTTCGTCAATATCTGTATTTTCAGCCCATAAGTGGTAATTCTGATATTTTTTCATAAAAACTTATTAACAAAGTGGTATTTTGTGGTAAAAAGTGGTAAAATATTTTTTAAATTTGTCTCAATAATAATTCATTTTATAAAAGTTGAATACATTTTTAGGAACATACGAGTGCAAAGTTGATGCAAAAGGAAGGTTAATGGTACCTGCGCCTCTTAAAAAACAACTGGGTAATTTTGAAGAAGGTTTTGTATTGAAGCGTTCTGTATTTCAGCCTTGTTTGGAATTGTATCCCATGAAGGAATGGAATAAAGTCATGCAGAAAATCAATAAATTAAATCCATTTATTGAGCTTTCATTACTTTAATAAATGTACGGGTTCAGGTTTAATTTGAACCAAATTATTGTGCACAGTTCACCTAATATATCGTTAAAAAAAAATTTATGCTGAATTGTCATAATGTTTTAACTTCGTAATAACCGTGCGTACCCTAAGAACCATATTGACCTCATTCGTATTCATTACAGTTGTAAGCTCTACTGTACATGCATCTACCATTGTTTCTGGTACAATCGAATCAAAAAAAGCAACCGAAAAATATAGCCTAAAAAACTTAAGTAGTTTAAATCATAAAGTAAGTACTTTTCATGATTTAAAATCAAGATTGCTATACAAAGGCCTTACCGTTTCATCTTCTTTAAATGGTGGATTAAGTCAAACAAATTATCTTAAATACAATAAAGGTAATATCACTTATGTCATCCCTTACCGACACAAAGTAATTTTACCTAGGTTTAAGACACCAAGCCCTCAGCATCCTTAATTTATTTGTTGGTAGTTCGATTTATTGACTTCAAATACATTCAATGTAATTGGACTTAAGTCAACTTTATTTGCGCTATACAATATTTTACTGCCTTCTTTAGTCGTCAACTGATAACGCATGACGAGTCCTGGGATTTCCTTGAATGCTTGCTCGTATACTGTTACAGTAGGTATGATCAATGTGGTGTATGTTACTTCCATCGTATTGCCATCTGCCCAAGTTAAGGTGATGGTTTCACATGGATAATCTAATAAGGTGCTTGTAGTCCCATTTTTTTTGGATGCAACTAAGTTGACAGGTTGCATAGATGCATACAAAATATATTGCAGGAATTTATTCATGCCAATCTCTTTCAAAATGATGGCTGTATCTTGTTGGGTATTGAAAATGAGCGTCTGTGTGAATGCTGGTGTCTTCAAAATAGTTTTACAGCTATTCCCTTTTATAAAAATTTGCTTCTGACCTACTATGCTTGTATCGCCATTGCTTGTAATTTGTTGGATATCGAAGGTGATAGCACATTCACCAACAACCTTTGTTTGAGCTTGTAATTGAAAAACGATACAACTTAGGAAGCAAACAATTATGGGGGGTAATCGTAGCATAATGAGTATTACATTAATATAAAAAGAGACCCAATATTAATTTAGGTCTCTTTAGCTGAAATTATTTTTTAGTTTTATCTTTTAAGGCTTGTACTTTTTTTTGCGCCTCCATCATTTGTTCATATTTCTCCTGCCAGTTACTTTTTTTCTTTGGCGTCTTTCTTTTAACTTCTATTGTAGCTAAAATCTTATCGTGATCGATGATGACTTTTTGAATCAATAATTGCAATAATAGAGTTACAATATTAGAAACAGTGTAATACCATGTTAATGCAGATGGTAAGCTATTGAAGATAAACAATAACATGAAAGGGAAAATATATGGCATATACTTTAACGCAGGATTGTCTTGCGTTGGGGTCATGGACATATTATAGATAGACGAAATAAATGTGGTCAATACTGCAGTCAAAGTAAACAAACTGATATGGCTTCCAAATCCTAATGGAATAGAAAAAGGAAGGGTAAAAATTGAATCATAACTAGACAAGTCTTGGCTCCATAAGAAAGATTGTCCCCTAAGTGCAATATTTGAATTAAAGAAACTATACAAAGCAAAGAAGATCGGGATTTGTAATAAAGCTGGAATACATCCTCCCAAAGGATTCACACCTGCTTCCCTAAATAACTTCATTTGCTCCATCGCAAAAGCTTGTTGATCATCTCCTGTTTTTTTCTTAAGCTCATCTAATTCAGGCTTCAATACTTTCATCTTAGCAGTACTCAAAAAACTTGAATAGGTCAAAGGTGAAGTGACTAAACGAATAAAGATGGTTAATAAAAATACAACCCATCCGTAATTTTGAACAAAACCAGCAAAGAAATCAAACACTGGCATGATGATGTATTTGTTGATAGGACGAACAAATGAATACATGTCTCTTCCTAAATTCACAATTTGCTCCATCTCAGGGGCTTGTGATTTCAAGATTTCAAAATCATTTGGACCAAAATAAAGTGATAGTGGCATGGTTGCATTTGCACCAGTCAATTTAGTTTGAAACTGTGCTTGTAATGTCGCTAGACCATTGCTGCTATCTGTCTTTCTTTGCCAATCAATTTTACCTGAATTGAATCCATCCTTATAAAGTACAGTAGTGGTGAAAAATTGTTGCACTAGTCCCACCCATTGAACAGGTTTTTCGAACACCTTATTGGTATTGCTAGAAATATAATCGAACTCATTCCCTTCTGAAAAACAAATATTAGACATTTGACGTTCGTAGGTCGTTGTCTTTTCTTGTCCATAAGAATGTGCATCCCATAAAACATTCAATTGATTGTTGGTCAACAATTGGTCAGCTCCGTCCATCATGATATTCCAATCCACATTGTATTTACCTTTTGTTAAAGTAAATTGGTGTTTGATTGTTTTACCATTTGGTGCAGTCCAAGCGTACTCGATTTTTTGAACACCGTTCTGATCGGTGGTCACATTGGATACAGGGAATATTACTTGGTTAATTTGTACTGTTTGATTGTTACCTGCATTCACAGCATAAGACAAGGAACTGCTATCTCCCAATTGTACTAATTCCTTTTTTGAATTGGTATACTTTTTTAAAGTAACACGTGCAACCTGGCCTCCTTTATTGGTAAATTCTACTTTAATTAAATCGTTCTCCAGACTGGTAATCTGCTCCTTCAAAGTATCCGCAACAACTGCTAAACCCGCAGCATCTTTTTTAGTTGAATCAATTAATTGAACTGCGTTCAATGCTGCTGCTTTTTCGGCATTGGCTTTCACCATTGCAACAGAATCATCAAACCTTTGTTTATAGGCTGCAATTTCATTTTGCTGCTTACTGGTGTACCAAAAGTAAACAAAGAATAAAACTGCTAATAATACAAACCCAATGACCGTATTTTTGTCCGTTTTCATGCTTTTTCAATTAATCTAAATAGATGCGGCAAAGGTATGTTTTTAAGATGTATTTAGCACCAGATAGACCCTAAATTGGAATCATTTTAAGGCTATTTTAAGGCTTTATTACAAATTCCTACTGTATTTACCCCCTGTGTGGTAAAGCAGGTTCGTAATATCCCCCAAACTACAATACTTCACCGCCTCCATCAATAGGTCAAAAATATTTTCATTTTGAACCGCAGCATGATGTAATAAGTTTAAATAATGTGCAGCTTGCTCTTTATTTCTATTTTTAAATTGACCTAGATTGGCAATCTGTAATTTCTTTTCGGCAGCAGAGGATCTAAATACAGGTCGACGATCATTGCTATTTTGGTCTGCTTCGTCTATAAAAGTATTTACCCCGATGATTGGGATCTCACCATGATGCTTTCTGGTTTCATACAACATACTTTCTTCCTGAATCTTTGATCGCTGATACATTCTTTCCATCGCACCTAATACACCACCTCTTGCATTGATTCTTTCCAATTCTTGCAAAACAGCTTCTTCTACCAAGTCAGTTAATTCATTCATCATGAAGCTACCCTGTTGTGCATTTTCTACTTTAGCAGTGCCTAATTCTTTATTGATGATTAACTGAATAGCAAGTGCCCTTCTTACACTCTCTTTTGTTGGCGTTGTAATGGCTTCATCATAAGCGTTGGTGTGTAAACTATTACATTGGTCATAAATGGCATACAATGCTTGCAAGGTGGTTCTGATATCATTAAAATCAATCTCTTGTGCGTGCAAACTTCTACCACTTGTTTGAATATGGTATTTTAATTTTTGAGACCTTGAATTCGCTTTATATTTTAGCTTCAATGTTTGCGCCCAAATTCTTCTTGCGACTCTTCCAATCACAGCATATTCTGGATCCATCCCATTGCTAAAAAAGAAACTAAAGTTCGGAATAAAGTCATCAATCTCTAAACCTCTATTCAAGAAATATTCAATGTAAGTAAATCCATTGGCTAGCGTAAATGCCAACTGCGTGATTGGATTGGCCCCCGCTTCTGCAATATGGTACCCGGAAATAGAAATACTATAAAAGTTTTTTACTTTTTGGTCTACAAAATAAGCTTGTACATCGCCCATTAATTTTAAAGCAAAATCGATCGAGAAGATACATGTGTTTTGTGCTTGATCTTCTTTTAATATATCTGCTTGCAGTGTACCGCGTACATTTTGCAACACTTGCTTTTTAATATTTGCATACACTTTTGGATCTAGCACTTGGTCGCCACTCACTCCCAATAATTTTAAGCCCAAACCATTGTGCTGGATGGATTGTTTTTTTAACCCTTCAAAATCATGGTATACTGGCTTTGTTGAATTTTTAAAAATTTGAGTCAATTTTTTATTAACTGCAGGCCACATTTTTTGTTCTGTAATGTATTGCTCACAAGCTTGATCAATAGCTGCATTAAAAAACATCGCTAGAATAATTGCTGCTGGACCATTGATGGTCATACTCACAGAGCTTGTTGGATCATTTAAATTAATGCCAGAATACAATTTCTTGATATCATCCACCGATGCAATGTTCACACCTGCATTGCCAATTTTTCCAAATACATCCATTCTATTGGAAGGATCTTGACCATATAAAGTCACACTATCAAAAGCAGTAGACAATCTTGTTGCAGGTTGACCCTTCGCTAAAAAATGAAAGCGCTGATTGGTTTTTTCTGGACCACCCTCACCTGCAAACATTCTTGTTGGATCCTCACCTGTTCGCTTTAAATCAAATACGCCAGCAGTATATGGATAATGCCCTGGCACATTTTCTTTTAATTGCCACTCAGCAATATCGCCCCAATCTTTAAAATTAGGTAGATACACTTTTTGCAAAGTCAAACCAGATTCTGTTTTAAAGCTTAAGGGTTGATGTATTTTCTTGCCTCTGATTTCATAGACCAAAGCATCTTGTTGGTACTTCGTTTTTGTAGCTTCCCAAGTCTGGATCGATTTTTTTACTTCTGGATCGATCGCACCAGCTACTTTATCTGCCTCCTCTTTTAAAATTGGTAATCTCTTAAGTTTAGGATTTTGCATCACTTGCTCATAATTATACCATTGAGAAGCCAACTGCTTTTGTTCCGAAATCCAAACTTTATTTTTTTGAATGGTTTCAACAATTTCATTTAAATAATTAAAACGATTCAATGGAATAGTTGGTGTAGCCACCAGACTCGCATTATAGGCCAGGGGTTTAGCAATTGTATTCCATTTTAATTGATGTTTCTGATTCACTAACTCAATCATATGATTGAATAGATGCTGCATACCAGGATCATTGAACTTGGATGCAATGGTTCCATAAACAGGAAGCTTTGAATGATCTGCATCAAACAAATGGCGCGACCTAGCGTATTGCTTTTTTACATCTCTGATGGCATCTAATCCACCTGCACGATCAAATTTATTGATTCCAATAATTTGTGCAAAGTCAATCATATTGATCTTCTCCAATTGACTTGCTGCACCAAATTCTGGTGTCATGATATACATTGGCAATGTTACATAATCTACAATGGACGCATCATTTTGACCAACACCTGCGGTCTCAATGATGATGGCATCATAACCTGCGGCTTTACATAAATAAATCACTTGATCTAAAGATGCAGAGATGGATTGATGATCGGACCTTGTTGCGAGTGAACGCATAAATACATTAGGATGATGGATGGCATTCATTCTGATTCTATCTCCTAATAATGCACCACCAGTTTTTTTCTTAGTAGGATCTACAGAAACCACTGCAATGCTTAAGTTGGGATTGGTCTGAATAAAATAATGCACCAATCGATCACATACGGTAGACTTGCCTGCACCACCCGTACCTGTTAATCCGATGACAGGAATATTTTTTTGAACTACTTTTTTATCTTTCTTAATTTTTAAAGTACCGTTTTGTAAAAGTGTAATGTCTCTTGCTAGTTTTCTTGGATCAGTTTTTTTATCAAAAGGTAATTTTGGATACTTGGTTATTTGATTGGATTTTAATGGAAAATTAGCAAAGGCAATCACTTCTTTAATCATGCCTTCGATCCCCATGGCAAGGCCATCTTTAGGTAAGTATATTTTTGAAATCCCTTTTGCATGAATGATGTCTGCTTCGGAAGGTAAAATGGTTCCACCACCTCCACCAACTATTTTAATATGTTGGTAGCCAGAATCGTCTAATAATTTTCTGAGGTAGGTAAAAAATTCAATATGACCTCCTTGGTAAGATGTGATTGCAATCAATTGCACATCTTCTTCGATCGCTGCTTCTACAATTTCTTGAGCAGAACGATTGTGTCCCATATGGATCACTTCTGCACCTTGTTCTTGTAACACACGGCGCATGATATTGATAGAGGCATCATGGCCATCAAACAAACTAGTTGAAGTTAAAATTCTTATTTTTTGCATACCACAAAACTAACATATGTTAGCGGTATAGCAAAGTGGAAATTTTACTTTTTTGCATAAGCTTTTGCAGCAGCAATAAAATGCACAAATAAAGGCGCTGGTGCTTCTACTGTGCTCTTTAATTCTGGATGGTATTGAACGCCAATGAAGAATGGATGATTCGGCAATTCAACAATTTCAACCAATCCGGTAGCAGGATTCACCCCACTAGTCACCATTCCTTTTTCGTGGAAGTCATTCAAATAGGCATTGTTAAATTCATAACGATGACGATGGCGCTCATTGATAGTTGTAGTGCCATATATTTTATGTGCTAAAGTATTTTCGGTAATGGTACAAGGGTAAGATCCAAGACGCATAGTGCCACCCATCATCGTGATACGCTTTTGTTCTTCCATCATATTAATCACTGGCTCTGGGCTATTCGGATCCATCTCTACCGAATGTGCGCCTTTTAATCCAATCACATTTCTAGCAAATTCAATCACTGCCATTTGCATCCCTAAACAAATACCAAAGAATGGTAAATTGTTTTCTCTTGCATATTGAACAGCAATGATTTTTCCTTCAATTCCTCTATTTCCAAATCCAGGAGCTACCAATAATCCATCCAAGCCTCCCACTAATGCTTTTACATTTTCTTTGGTAAGATCTTCACTATGCACATTCACTACATTTACCTTCACTTCGTTCATTGCACCTGCGTGAATAAAACCTTCTAAGATGGATTTATAGGCATCTTGTAACTCAATGTATTTACCAATTAAACCAATATTTACCGTGGACTTTGGATTTTTTAATTTTTCTAAAAATACTTTCCATTTGGTTAAATCTGGTTCATTGAATTTTGTAATCTTTAATTTATCCAGTACAATTAAATCTAGTTTTTCCTCCAACATTTTCAAAGGCACTTCATAAATAGTAGACGCATCTGCTGCCTCTATTACCCTTCCTGCTCTTACATTACAGAACAATGCAATCTTTCTCTTTATTTCATCATTCAAAGGTTCTTCTGCTCTGCAAACAATTACATCAGGATGCACGCCAGCCTCACTCAACATACGCACACTATGTTGTGTAGGTTTTGTTTTTAATTCTTTCGCTGCTTTTAAATAAGGCACCAATGTTAGATGAACCACCATCACATCTTCCTCTGGCAATTCCCATTGGATCTGTCTTACAGTCTCAACAAATGGTAAACTTTCGATATCACCCACTGTTCCACCAATTTCCGTAATCACCACATCATATTTACCTTCTTTACCTAATAATAACATGCGATGCTTGATTTCATCCGTGATATGCGGCACCACTTGAACCGTTTTTCCAAGGAATTCTCCTGCTCTTTCTTTATTGATCACTGTTTGATAGATGCGTCCTGTAGTGACATTGTTCGCTTGTGATGTAGGCGTACTTAAAAAGCGCTCATAGTGACCCAAATCTAGGTCAGTTTCTGCTCCATCTTCGGTCACATAACACTCTCCGTGCTCATATGGATTTAAAGTACCTGGATCTACGTTAATGTATGGGTCAAACTTTTGGATCGTTGCTGTAATGCCACGCGCCTGTAATAATTTAGCTAGTGAAGCAGCAATAATGCCCTTTCCTAGACTACTTGTAACACCCCCAGTAACGAAAATATACTTTGCCATAACTTTAAATTCATCTAATATTGAAAAAGGAATTCCTGCAATAGTTGCCTATTGAGGAGGACCCATTCAAATGGTTTTTAATGTGACCGTCTTATTATTTGGAAAATTTACTAGAGGTCATACAAAAATAAGCTAAAAAACACCGGCTGCAAAATGAATAAAACGGCCTAAACTATAAATGTTTATAACTGTTATATAAAAGTGAACATCTTAAATCAAAATAAAATTAATTCTATGAAAAAGACCCTTTATACCTTATTTGCACTGGTTTTGACCGCAAGTTTAATCAGCTGGCAATGGGAAAAAACACAACATCCTACGCTGGATAAAGGCGAGGTGATTGAATGTCTAAATATGGAGACCCAACAGGCCTATCAATTAGAAGCTAGCCAAGCAAGATTTGCGAATATGCACCTTGCACCTGTTAAGGTGAACCCAGCGGATTTATTGGGTACCATTGTGCCATTTAATGCGGCGGATGGGAAGCCTGGACAAGCCTATTTTATTCCTTCAAAAAAGAAGTCAGACAAGTGGTTGATTGTGATCCAAGAATGGTGGGGATTGAATGATAATATTAAAATGGAAGCAGACCAATATTTCAAAGACCTAGGAGATGTGAATGTAATGGCGATAGATATGTATGATGGTAAGGTAGCTGCTACACCCGACAGTGCAATGAAATTAATGCGTGGTGCAGATATGAACCGAATGGTGGCTTTGATTCAAGGTGCGGTAAAACATGCTGGATCAAAAGCATCTATCTATAGTGTGGGTTGGTGCTTTGGAGGGATGTGGAGTTTACAAACAGCCATCATTGCTGGACCACAAGCAAAAGGATCTGTGATGTATTATGGTCGTCCTGAATCTAATATAGATAAATTAAAATCTATTCAATGTGATATCATTGGCTTCTTTGGAAATTTAGATCAATCTCCTTCACCTGCCATGGTGAATACTTTTGAAGACAACATGAAATTAGCTGGTAAAAATTTAACTGCTTATAAATATGAGGCTGGTCATGGATTTGCGAATCCAAGCAATCCTAGCTATAACGCTGCTGCAAAAGCAGACTCTTATGGTAAAGCAATTGCTTTCTTAAAAGCACATTAAACTTTTTAAATACACTAAAAGAGAAAATATACTACCCCTATGCTCTCTAAAAACGATCGCTACGGAATAGTATATTTTCTCTTTATCTTTTTGTAAAAAAAACTACAACTTTTCTCACAGTACGCTTTGCTCGAACGATCGCTACGGAATAGTATATTTTCTCTTTTTTGTAAACTGAAATTAATACCCTTTCGCAGGTACTAAATAATTAGCAACGTAATCTTTTACTCCCTCTTCTAAACTAGAAAAAGGTTTGTCGTATCCTGCAGCGCGAAGCTTATTCATATTTGCTTCTGTAAAGTATTGATATTTATCTCGGATATCCTCTGGCATATCTACAAATTCAATATTGGGCGTAAGACCCTGTGCTATAAATGTGTTGGCAGCTAAGTCATAAAAACTTCTAGCTTTTCCGGTGCCTAAATTATACAATCCATTTTTAGAACTACTCCATTCATTGGATAACATCGCCTGCATCATCCAATTGATCACTGCAACTAAATCTTTCACGTAAATAAAATCGCGCAATTGTTCTCCGTCTTTAAAATCGGGGCGATGGCTTTTAAATAACTTGACAACACCACCAGATTTTATTTGATTGAATGCATGAAAAATCACACTCGCCATACGTCCTTTATGTCCTTCATTAGGACCATATACATTAAAGAATTTCAAGCCCGTCCATAAGGGTGGATGTTCAGTTTGAGCAATGGCCCATTTATCAAATTCATTTTTACTAACACCATATGGATTCAGTGGAACTAATTGATCTAAAAAAGTATGGCTGTCCTCATATCCATGTTCACCACTGCCATATGTTGCTGCGGAAGATGCATAAATGAATGGGATTTTTTTTGCTGTCGCATAATGCCAAAGCGATTTTGAATATTCCAGATTCAATTCCTCGTGAATGGCATAATTAAATTCAGTCGTATCTGTTCTCGCACCTAAATGAATAATGATATCAATCTCATATTCATCATTTATTAATTTGTCTAAAAAAGCCTGACGCTCAATGACCTTTGTATATTGTTTTAACTCCCAGTTTTTTCTTTTTTCCTCTACACCAAAATCATCTACCAGTAATAAATCTGTCAACCCCTTTTCATTCAATAATTGCACCATCACAGAACCAATAAAGCCTGCTGTTCCGGTTACAACAATGGTAGGTTTTTTCATCATTGAATTAAGAAGCTAATTTATTTTCAATAGCCGTATCATAATGATGCTTCCAGCTTGCAATCGTTCCCCAATTTTCACCATCTACAGTGATCGAACCATCCGTTACTTTACCCATCACTGTAAAATCAATATTGAATTGCTTTGCTGCGGCTTCAATACTTGCCAGTTGTTCACTTGTACAAGAAACCACCACTCTAGACTGCGCCTCGCCCATCCAATAAGCATCTTTTCTTAAACTACTTGCATTTGAACCCACTTCAAAACCTTTGTTGTTATAAAATGCAGACTCTAATAATGTAACAATTAATCCACCCTCGCTAATATCATGCGCACTTAAAATTGCATGGTCTTTAATTAAAGAAGCCACTAATTGTTGTAAAGCGAATTCTTCTTCTAAATCGAAATGAGGTGCTTGAGAATGCGCAACACTTCTTAATTTATTTAAATACTCCGAAGAACCTAAATCATTTCTTTGCTTACCTAATAAAACAATTGTATCGCCATTGTTTTTAAAATCCAAAGTCATTCTATTCGTCATGTCTTCTACAATACCTACCATACCAATGGTTGGTGTAGGATACACAGGACCATCCGGATTTTGATTATAGAAGCTCACGTTACCACCCGTTACAGGTGTGTTGAACTTTCTACAAGCAGCACCCATTCCTTCCACTGATTTTACAAACTGATAATATACTTCTGGATCATATGGATTACCAAAGTTTAAACAGTTGGTTACACCAATTGGTTCTCCACCTGAACAAACAATATTTCTTGCCGCTTCTGACACTGCAATCATGGCACCCACTTCTGGATTTGCATACACATATTTACTATTACAATCTACTGTCATCGCTAATGCCTTACCAGTTCCTTTTGCAATTACTACAGACGCATCACTTGGTGCATTGGTAGAAGTATTCGCAGCACCTACCATGCTGTCGTATTGTGTGTATATCCAACGCTTAGAAGCAATATTTGGAATTTGCACTAATTGCTTTACCGATTCCTGTAAGTTCGTTGTGTCTGCCACTGAGTTGATATCAAATGCATTCACTTTATCTAAGTATGCAGGCGCTTTGTATTCACGCGTGTATTGCGGAGCACCACCACCTAAAACTAATTCATACGCTGGTAAAGATGCTTCGAGTTCACCATGCATGTAAAAATTTAACAAACCATCATCGGTAACTTCACCAATATTAGAACAAGACAAATCCCATTTTTCAAACACCGCTAAAACTTGTGCTTCTTTTCCTTTCTCTACCACCATCAACATTCTTTCTTGACTCTCACTTAATAATAATTCCCAAGCCTTCATGTTTTGTTGACGCGTAGGTACTTTATCTAAATCAATGCGCATACCTACTTGTCCTTTTGCACTCATCTCTGCAGTAGAACAAATAATACCTGCAGCACCCATATCTTGCATTCCTACAACGCCGCCTGTTTCTATCACTTCTAAACAAGCTTCTAATAATTTTTTTTCTTGGAAAGGATCACCCACTTGCACTGCTGGTAACTCTTCTACGCTATCCGCAGTTATTTCAGCAGAAGCAAAACTTGCACCACCAATGCCATCTTTACCTGTGGCACTTCCTACAAAAAATACAGGATTGCCTTTTCCTAATGCAATCGCACTTACTGTTTTACCTGCTTTAACAATCCCCACACTCATCGCATTCACTAAAGGATTGGTATGATAACATTCTTCAAAATACAATTCACCACCCACTGTAGGTACACCAAAACAGTTACCATAATGTCCAATACCATGCACTACACCCGCCAATAAACGTTGTGTTTTTTTATCTTCTAATTTTCCAAAACGTAAACTATTCAATGAAGCAATAGGTCTTGCACCCATCGTAAAAATATCTCTTTGAATGCCACCTACACCTGTAGCCGCACCCTGAAAAGGTTCCAATGCACTTGGGTGGTTATGTGATTCAATTTTAAATACCACACCGTAATCATTACCAATATCCATCAAGCCAGCATTCTCTTCACCAGCAGCTACCAACATTCTACCTCCATCACGAGGTAAAGTTTTTAACCACTTGATTGAATTCTTATAACTACAATGCTCGCTCCACATGCCACTAAAAGCACATAGCTCGGTGAAATTTGGGGTACGACCCAGTTTTTCTTTTATAAGTTCAAACTCTTGTTCTGTAAGTCTTAATTGTTGGGCTGTTTTGACAGTAATTTCCATGTTATTGGCTTATGCTTGAATAGATTTGGCGAAGGTACAAAACGACAGACTTAACCCACCATGGATTTACCAACATTCAAAAGCTTTGTTGTTAGTAGTTAAAAAAAGAATAAACTTGATTATCAAGTGTTTGTATTATCTTATCATATAATTGATATTTTTAATATTTATATTTTATGCACATTTTACTATATTTTATAAGTTATTGATCAAAAAATTTAAATAAAGA
The DNA here is from genome assembly GCA_039798125.1 of Bacteroidota bacterium. Lineage (GTDB taxonomy): Bacteria > Bacteroidota > Bacteroidia > Chitinophagales > Chitinophagaceae > Sediminibacterium. The sequence continues at coordinate 3,872 of JBDKGO010000021.1, read as the reverse complement.
GGATATCTTTGGTCTAATAATTTATATTTAAAATTAATAATATATGTCATTAAGAACCGACGCAGTCAACCATGTAAGTCATTTTAAACCTGAATCACCAGATATCAAAAGTGCGAAAATCACTGGCGTATTTGGAGAAAGCGTATTCACTACCAAAACAGCTAGAGAATATTTAAGTGACGAAGCTTACAAGAGCTTAATCACTAGTATCAAAGGTGGTAAAAAAATTGATCGTACCGTGGCAGGTCAAATTGCTTCTGGTATGCGCGCTTGGGCTGAGAGCAGAGGTGTAACACACTTTACACACTGGTTCCAACCCTTAACTGGAGCAACTGCAGAAAAGCATGACTCTTTCTTTACTTTAAAAGGAGATGGGACAGCAATCGAAGAATTTGATGGCGCTACATTAATACAACAAGAACCAGATGCTTCCTCCTTCCCTAATGGTGGATTAAGAGCCACATTTGAAGCAAGAGGTTATACTGCTTGGGATCCATCTTCACCCCCATTCATCATTGAAATTGGTAACGGAAAAACATTGTGTATTCCTACCATTTTCATTGCATACACTGGAGAATCATTGGACTACAAAGCACCATTGATGAAAGCAGTGGATGCAGTCAACAAAGCATCCGTAACTGTTTGTAATTATTTTGACAAGAATGTAAACAAAGTCATCCCTACCTTAGGATGGGAGCAAGAATATTTTGTAATTGACGAAGCATTGGTGAATGCAAGACCAGATTTATTGCAATGCGGAAGAACCGTTTTTGGTTTCACACCTGCAAAAGGACAACAATTAGAAGACCATTATTTTGGATCTATTCCAGAAAGAGTATACGCGTTCATGCGTGATTTTGAAAATGAATCTTACAAATTAGGTATTCCTTTAAGAACAAGACATAATGAAGTAGCACCAGCTCAGTTTGAGTGTGCACCTATATTTGAAGAAGTGAATATTGCAGTGGATCATAATATCCTTTTGATGGATGTAATGACACGTGTTGCAAAGAGACACCGTTTAGTGGTATTGTTACACGAGAAACCATTTGCAGGTATCAATGGTAGCGGTAAACATAATAACTGGAGCTTAGCAACAGATACAGGGATTAATTTATTGGCACCAGGCAAAACACCTAAGACCAATTTAATGTTCTTGACTTTCTTTGTGAACACCATTAAGGCGGTGCATGATTATGCAGATATTTTAAGAGCATCAATTGCTTCTGCATCCAACGATTTCCGTTTGGGCGCAAACGAAGCACCTCCAGCAATTATTTCTGTATTCATTGGAGATTATTTAACAAAAGTATTGAATGATGTGGAAACACGTGTAGGTACTAAGTTTGATGAGCAAGACGAAGCGATCTTGAAATTAGATTTACACAGAAGTATTCCAGAATTGATGATCGACAACACCGACAGAAACAGAACTTCTCCATTTGCCTTTACTGGTAATAAGTTTGAATTCCGTGCAGTAGGCTCTACAGCAAACTGTGGACATCCAATGACGGTATTGAATACCATTGTGGCTGATACTTTAACAAAATTTGCATCAGAAGTAGATGCATTAATTGAAAAAGGTGAGAAGAAGGAAATTGCAATCATGCATGTGATTCAAAAATACATTGTATCAAGTAAGAAAATTTTATTTGAAGGTGATGGTTACAGCGATGCTTGGCATAAAGAAGCAGAAAAAAGAGGCTTGTCTAATTTCAAGACAACACCTGTAGCATTAGATGCGATGGTGTCTGATAAATCAAAACAATTGTTCAAAGACAATGGCATCTATACGCATAGTGAATTAGAAGCTAGACATGAAATTGAATTAGAGAAGTACATTAAGAAAGTACAGATTGAAGCACGTTTGATGGGTGATTTAGCGACCAACCATATCATTCCTGCATCTATCAAATATCAAAATGTATTATTACAAAATGTAAGCTTATTACGCGAAGCATCTTTACCTGAAAACTTATACAAAGGACAATTGACTTTGTTAAAAGAAGTAAGTACGCATATTCAAGAAGTGTATGATAATGTACATGAAATGGTAGAAGCAAGAAAAGTAGCGAATAACATTGACGATACAAGAGCAAAAGCAATTGCTTATGAGTCTAATGTGAAAGCTAAATACTTTGATAAAATTCGTTACCACGTAGACAAATTAGAAGAGTTAGTGGACGATGAATTATGGACCTTACCAAAATATAGAGAATTGTTGTTCTTGAGATAATTGAGAAAGTAAATATCAAGGATGATCCCCAAAGGTGAACCCCCAAACAAAAAAGTCCCGAGCAATCGGGACTTTTTTAATATCATTATTGTTAGTTTTATAGGTGCTTAAATTATAAAGTAAGCACCTATAAAACTATTAAGTCCCGAGCAATCGGGACTTTTTTAATATCATAAAAACAAGGTTACTTCATCTTAAACGACTCAAGGAATTTAGTGGTAAAGTTTCCTTTTCTAAAATCTTCGTTCTGCATTAATTGCAAGTGGAATGGAATGGTTGTTTTCACACCCTCAATCACATATTCGCTCAATGCACGGTACATGGTATTGATGGCTTCCTCACGTGTTTGTGCCACCGTGATTAATTTACCAATCATTGAATCATAATAAGGAGGTATCACATAACCTGCATATACGTGGCTATCTACACGAACACCATGTCCGCCTGGCGTATGCAATACAGTGATCTTTCCTGGTGAAGGTCTAAAATCATTGTATGGATCTTCCGCATTGATACGACATTCAATCGCATGCAATTGTGGTTCGTAATTCTTGCCAGATATTTTTTCGCCTGCAGCAATTTTAATTTGCTCTTTAATTAGATCATAGCTTACTACTTCTTCTGTCACGCAATGCTCTACTTGAATACGAGTATTCATTTCCATGAAGTAGAAATTACGATGCTTGTCCACTAAAAATTCGATGGTACCAACACTCTCATAATTAATAGCCGCTGCTGCTTTGATTGCTGCTTCTCCCATTCTTTGACGCAATTCCGGTGTCATAAATGGTGAAGGAGATTCCTCTACTAATTTTTGGTGTCTTCTTTGAATCGAACAATCACGCTCGCTCAAATGACACACATTACCAAATTGGTCACCTGCTACTTGAATTTCAATATGTCTTGGTTCTTCTACAAATTTCTCCATGTACAAGCCATCATTCTTGAAACTTGCAGCTGCTTCCATCTTGGCATCGTTGAATGCTTTTTCAATCTCAGACTCATTCCAAACGACACGCATTCCTTTTCCACCACCACCAGCTGTTGCTTTGATGATGACTGGATACACTATTTCTTTTGCTAATTTCTTAGCTGCATCAATACTTTCTAATAAACCTTCTCCCCCTGGAACCACTGGTACACCCGCTTTGATCATCGTTTCTTTTGCAGTGATCTTATCCCCCATTTTATTAATCATCTCTGGGGTAGGTCCAATAAATTTAATGCCGTGGTCTGCACAGATTTGCGCAAACTTGGCATTCTCTGCTAAGAAACCATAACCAGGATGCACTGCATCTGCATTCGTGATTTCACAAGCCGCCATGATATGTGGGATATTCAAATAAGATTCTGCACTTTTTGGACCACCAATACAAACAGCTTCATCTGCAAATTTTACATGCAAACTATCTTTGTCAGCTGTCGAGTAAACTGCAACCGTTTTGATACCCATCTCTCTGCAGGTTCTAATGATACGCAAAGCAATCTCGCCTCGGTTGGCAATCAATATTTTATTAAACATCTTTTAAATTTAAGTTAAACAGAATAGGAAGTCTTTTGTAAACCCTTATGCAGGTTGTACTAAGAACAATGGTTGATCAAACTCTACTGGGCTTGCATCTTCAACCAATACTTT
>JBDKGO010000020.1:0-20766 GCA_039798125.1 Bacteroidota bacterium | reverse complement strand
CAATAATTTACACAATTAAATAAAACTATTGAATTTTCCTTTTTCTCTGCTAAAATGTTTTTGTTATAGTAGGCCCCTGGCGTGTGTTTTTGCTTGTGTTTTGCTAAGAATATGACAGGAGCCATTTTTTTAAATTATATAAATCAAAAAAAAGAGCAACTATCTCATTGGATAATTGCTCTTTTAAGGAATTTTAAACTTAATTGGTTATCCTATTAAGTTCAGTATGATTGTTGCTGCTAATTTATCTTGAAAGATTCATTGAACGCTCTTTGTACAATGTCCTGAAATAAGGATCACGTAAGTCTTTGATAAAGCGGATGGCTTCTCCTGTGCTCTTCATCTCTGGGCCTAATTCTTTATTCACGCCTGGGAATTTTTCAAAACTAAATACCGGTTCTTTGATCGCGAATCCGTCTAGTTTCTTCTCCATGGTAAAGTCCGTTAATTTATTCGCACCCAACATGACTTTAGTGGCAATATTTAAATATGGGATCTGGTATGCTTTTGCAATAAATGGTGTTGTTCTAGATGCTCTTGGGTTGGCTTCAATTACATATACTTTATCGTCCTTAATGGCAAATTGTATATTGATCAATCCCTTGATATTTAAAGCACGTGCAATTTTTTCGCTGTAAAATTCCATGGTAGCCACAATCAATGGTGTTAAATTAAATGCTGGTAATACAGCATTACTATCTCCACTATGAATACCTGCTGGCTCTATATGTTCCATCACACCCATCACATGAAAAGTCTCGCCATCAAAAATCGCATCTACTTCTGCTTCCTGACAACGATCTAAGAAATGGTCAATTAATATTTTATTTTCTGGGATATGCTTTAAGATACTTACGACCGCTTTTTCTACTTCTGCATCGTTGATCACAATACGCATTCTTTGTCCACCAATCACGTAACTTGGTCTAACAAGTACTGGGTAACCCACTTTGTTGGCTACTTCAATCGCTTCATCGGCCGAATAAGCTGTTCCGTATTCTGGGTAAGGGATTTCTAATTCTTTCAATAAATCACTAAAGCGACCTCTGTCTTCTGCGATATCTAAACTGTCAAATGAAGTACCTATGATTTTGATGCCACGTTCTGTTAAACGCTTTGCTAATTTTAATGCTGTTTGTCCACCTAATTGTACAATCACACCTTCTGGTTGTTCTAATTCAATGATCTCCCATAGGTGTTCCCAAAAAACGGGTTCGAAATATAATTTATCAGCCATGTCAAAATCGGTAGAAACAGTTTCTGGATTACAGTTCACCATAATCGCTTCGTATCCTGATTCTTTCACCGCTAATAATCCATGTACACAACAATAATCAAATTCAATACCTTGTCCAATACGATTAGGACCGCTTCCTAAAACAATGATTTTCTTCTTTTTGGATTGGACCGATTCGTTGGAGTTCAGATTGTTGTTCATAGGTATAAAATTGGGCAAAAATACATTAGCCAAGGCATTTATCCGAATTTTTATAAAATGGTTTTCCACCAACTTTACTTATTTCACGATACAAAGCTCATCCCAGCGGGTGGTAAAGCGTTTGCTTCTTTTCTCGCTGCGCATTTTCCAGTTTTTCTGCGTCCCGCTGGTGCCAAATTTGAGCACATCGTTGCGGTATGCAGCGTTCATATTGTCAATCACGTGCATGAGCTTTTTCTTTTTCGTGTCAATAGGCGCAACGAATAGATTGGTTTGCAAGGCACTATCGGGTACGAAGCCGCTGAGGATCACACCGGCTTTCTTATAGACTTCGCCGTTTTCGTAGAGGGTTTTGCCAATGGCGACCACCGCTTTGATCAGGTCGGGGGTACTCTGGGTGGGATTGTCTAACTGGGTATAACCACTCACTTGACGGCCCCGGCTATAATAGGCAGCATCTAATTGAATAGGGGCTTTTTTAAGTAAGAACACAGCGATGCCCGTGGCCGCACTATGTTGCCTTCTTAATTTTTCGGCGGCCCTGGTGGTATAAGTGGCGAGGGCTTCTTCTATTTCCTGCCATTCGGATACATTGCGTCCAAACATACGTGTGGTAGCAATCATTTTTTTTTCTGTTCTCGGGGCTTGCATGCCATGGCTTTTAAAACCTTTTAGTTCGCGTATCAAACGCATCCCCACCACGCCACCTAAAAAACGTTTACCCCAACTGAGGTCTTTGATGCTTAATGTATAAGCTGTATTAATCCCATATACTTTTAGTTTTTCACTATAACTAAAACCCACACCCCAAATATCTTCGACAGGCGTTTGTTGTAATGCAGCTTGTATTTTTTTTGTGGTATCCAGCACCACCACACAATTGGTTTTAAGTTTATTTTTTTTCGCTAAACGATTGGCCACTTTACTCAATACTTTATTGGGTGCGGCACCAATCGAAACAGAAATACCTGTCCATTGTTCAATCTTATTTTTGAGTTCCAAACAAAAAGAATGAATCTCTTCTGTAGGTAGATGAGAGAGGTCTACAAAAGCTTCATCCACCGAATACACTTCTACATGACCCGGTGGTAGCAATACTCTCATGGTTTCCATCACACGCCAACTGAGGTCACCGTATAGATGATAGTTAGAAGAAAAAGTAGTGACGCCATTTTTTTCAATTAAATCCTTCGCCTGAAAATAGGGGACAGCCATCGAGATGCCCAATTGTTTTGCTTCGTCTGTACGCGACACAATACAGCCATCATTATTGCTTAATACAATAACCGGACGGTGTTGTAACTGTGGCTGAAAAAGTCTTTCGCAGGAACAGTAAAAACTATTGCAGTCAACAATGGCTTGCATTTTTAGAAATTAAAAATGAATCTAATAAAACGGTTGTAAGTAATTGTTTATTTATAGCGCGTGAATCACAAAAGTGACGATCCCCCAAGTGCTGTAGTCCGATAATTGCGCCACTTGAATACTGCCATATTTTTTATTCTCTGGTAATAAACTAATGCTATGTTCTTGCACCTGTAAACGACGCACTAAAAATTCTCCATTCAATACAGCGACCACCACATTACCCGATCTCGCTTGAATGCTTCTGTCTACAATTAAGGTATCGCCAATATGAATCCCGGCGCCAAGCATGGCATCGCTATTGACCCTAAAGAAAAAAGTGGCAGGTTTGTTGCGCACCAATTGTTCGTTGAGGTCAATCCCTCTTTCCATAAAATCGTCCGATGCAGCACCAAATCCAGTGGCATTGGCTTGTACAATCTGCGCTGACTGGTAGTTTTTAGCCCCTGTATAACCTGTTTTTTGTTCGTATGCTTCCTCTTGAAATTCCATTTAGCTAAATTTATTAGCAATATTAACTAAATAATTTAGCATTTAATCAAAATGAGGTAAAAATTTATCCTCATTTTGTCGCCTCATTACCAATGGATTATACTACTTGATTTTGTATCTTGGGGATATAAATGCACTCCACATGTCCAACTTTTTCATCGATCCCAATATTGCGAGGGCTAAAACCATCGATACCAGCTTTTACCTAGATCCAGCTTGTTTGGAAAAGGCGAAGGAGCAAATTTTTGCACCAAGTTGGCAATATATTGGTCATACAGGGATGGTGCCGAATGTGGGGGATGCGCATCCGTTTAGGTTATTGGAAAATTATATCGACGAGCCACTCGTAATCACTAAAGATGCAGACGGCGGGGTACATTGTTTGTCGAATGTGTGTACGCATCGTGGTAATTTAATGGTGTACGAACCTTGTACTGGTTTAAAACACCTGCGTTGTAAATACCATGGCAGGGCTTTTCATTTGGACGGAAAATTTATTTCGATGCCGGAGTTCAAGGAAGTAGAAAATTTTATTCCCGAGAACAATCATTTACATGATTTGCCTTTATACCAATGGGGTCCTTTATTATTTACGCAACTTAAAAAAGGATTAGGCCCTGAATTATTTTTTAAGGAGATGGAAGCGCGCGTTGGTTTTTTACCAATCGATAAATTAGTGCATGATCCAAGTAGAACAAGCGATTATTATATTAAAGCGAATTGGGCATTGTACTGTGAAAATTATTTAGAGGGATTTCATATTCCATTTGTGCATCCGGGACTCAATGCATTTTTAGATTTCAAGGATTATACCACAGATATTTTTAAGTATTCGAATTTGCAAATTGGTGCTTCTAAATCTTCGGAGCATTGTTTTGATTTACCAGCAGGACATGTGGATGCAGGAAAAAATATTGCAGCATATTATTTTTGGGTCTTCCCGAATATGATGTTTAATTTTTATCCATGGGGATTGTCATTGAATATTGTTACACCGATTGATGCAGGGAATACTAAAGTGACTTTCTTAAGTTTTGTGTATGATGCAAGCAAGCTAGACACAGGCGCTGGTGCGGGATTGGAGAGTGTAGAGCAAGAGGATGAAGAAGTGGTAGAGCATGTGCAACAAGGTATCCGCTCAAGATTCTATCATCACGGAAGGTATGCGACCAAGCGCGAACAAGGTACACACCATTTTCACAGTTTGTTAGCGGAGTTTATGAATCAATGTAAATAATCTCCCCAAGTAATTTCAACCGTCCAATCTGGGCCCGATCCAATATTGAATTTTTCGGCCATACTACCTTGGTTCAATGCAAAAGATAATTGCATTAAACTATTTAAGTAAGCAAGGGGCTTACCCACAGCAACGCCACCAAAAGTATTTTCAAAAGGTATGGCGCCTTGGTACACTAATTTTTGTTGATGTAACACTTTCACTGCAATGATATTTTTATCATGAGAGATTGCATTAAATCCTTTCCAAAGATCCTGTCCAATATTGGTCCATAAATTGCCGTATTGAATATCTAGGATATCGATATTGCCTTTTAAAGTATTGTTATTGAGACTTGCTTTTTGATAAGCAAGTAAAAAAGGTGTAGGTGCTAATAATTGACCTACCGATTCAAACGAAATTGTTTTAGAAGCAAGTCTTGCCGCAGTATACGCATATACATCTCTGCCATGAAAAGTATAAGAAGCGCCAGAGTTTTTTCTTCTATTCACTGCTTCATCAATTTCACGCATCGATTCTATGCCAATACTTGCTGCAAGTAAAGTGAGCGTACCATTGTCTGGTGTGACAATAAAATGTCCTGATTTTGTTTTGGCCACCACCGATTTTCTATTGGTGCCCACACCAGGATCTACCACAGAAACAAAGACGGTACCAGTAGGCCAATAAGGGACTGTTTGGTCTAATCTGTAAGCCGCTTCCCAAATATTATAAGCAGGAATTTCTTGTGTGAGGTCGTATAATTTCAAACTAGGATCAACAGTACTTGCCACGCCTTTCATTGCAGACACTGCACCATCCTTACTACCAAAATCTGTTTGAAAAACAACAATGCCATTTTGCGCAGATGCGTTTAAAGTAGCTAATGTTAAAAACGATAAGGCAGTTATAATTTTTTTCATAGTAGTTGTTTTTATATTACTTGAAATATAATCATATTTTAAGTAAATAAATAGTTTATGAGCAGCGACGTTTTTAGGAGACGCGAATAAAGCTATTTATTTACGAATAATAAATAGGAGCAACGAATAAAGTTATTTATTTACAAACCTTTAGTGGTATAAAAAAGCCTCTCTAAATGAATAGAGAGGCTTAAAGTTATTATAAATCTTATGAATTAGAACTTGAAAGCTAGTTTGGTAAATAATCTTAAACCATTGTAGCCCATTTGAACACCATCCCATGGTCCACCAGTTTCATTGTCACCAGCCCAATATTTTGCTTGAGGATTCACTGCAAAGTCAGGGTGTACATTAAAGATATTATCAGCACCAAAGATGAAGCTAACTTTCTTGCTCAACTGAATATTGCTATAAATATCTGTTGTGAATTTGCCACCGTAGTTAAAGTGTTCTGGAACAAAAACATTCTCGTCTGCATCTGTAGGCACTTCTGGGTTGATACCATCTCCATTATATCCAAATCCTGTCAATGTTAACTTGCCAAAATAGGTTACTCTTGCACCGATACTCACTTTCTTTTTAGAGTAGTCTGCTGTGAAAGAGAATTTAGAAGCAGGTGCAGAAGCTTTTAAGAAAAACTTTTCTCTATCATTAAAGAAGGTGTTGGCATTGTATTCATTGGTGTTCAATGCATCTGGAACATTGATTGCGTCAATTTCAATGCCTTGTAAGTTACCTACTAATAAGAATCTTAATTTCTCTGTAGCAGAGAGTTTCTTTTGGTAGTCCACAACGATATCTACACCCGTATTAGTTGTGTTTACAGCATTCGCAAAGAATTGTGCTGTCGCTACACCAAGACTATTTAACTTGCTTGTTAATGCAGTTGGTAAAGTTTCGTCACTTGCGCTGAATAAGCCAGAAAGTACCACGCGGTCTTTCATTTTAATTTGATAGCCATCTACCGTTACAGATAATCCTTGCATTGGTTTCCAAGAAAAACCAAGACTCATGTTATTAGAAGTCTCTTGTTTTAAAGCTGGGATACCCGCTAATTTAGTAATAGGATCATTGTTGTTCGCAACTCTAGATTGTACTAAATTTCCTTGAGAGAAAGAAGTAAGGGTATTGCTGAAATATTTTTGTTGTAAAGAAGGTGCACGATATCCTGTACTGAATGATCCTCTGAAATTAAAGTTATTGGTAACTTTATAACGGAAGGATGTTTTAAAAGTACTTACTGCACCAAAGTCAGAATAGTTTTCGAAACGAACAGCACCTGTAAGTAAAAATGCTTCTGATGGTGTGTATTCCAAATCGCCATACATACCTGTGACCATTCTATTTGCATCTACTTCGTCTTCTGGGCTAAAGCCAGGAAAACCTTGCGCACCAGGAGCTTGTTGTAAACCATAAGTATTTGGGAATGCTTTATATGATGCAATTTCTCCTCTGTTGATACGGTATGCTTCATATCTTAATTCAGCACCGTATGCTACTCTAAGACCACCGTTATTCACTGTACCAAATTGCTTAGACAAATCAAAATTGGTGGTGTTTTGTAAGAAATTAAATCCACCGTCATCAAAACTTGTTTTTGTGACATTGCCAATATCAGAAGCATTGAATGTGCCTGCCCCAAAATAATGAAAATCATTGTAACCAAATGCATTGCTGAAATCCCAGTTCCATCCATTTTTATTTTCTTTAGAGAAACCTGTCACCATAGAGATGTCTTTGATTTCTGCTTGAATGCGTGGATTGTAACTTGTATCACCAGAACCAGATTGGAACATAATTTCTGGAACAAATATCAATGAGCCATCCTTGTTCACTGGGAAACGTGTTGGTCTTGCAGACCAGTTTCTTGTGTAAGCATAAGCGTCTGACTTTTTATTATTCATTCCGCCAAATGCATAAAACTTAATATTGTCTCCAAGTGGTAATTCTAAATTCATCATGGCGCCATAAGAAGTCAAAGAGCCATCTCCAAAACCTTGTCTCCAAGTATTGGTAGGTAAACCATCTTTGTCTGCAATGTCTGAACTTGCTGCTTGACGGAAAGTTTTTCCTTGATCCAGCACATCAAAAGACAAATTAATAAATCCTCCTTTTTTACCTAAATCAAAACCACGGTTCGCTTGAATAGCACTGGTTACACCATCAATTGGATTACTATATAAATAGTCATTCTTATCCTTGTGTTGATAGGTGTTGAATTTTTTGTCATAATAACCAGCTAAACCTGTAATAATATTCCACTCATTGGTATTCTTCTTTAAAATTACGTTCATGACACCAGCAATGGCATCAGATCCATATTGTGCAGAAGCGCCATCTCTTAAAATTTCAATTCTATCCACAGATGCTTGAGAAAATCCGTTCAAGTCTACCCCTGAATTACCGCGACCTCTTGTGCCAAATAAGCCTACAAGGGCAGTGCTGTGTCTACGCTTACCATTGATTAAAACCAATGTTTGGTCGGGGCCTAAACCTCTTAATGTTCCTATATCTACGTGGTCAGCACCATCTGCTCCAGATTGTTTATTGTAGTTAAAAGAAGGGGCTGCATAATTTAAAGAGGAAGTTAAATCCATTCTTGCCGTGTTCACAGCGACTTCTGAAATTTTAATCACATCTACAGGTACGGGCGACTCTAATTTAGCACGACCTGAACCACGACTTCCCACCAAGATCACATCTTGAAGGTCTGATGTAGCTGCGTTTAAAACAACTTTCATGGAACCATTGGTTGCTTTCACTCTTTTTGTTTCAAAGCCTACAAAACTAAAATCAATCAAGTCGTCTGTTTTGGCATTGATGGTGAATTCGCCTGCCTTGTTAGAAGTGGTCAAAGCATTGGTTGTTTGAACTTTTACAGTGACGCCTTCTAAGGGATTACCTTTACTATCCACCACTGTTCCGGTGATTTTTTGTGCTTGCGCGATAGCTGCTACTGAAAATAAGGAGAGCAACAGCATTAACATTACTTGTCTTAATAACATGGTTTGTCTGTTCATAAGGGGGTTAATTTGGTTGAATTTAACACTTTTTTTAGTTTTTTCGTAAGCTAAATTTATTTAATTACTTTTAGAGCTGTTAAAACCCCTATTCAAAGTTCATGGAAGCAATCAAGGAAGCGATCAAACAAATTTTTTTATCCTACGCAGGTAAGGATTGCGAACACATAGAAAAAATTCCACAAAGTGGCGGAGATAGAATTTATTTTAGAATCAAAGAAGGTGCTGATTCCTATATTGCTACCTATAATTTGAACCTTAAGGAGAACGAGACCTTCATTTATTTTGCACAGCATTTTCACTCCAAAGGATTGCCTGTACCAAAAGTGTTGGCAGTGAGTGCAGATCAGAAAATTTATTTACAAGAAGACCTTGGTTCAGCATCTTTATTAGATGTATTGGAAAAAGAAGGTAAGACCGAAAGGGTGTATCAGTTATTCCAAAAAAGTTTGAAAGCATTGGTGCAATTGCAAGTGAAAGGCAGCGAGGGGTTGGATTATTCAAAATGCCTTACTTCTAAAACATTTGGCAAACATGCGGTATTAACTGATTTGCTTTATTACAAATATTATTTCTTAGATACTTTACAATATCCTTATGACAAACAGGCATTGATTAATGAGTTTGAATTATTAAGCGATCAATTGTCCGACAGTCATTTTAATTATTTCATGTTCCGAGATTTTCAGAGCAGAAATATTATTGTTAAAGATGATGAAGTGTTTTTTATAGATTTCCAAGGGGGGATGAATGGCGGCATGCCTTATGATGTAGCATCCTTATTATGGCAAGCAAAAGCAGAACTATCCAATGAATGGAAAGAGCGCTTGTTAAATGACTACATCAAAGAAGCAGAGCAAGTATTAGGCGAAACCATTGATGCGGGTTTATTTAAAAAACAATACCATGGTTTTGTTTTGTTAAGATTATTACAGGTACTGGGTGCGTATGGATTTAGAGGTTTGTTTGAACGTAAGGCACATTTCTTAACCAGTATCCCATTGGGTTTGAGAAATTTAAAAAGCTTTTTAGAGGTTTATACTTTGGATAAAGACACGCCAGTTTTTGCAGGCATCTTAAATTGGATGGTAGGCCAAGAAGTCTTAGATAGATTTACTCCAATTCAAGCCACTGAGAAAACACCATTGGTGATTACCATCAATAGTTTTAGTTATAAAAAAGGGTTGCCTTCCGACGCTTCTGAAAATGGCGGTGGATTTATTTTTGATATGCGTGGCATTTTAAATCCGGGCAGGTTTGATGACTATAAAAAACTTTCAGGATTGGATAAGCCGGTGCAAGATTTTTTAGAACAAAAAACGAAGATGAACACTTTTTTAAATAGTGTTTGGGATTTAATTGACATCACTGTCGAAAATTATTTATCCAGAGATTTTGAATCCTTGCAAATTAATTTTGGTTGTACAGGCGGTCAGCATCGCAGCGTCTTTGCGGCAGAACAAACTGCTAGGCATTTAAAGAACAAGTATAAAGTGAAAGTCGTTTTAGCGCATACCAACCAAACGAATTGGGTAAAATAATTTTTTTATGAAGGCAATGATTTTAGCTGCAGGATTAGGGACTAGGCTGAAGCCCTTTACAGATCATCATCCTAAGGCTTTGGCTGTAGTGAATGGCAAGTCTTTATTACAACGCAATATTGAATACCTACAAGCTTACGGGATTGATGAAGTGGTGGTGAATGTGCATCATTTTGCAGATCAAATTATTGACGCTATTGAAAAAAACAAAGGATGGGGATCGAATGTAAGGATCTCTGACGAGTCGGATGAAGTGCTCGAAACGGGTGGAGGATTATTAAGAGCGAAAGCGCATTTTGAGAACGAAGCTAAATGGTTGGTGATGAATGCAGATATCTTAACCGATTTGGATTTGGGTAAAATGCTTGAAGCAGATAAAGCTTTTGATGCATTATCCGAAGGCGAAATGGTAGCTACTTTGGCAGTGACCAATCGTATGACAAGTAGAAATTTAATTTTCAATACTGCAGGCACCTTGTGTGGCTGGAGGAACAATACAACGAATGATGAAAAATGGGCGAATCCTTTAAAAGATCCTGCCATGGAGGTTCCTAAAGCTTTTAGTGGCATACAAATTGTGCATGCTAATTTTTTTGAAGCATTGAATATGCAAGGTAAGTTTTCTTTGATTGATGCTTATTTACAAATTGCACAACATTATGCCATACATTTTTATGACCATAGTGATGGCATATTACTAGATGTGGGTAAACCAGAAAGCCTAGAAAAAGCAGCAGGACTTTTTAAGTAGTCACAGAAAAATCAAGATTTCAATTCCTTTATTTTTATTAGTAGACTTTTGAACGCTTATACTTTAATGTATATTTTTTTCTTGTCAAGAATATTTGCAAGTACTGCAAAGAAGGCGATAAAGCAGACAGCATAAACAAAAGAGCCTACTCTTAAATCGCTTGAAATATTTTTACAAATATGTTGGTAAAACCAAGGCAGGGCTGAGGTGTACACTGGTTCTCCTTTTTCGTCTGTATGATCTACCCATCTTAATAAGGCCAATACCCTTGGCAAAAATCCACTGAGTACAAAAATGAATAAAGGGTTCTTGCCAAATACATCAAAGAAATGGCTCCATTTGCCTTGGCTATTTTTAAATTCTAATAAAAAGATGAGTACACTAATAGTAATGATGGCTAAGCCAGATGTATACAATACATAACTACTGGTCCATATTTTTTTATTGATAGGGAAACTAAAGTCCCAAATATATCCTGCTAAAACCAATACCACACCAGCTAATAATAGCTGTGCAAGCATTTCGAAACTCTTGCCTTTTGCTTGAATGTATTCGCCCACTAAAAATCCAAAAATCACTTGTACAATAGCTGGCAAAGTGCTGATCAATCCTTCTGGATCAAAGGGCACGCCCTCGCCTTTGTAAATATGGTTCACACCTAAAATAGTTTGATCTATCGCATTGCCAAAAAATCCAGACAAGCTATAAGGATGCCCTTGGGTCCCTAATAAAAAACACAACATCCAATAAGCAATCAAAATAAGTGCACCAATATAAAAAGCCAATTTAGATTTACCATAATACACGATCACTGATGCGAAAAAATAACAAATAGCGATTCTTTGTAAGACACCTAAAATGCGAATGTTCTCCCAGGTCTTTGCTACTAAATGTCCATCGGACCATTTCACAAATGGGCTCCAATTTAAAAACAACCCAATCAAAAAAATCAATACCGTTCGCTTGACTACTTTTTTCCAAAAATCAGCTGGCGTGCCCTTTTCAAATTTGGGCATCACAAAAGCCATGGCGTTACCAACGGCGAACAAAAAGAAGGGGAAAACCAAATCGGTAGGGGTGCATCCATGCCAACTCGCATGTGCCAAAGGGCTAAAAATATGCCCCCAAGAACCAGGGTTGTTCACAAGAATCATCAAGGCCACAGTTGCCCCTCTAAAAACATCCAATGCGTAATACCTTTCCTTTTGTAACATATTGATCAATTAGGATTTAAATGTAGTAAGAATCTTGGGTTTATAAAGCATTTATGGTCAAATTACTTTCTTATATATATGTCGTTATTAATATCTTTGTGCCTCATAAAAGACCATGAAAAAGAACATTTTAATTACAGGAGGAGCGGGATTTATTGGATCGCATGTCGTGCGTTTATTTGTCAATACATATCCTGAGTATCAGATCTTTAATTTAGATGCCTTGACTTATGCAGGCAACTTAGAGAATTTAAAGGATATCGAAAAAGCTGCGAACTATCATTTTGTAAAAGCAGATATTTTAGATGCAGCTGCTTTGAAAGCTATTTTTGCAAAACATGCTATTACAGACGTCATCCATTTGGCTGCAGAATCGCATGTGGATAGAAGCATCGTTTCGCCTTTGGATTTTGTGTACACGAATGTGATTGGCACGGTGAACTTATTGAATACTGCAAAAGAATATTGGAAGGATGATTTAAGTTATGAGAAAGCGCATGATGGTTCTTGGGACAATCAAAGAGACCATTTGTTTTACCATGTTTCTACAGACGAAGTTTATGGAAGCTTAGGCAAGGAAGGCTTGTTTACAGAGACCACACCGTATGATCCAAATTCTCCTTATTCTGCAAGTAAAGCAGCGAGCGACCATTTTGTAAGAGCTTATGGCGAGACCTATCATTTACCAACCGTGATTTCTAATTGCTCTAATAACTATGGCCCAAACCATTTTCCAGAGAAATTGATTCCATTGTTCATTCATAATATCATTACTAAGAAGCCTTTGCCTGTATACGGAGATGGTTTATACACGCGTGATTGGTTATTTGTAAAAGACCATGCACGTGCGATTGATTTAGTGTTCCATCAAGGTAAGCGCGAGGACACTTATAATATTGGCGGCTTCAATGAATGGACGAATATTGATTTAGTAAAATTGCTTTGTGCGCAGATGGATGAAAAGTTAGGAAGAGCAAAAGGAGAAAGCGAAAGCTTGATCACTTATGTGAAAGATCGTCCAGGGCACGATAGACGCTATGCAATTGATGCGACTAAATTGAATAAAGAATTAGGATGGAGTCCTTCAGTGACATTTGAACAAGGCTTAGCCGAAACCATTGACTGGTACTTGAACAATGAGGAGTGGTTGACCAATGTAACGAGTGGTGCTTACCAACAATACTATAACGAAATGTATACGAACAGATAATGACGATAGAGCAAACCCCATTGAAAGACTGTTTTATTATTCACGAAAAAGTGAATGGCGATGCACGTGGTTATTTTATTGAAACCTATAACAGTAGGGACTTTAAAGCAGCTACGGGATTAGACATTGAATTTGTACAGGACAATCAATCACGTTCTACTAAAGGTGTGTTGAGAGGATTGCATATGCAAAGAGGTGCAGCAGCGCAAGCAAAATTAGTTAGAGTTTTAGAAGGAGCAGTCTTAGATGTGGCAGTGGATTTAAGAAAAGGTTCGCCAAGTTTTGGACAACATTTTTCGATTGAATTAACTGCGGACAATCACAAACAATTTTTTGTACCTGCAGGATTTGCGCATGGATTTGTGGTATTAAGTGAAACGGCTACTTTCTTTTATAAAGTAGATAAGTTTTACGAGCCAGGCAACGAAGTGGGCATTATGTACAATGATGCTGATTTAAATATTGATTGGAGGTTACCAATATCGGAATTGATATTTTCGGAAAAAGATAAAACATTAGGCAGCTTTGCGCAGTACGCGGTGAGTTTATAAAGTGCGAAAACATAAACACTAAAAAAAAATTATGAAAGGAATTATATTAGCAGGTGGATCAGGTACAAGATTGTATCCTATTACAAAGGGGATCAGTAAGCAATTAATGCCAATCTATGATAAGCCAATGATCTATTATCCATTGTCTGTATTGATGTTAGCTGGTATCAAGGAAGTATTGATTATCACTACACCCGAAGACAATGAACAATTTAAAAGATTGTTAGGTGATGGTGCTGAAATAGGATGCAAATTTAGTTATGCAGTACAAGCAGTGCCGAATGGTTTAGCACAAGCATTTGTGATAGGTGCTGATTTTGTTGGAAAAGATAAAGTGGCGTTGGTATTAGGAGACAATATTTTTTATGGTGCTGGATTTAGTAAACTAGTACAATCTTTTAACGATGTAGATGGCGCTGCGGTATTTGCTTACGAAGTAAATGACCCAGAGCGTTATGGAGTGGTGGAGTTTGATGAGAATAACAATGCGCTTTCTTTAGAAGAAAAACCAAAAGCGCCTAAATCGAATTACGCAGTACCTGGTTTATATTTTTATGATAACGATGTGGTTGAGATTGCGAAGAATATTCCTGCATCTCCAAGAGGTGAATACGAAATCACAGACGTGAACAAAGTATACTTAGAGCGTAAAAAGCTACAAGTAGGTATCATGAATAGAGGTACCGCTTGGTTAGATACCGGTACATTTGAATCCTTAGCCGATGCTTGTGAGTTTGTACGTGTGATCGAGAAGCGCCAAAGCCAAAAAATAGGATGCATTGAGGAAGTGGCCTTTAGAATGGGCTTTATTGATAAAGCGCAATTATTGGTTTTAGCCGATAAGTATGCTAAAAGTGGCTATGGGGAATATTTGCGTGGGATCAAAAAGTAGTTTTGTTCACTTAAACGTTATAAAAAACTTTAATAGTTAGACAAAACTGATTATAAAATACTTATTTCATAATTGACTGAACTATTCCGTCAGATTGTTGTTTTTGTAGTATGTCATCTTATACAATCAAGGATTTAGAGAAAATCTCTGGAATTAAAGCGCACACCATACGTATATGGGAGCAGCGCTATAATTTCTTGCAACCGCAAAGAACAGAAACCAATATCAGGTCCTATTCTGCAGATGAATTGAAGGTTATTTTAAACGTATCCCTTTTAAATAAATACGGTTTTAAGATCTCTCATATAGATAAAATGTCTTCCGAGCAGATGGAGGAAAAGATCATGGCCTTGAACCAGTTGGATGCTCAAAAAGAGCGCGTGGTGAATGCCTTGATTAAGGAAATGGTAAGTTTAAATATGGTTGCTTTTGAGCGCCAGTTAGATTTATATATTGGACAAAAAGGGATCGAGAAAGCCATCAACGAAATTATTTTCCCTTATTTGGAGCGCGTAGGTATTCTTTGGGTAACCAATCATATCAACCCTGCACAAGAACACTTGGCCACTAATATAGTACGTCAAAAAATTATCTTAGGTATTGAGCGTCTAACGCCATTGTTAACCTATACAAAGCGCATCGTGTTGTTCCTTCCAGAAGGTGAATACCATGAATTAGGCTTGTTGTATGTACATTTCCTATTAAAGCAGAAAGGTATTTATGTAGACTATTTAGGTGCCAACGTACCAATGGTCGACTTAAAATATTTAACTGATTTTAAGAAAGTCGATTATCTGTATTGTCATATTACAATGCCTGCAAGAAATTTCAAATTGGATAAATTCTTTGCCAATTTAGCGACGATCAATCCAGAGATTCCAATCATTCTATCAGGTCAATTGATCCAAGAATACAAGGGTAAAATCTCTTCAAATATGCACCTAAAGCGTAGTTTGATCGAGACCATTGCCTTCTTACAAGAGATTTAAGGCTATTAAAGGTTGAATCCAACCAAAATCGGCCCAATTCTTCGATATTCCTCCAAATACTTCTACATTCTATCAACGCTACGTTGAATGAAACTGTATGCTAGCCACCCAGCTGTACACCCAAGTGCCTATTTTTCAATCACTTATATTTTTTGAGCTGTCATTTTTTATGGATTCAAGGTATTATGTTTAATATTTTTTAAAAATAATTAAACAAAAATGTGGTTTCCTCGAATTATTATGTTTAACTTTAGTCCTCAAACATTAAACATAATTGTATGTCAAACGCAGAATTTAGTTTACTACTTACCGAAAATGCGGAGTTTTTAAGACCATTTGCTATCAATCTTACTAAGGATCATGAGTCTGCGAAGGATTTATACCAAGACACATTGTACAGAGCGATCTCCAATAAAGACAAGTACAATGTAGGAACCAATATTAAAGCATGGTTGTACACTATCATGCGCAATATTTTCATCAATGATTATCGCCGTAAAGCCAAGCAATCAACGGTGTTGGATAATAGCCCGAACGATTTTTTAATTGATCAAACTTTCAATAAGGTGGTGAATGATGGAATAACTAACTTAAATTTGAAGGAAGTAAATCAATTCATACATGATTTACCAGAGTTATTTAGAACACCATTTAATTTATACTACGAAGGTTATAAATACAATGAAATTGCTGATGCACTAAATGAGCCTCTTGGTACAATCAAAAGTAGAATTCACTTTGCTAGAAAAATTTTAAAGCAAAAAATTCAACGATATTAAATTCATGTCATCGACATCAAAAAAAGTAATTGTTATAGGAGCGGGTTTTGCAGGTTTATCTGCCGCAAGTTTCTTAGCAAAAATGGGTTGGGAAGTTACAGTGATTGAAAAGCATGATTTACCAGGTGGTAGAGCAAGAAAGTTTACAGCAGAAGGGTTTACATTTGATATGGGTCCAAGTTGGTATTGGATGCCAGATATTTTTGAAAGGTATTTTAATTCCTTTGGTAAAAAAGTAAGTGATTACTACGCACTTAAAAGACTGGATCCTTCTTACAGAGTTTATTTTGAAAAAGAAGGTTGGGATATCCCAGCAAATTACAACGAATTACAAGATTTATTAGAATCGGTGGAGCCAGGCGCTGCTAAAGCATTGGATGCTTTTATGGCGGAGGCAAAATTTAAATACGACGTAGGTGTTGGAAAACTAGTTCATAATCCGGGTTTGTCATTGACAGAATTCTTGGACATGGATTTAGTAAAAGGCGTTTTTAAATTAGATGTGTTTCAGTCTATGAAAAAACATGTCGCTAAATTTTTTAAACATCCATCAATTCAATCTTTGATGGAATTTCCTGTATTGTTTTTAGGTGCGTTACCAGAAAAAACACCCGCATTATATAGTTTAATGAATTATGCAGATATCAAAGGAGGTACTTGGTATCCAGAATTTGGAATGTATAGTATTGTACAAGGGATGTATGATTTAGCAAGTTCATTAGGCGTACAATTTAAATTAGGGGAGGAAGTGACTTCGATCGAAGTGCAAGCTGGTAAAGCAGTTGCTGTGCATACCTTTAAAAATGTTACAGGCGAAAAGCAACAATACACTATGGATGTGTTGATTGGTGCAGGTGATTATCATCATATCGAAACTAAATTATTAGCACCAGCATATCAATCCTATTCTGCTGCTTATTGGGATAGTAGGGTGATGGCGCCAAGTTCCTTATTGTATTATGTGGGGTTGAATAAAAAACTAGAAGGCGTTTTACACCATCAATTATTTTTTGATACAGATTTTGGATTGCATGGACATGAAATATATTCCGATCCAAAATGGCCTACAAGACCTTTGTTTTATGCAAGTGCACCTTCGGTCACAGATCCGACTGTTGCACCAGAGGGCTGCGAAAATTTATTTTTATTGATCCCTATTGCTGCTGGATTAGAAGGAGATACAGAGGAGATCAGAGACCAATATTTTGAGATGATTATTCAACGTTTCGAAGAACGTATTGGTCAGTCCATACGAAGCTCGATTGTATACAAGCGTTCTTTTGCAGTAAAGGAATTTAAAGAGGAGTACCATTCCTTTAGAGGAAATACATTATTGCAAACAGCAAATTTAAAACCAAGTTGTAAGAGTAAAAAAGTAAATAACTTATATTACACTGGTCAATTAACAGTGCCTGGTCCTGGTGTACCACCAAGTTTAATTAGTGGCGAGCTGGTGGCTAAGCTTGTTGATCAAAAACATAAAGCATAATTTAAGATGTCTTCATTAAAATTATACAACGAAGTAACTGCACAAAGTAGTAAGTATACGACTTTAATGTATAGTTCCAGTTTTTCTTCTGCAATTGGATTGTTAGACAAGTCGCTGCATCAACCTATTTATGATATTTATGGCTTTGTGCGATTTGCAGATGAAATTGTAGATACTTTTCATGAGTATGACAAAGTAACATTATTAGCAACATTCAAAGCAGATACATATGCCGCTTTGGATAATGGCATTAGTTTAAATCCGATCTTGCATCGTTTTCAATTGACATACAATCAGTATAATATTGATAGGTCCTTATTAGACGCATTTTTGTACAGCATGGAGATGGATCTTTCTCAGCATTCCCATGACCAAGCAAGTTACAATCAATACATTTTTGGAAGCGCGGAAGTGGTGGGTTTGATGTGTCTAAAAATATTTTGTAATGGAGATGATGCACAATATGAAGCATTGAAACCTGCGGCACAAAGCTTAGGTGCAGCTTTTCAGAAAGTGAATTTTTTAAGGGATATCAAAGCAGATTTTGTGGGCATGGAACGTATGTATTTTCCAAATTGCGATTTTAGTAATTTTAGCCTGGCAGATAAGCAACAAATAGAAGCGGATATACAAGCAGATTTTGATGCAGCATTAGACGGCATCAAGGCCCTGCCTATACCTTGTCGTTTTGGTGTTTATGTGGCGTTTAAATACTATTATGCTTTATTTAATAAGATTAAACAGACCAACCATACTGCACTATTAAGCACCAGAATTAGGATACCAGATTACGGTAAATTATTTATTGTTTTCAAAGCAAAAATTAGAGCAAGCTTAAATTTGTTATAGTACCTTTACATCCTAAACGTTCCTATATGATTTTCTTAATTTCTATGTTATTGACTTTTGCCCTTATGGAAGGTGTTACTTGGTTAACGCACAAATATGTCATGCATGGTTTTTTATGGTACTTACACGAAGATCACCATCAGCCCACTGGACATTTTTTTG
Source organism: Bacteroidota bacterium (assembly GCA_039798125.1). GTDB lineage: Bacteria > Bacteroidota > Bacteroidia > Chitinophagales > Chitinophagaceae > Sediminibacterium. Next base: position 1,885 of record JBDKGO010000020.1, on the reverse strand, counting down.
AAAAGAATGATGCCTTCTTCTTAATTTTTGCAATTCCAAGTATGGCTTGTATTTTTTATGGTACATTCAATGCAATGCCATGGTTGTCGGGTATTGGAACAGGTGTAGCCATGTATGGATTTGCTTATTTTATAGTACACGAAGTGATCATTCATCAAAGAATCAAATGGTTTACAAAATCTAATAATAGATATATCAAAGCCATTCGTTGGGCACATAAAATGCACCATAAGCATTTAGGTAAAGAAGATAGTGAGAGTTTTGGTATGCTGATTGTGGCGAAAAAATATTGGGATAAAGTTAGACGTGACGAAATGATACAAAACAACGGATAACCTCTTGCAAGTCGAAAATAAATATGATTATATAATAGCCGGTGCAGGTTGCGCCGGCTATTCTTTGTTATACCATTTATTGCAGGATCCTGTTTTAAGTAAAAAAAAGATCTTGGTGGTGGATGCCAATTTAAATAAAGGCAATGACCGAACATGGTGCTTTTGGGAAGATCAAGCTGGCCCCTTTGAATCGATTGTTTGTAAAACATGGTCTAATATAGAAGTATTAAAAGGGGCGATGCATCGTTCCTTGCCAACTGCGCCTTTTGATTATAAAATGATTCAAGGGATAGATTTTTACACATACATCAGTGATTTTGCAAAAGGTTTTGACAATGTGGAATGGGTCGCGTCAACAATTTTAAGCATTGACTCAATCAACGCGAATAGTGCAAGGGCGCATTGGGAAGGCGGTGCAGCAATTGCAGACTATGTTTTTTCTAGTATCAACGGGGATCGTATCCAATCAAAAATTTGGCAACATTTTAAAGGCATCGTAGTGGAATTTGATGGCCCTGTTTTTGATGATCGTATAGCAAGACTAATGGATTTTAATGTGCCTCAAATGGAAGCAACAGCATTCATGTACCTGCTTCCTTTAACAGATAAAAAAGCCTTGGTAGAATATACTTTATTTTCTCCTACAATTTTAGAAACGGCCGAGTATGACCTTGTGTTAAACGCCTATATGGACGAACATTACAAAGGGCTTACCTATCAAATCCAACATACCGAAATGGGGGCTATCCCAATGACCTCAAAAAAATTGACATCCAATGATGGTGCGGTTATTTCAATTGGGACAATGGGGGATGCAGTTAAAGCAAGTACAGGATATGCTTTTCAATTTATCCAAAAACAAACACAACAAATTGTATATCAATTAAAATTGAATCAAGCTTTGACGCCTGCTGTGCATCATACAAGACATCAATTTTATGATGCTGTATTATTGTATATCCTTGAACACAAGAAAATGGCAGGCGATGAAATTTTTGCCCGCATATTCAAAAAAAATGATGCAGCCACTGTATTTAGATTCCTGTCCAATACTTCTTCCTTCTTGGATGATATTCGGATCATGATTAGTTTACCCACCCAGATTTTCTTACCTGCGGCCATTCAAGTTTTATTTCGACGGGGTTGATTCTCCTTATTTACTAGATTGAACTATTTTTACATCATGGCCTTGTCGTACAATGGTTAGTACAAGCGTTTCCGAAGCGCTAAATCCCAGTTCGATCCTGGGCTTGGCTACAATTCAATAAATAATTAGATAAAAATCTATATTTTTGGCCCTAATTCATTGGCGCTAATTTAAAATATCCCCTTGTTACTGTACATCACCATATTAGGTTTTATTGTTTCATTGCTATTGCTCATTAATATTAAAGAGTCAAATAGGGTCAACTTGTTCTTATTCGCTTTCTTCTTTATTAATAATTTGTATTCTCTTGCACATTACGCAACGATTTATTCGCAAAGCAAAACCCTGATTGCTATTTTACTGGTTAATTTCACACCACTTTTCATGTTGGTAGGTCCAGTAC
>JBDKGO010000019.1:0-19133 GCA_039798125.1 Bacteroidota bacterium | reverse complement strand
ATAGCCTGGAACACTTGTGCCCAATATTTATTTGGATTTCCTTTTACTACAGACGCTATTAAAGTTTTAAAATCTTGTACGGTAGATAACTTCATTAGACGTCTTTGTGTGACAATATGTTTCGCTAGGGTCTTAGCGTTGGTGACTTCACCATATTGCTCAAACATTTTATGTAGTGCTGCTTCTGTATAGCTTTCTATAACTTGCGCTGCTGTTCTTGTTTGACGTTGATCCATTCTCATATCAAAGGGACCGTCAAAACGAATAGAGAAACCTCTTGAACCTTCATCAAATTGATGGCTACTTACGCCTAAGTCGGCTAAAACACCATCCACTTTTTCAATTTTGTTCAAGCGAAGGAATCGTTGAATGTATCTGAAATTTTCAGGTACAAAAACAATTCGATCATCTTCTGGCAAGTTCTTCTTAGCATCTGCATCCTGATCAAAAGCAATGAGTTTTCCTTTCGGGCCCAACTTTGACAGAATACCTCTACTATGTCCTCCTCCTCCAAATGTGGCATCTACATAAATACCATCAGGTATAATATTTAAATGCGCAATGGTTTCTTGAAATAAAACAGGTATATGGTAATCTGTGTTTAAGTTGGATGTAGGGTAAGTCATCTTCCTTAATCTTGATTTTTAATACCTGCCATTACTTCCTGCGCTAGATTGCTAAATGCATCTGCAGAGAAATCCTCAAAGAGCTGTTTATAAGTACTCGCATCCCAAATTTCAAAACGATCCAATGCTGCCGCTAATACAATTTCTTTTCCTGGTAATGCAAACTCTCTTAAAGTTGGAGGCAGTAATAAACGACCTGCACCATCCAACTCAACTTCGGTTGCGCCACCCAAGAACTGACGACGGAATTGTCTCACTTTGGGATCAAAGTCATTCAATTGGCTAATTCTGTCCAAAATCGCCTGCCAGCTTTTCAACGGGTAAAGTGTCAAGCACTTTTCAAATCCTCTACTTACAATAAAGCGCGTCTCTCCTTCTGCCAGTTGCTTTTTCAAGCTGCCTGGAACTAGGAAACGCCCTTTAGCGTCGATAGTTGATTGATATTCTCCGTGAAATCCTGTCATTTGTTAATAATTTGGTCTTTATTTTACCACTTGTTCACACAAAATAACACTTTTTACCACTTTTATAGGCCAAACAGACCCTTCTAGTTTTCCACAAGAAATGAACCTAGCCAATATGCTTACTATGATTGCATTTCAGGGGATTTTCCCCTGTTTCTAAAATTTAGGTGTGTTAAGACCTGTGGATAACCCATTTTTGAAGGTTTATAAGCTGTGAATGCACCTTAATCATGGCATTTCAAAGGGTTTTGCTATTTTTGCGCCATGAAAATGGCCGATTTTGATTACGATTTACCTGATGAGCGAATAGCCTATACACCAGCAGGTAATAGGTCGGATAGTAAACTCTTAGTATGGGACCAAGTCATTAAAGCCGAGACGCAATACAAGCATATCGCCGATTACATCCCAAATGGACATAGTTTATTCTTTAATAATAGCAAGGTCATTGCAGCAAGGATTTTATTTGATAAATCAACTGGAGTCATTGATACAAATAATAGGCAAAATAAGATTGAAATTTTTTGCTTAGAACCAACTGCAGCATTTACGCCAGTTCAGTTAGCAATGCAAGCCACCAATAAAGTGACATGGAAATGTTTGGTAGGTGGCGCAAAAAAATGGAAGACTGAATTCTTACAGAAGGAATTATTTTATGACCATATAAGGATCTTTTTATCTGCGAAAAAAATAGCGCAAGAAGAAGGGTATTTTATCATTGAATTTTCTTGGGATCACCCAAGCATTGTATTTTCTGAAATCATTGCCCTAGTTGGACAGATTCCATTGCCTCCTTATATTCAAAGAGAAGCCAATGAAACCGATAAGGATCGCTATCAAACAACCTATGCAACAACAGAAGGTTCCGTTGCAGCGCCTACAGCTGGCTTGCACTTTGATGCGCCTGTATTTAAAGCATTAGCTGCAAAAGGCATTGAAAAAAAATTTATCACACTCCATGTTGGTGCTGGTACATTTATGCCTGTCAAAGTTGACGACTTTCATGACCATTTAATGCATGCAGAATTTATTGACGTAGACCTTCAAACCATTGAATACCTAGCAACAAGTTCAGATAAAATTATTGCAGTTGGTACCACCTCACTTAGAACCTTAGAATCATTGTATTGGTTAGCAATTAAAATAAAACAAACTCCTGAAATTGATATCAACGAAATCAATTTATTGCAATGGGATGCGTATACTTTGGAGGATGAACAAACGAGTAGCAATGAAGCAATGCAATATTTAAAAGAATGGATGATTCAGAAAAAATTAAATACCCTTTTTGCAACTACTCAATTGATGGTGAAACCTGGATATCAATTTAAAATTTGTAAAGGGTTGATTACAAATTTTCATCAGCCTAAGTCTACCCTCTTGTTGATCATTGCCGCCATTGCTGGTGATGAGTGGAAAACTGTTTATCAACATGCACTTGCCAATGAATATCGATTCCTTAGTTATGGAGACGGTTGTTTATTTTGGTTCAATCATCGGTAGGCTAATTTCAACCTTCGTGCCTTTATCTAACTCACTTGTTACATGTATTGCGCCTTTGTGCAGGTCTATCACCCATTTAACATAACTCATGCCCAGTCCGAATCCTTTTACATTATGTATATTCCCTGCATGTGCACGATAGAACTTTTCAAAAATATGTTTAACTGTGTCTGGTGTCATCCCTATGCCCTTATCCTCTATCGTAATCAAGATTTTATTAGAGACGGTTTTTGTTTTAATGGTCATATCAATTTCGGACTTCGCATATTTAATTGCATTGTCAATTAAATTAGATAAAACATGTAAAAAATATTCTTCGTCAATCCAAATTTCAGAAGGCTGTGCATCCAATTGTAGCTGCACAGAAGAAGGTTTTGCATCTAATTGTAGTTTAAAGCTATCAATAACGCCTTGAATAAGATCATTGATATTCACTAATTGCCTATTGAGCTCATTTTCTTTTTTCTCTAAATGAGCAGCTTGCAAAATAGTTTCTACATGCTTGTTCATACGGATATTTTCCTCTTTGATAATGGAGCTAAAATAATCCACCGCGCTTGCATCCGATTGAACTTTAGTGGACTTAAGCGCGTCCACAGCAAGTGAAATGGTTGCTAGTGGCGTCTTCAACTCATGGGTCATATTATTGATAAAATCACTTTTGATTTCACTCAACTTTTTTTGTTTGATCAAGGACCTAATTGTAATTATAAATGCTGCTAATACAATAATGATAAACAAAGCTGCACCAAAGACAACCCACTGTAGCGTTTTAAATAAATAGGCATTGACATTAGGCACAACAATGATCAAGGTTTCGAAAGGACCAGTTGTTTCTAATATCTCTTGTGGAATAATGGATACCCTTGATTGTACTGTATTCAATTCGTCCACAAATACATCTTCAAATTTTTTACTTTTAATTTCTATATTGCCGTTCTTGTCTTGTAAAGCAAACTCATAAGACAGGTCTTTTAATCCATATTTTGTCATGGCTGCTCTTAATCTTTTGTCCAGATCCTGAGCACTATACATGTCCGATAAGGTAGCTTCTTCGAAACTATGGGAATGACCACCCCCTGATAAACTCAACGTCTTTTTAGGAAAATGAAATGCGAGCCCCCCGTTTAATTTTTTTCCTAAATCAGTAGAAACAATAACGCCCGCTTGATTTACTTTTTCTACCAATTGATTTTTTTGCAACAGAAATAAACCTTGCAACCAAGTGATTTGGATAAACAATATCCCTAGGATCGATAATCCAATTAATGTAAATAAGAAAGGGAATGTTTTTTTCATAATCTAACTGACAGAATCATGCAAATTTGCCTATGTGAATATATAAAAAAATCCCTCTCGATTGCTCGAGAGGGATTCAGATAGTTGATAATTTTTTGTTATTGTGTGTAAGCGTTATAAAACACCTTCTACTAATACAGTTGTTTTATTGTCAATCACTTCTACAAATCCGCCTTGTATGGCATAAGATTCAGCAGCAGCGCCTTTTTGTAAGACTTTCACATTGCCAATTCCTAATGCACTCACCAATGGAGCGTGCTTGTCTAAGATCTCGAATAAACCATCTACACCAGGTAATTGCACACCTTGTACATTTCCACTAAATAACTTCTTCTCTGGTGTTAATATTTCTAATAACATGAATGGAATTTTAATTTATTATGCTTGAGCCATCATTTTCTTTCCTTTCTCAATCGCATCTTCTAATGTACCAACTAAGTTGAATGCAGCTTCTGGATACTCGTCCACTTGACCATCCATAATTGCATTGAAACCTCTGATAGTATCTTCGATAGAAACGAATACGCCTTTCAAGCCTGTAAATTGTTCCGCAACGTGGAAAGGTTGAGATAAGAAACGTTGAACACGACGAGCGCGTGATACTACTAATTTATCTTCATCACTTAATTCATCCATACCTAAGATGGCGATGATATCTTGTAATTCCTTATAACGTTGTAAGATCATTTTTACTTTCTGTGCAGTATCGTAGTGCGCATCACCAACAATTGCTTTTGTTAAGATTCTTGAAGTTGAATCCAATGGATCCACCGCAGGATAGATACCTAAATCGGCAATCTTACGAGACAATACGGTTGTCGCATCTAAGTGTGCGAAAGTGGTTGCAGGAGCCGGATCTGTTAAGTCATCCGCAGGTACATACACCGCTTGAACCGAAGTAATAGAACCATTCTTAGTTGAAGTAATACGCTCTTGCATCAATCCCATCTCAGTGGCCAATGTTGGTTGGTAACCTACCGCAGATGGCATACGACCTAATAAAGCCGATACCTCTGAACCTGCTTGCGTAAAACGGAAGATATTATCTACGAAGAATAAGATGTCTTTTCCTTTTCCTGTTCCATCTCCATCACGGAAATATTCTGCAATAGTCAAACCACTCAAAGCCACACGCGCACGTGCTCCTGGAGGTTCGTTCATTTGACCAAATACGAATGTTGCTTTTGAATCTTTTAACTCTTCTAAGTTCACTTTGCTTAAATCCCATCCACCTTCTTCCATGCTATGCTTGAAAGCATCACCATATTTCATGATACCTGCTTCAATCATCTCACGTAATAAGTCATTTCCCTCACGTGTTCTTTCACCTACACCCGCAAATACTGATAAACCTCCGTGTCCTTTTGCGATATTGTTAATCAATTCTTGAATCAATACTGTTTTACCTACACCCGCACCACCAAACAAACCAATCTTACCACCCTTTGCATATGGCTCAATCAAGTCGATTACTTTAATACCTGTAAACAACACTTCTGTTGCAGTACTCAAGTCTTCGAACTTTGGAGGATTCGCGTGGATTGAACGACCGTTCGATTTATCTAATTGTGGCAAACCATCAATTGCGTCTCCTGTTACATTGAACAAACGACCATTGATACCTTCACCCACTGGCATCAAAATTCCTTTTCCGGTATCTACTACTTCCATTCCTCTCACTAAGCCTTCCGTACCGTCCATCGCAATTGCACGAACGCTATCTTCACCTAAGTGTTGTTGAACTTCTAATACTAATTTTTCACCGTTAGGACGCGTGATTTCAAGGGCATTGTATATTTCTGGTAATACACTTTTTGTTGAAAAATGTACGTCTACAACCGCACCAATAATTTGTTTGATTTTACCTGTTGTTGCCATATAGTTATTTGTTTTTACAACCCCCTTTTAAGAGGCGAAAATGGATTTACTCCATTTCGGCTGCAAAGGTAGTGATTTGCATGTTTATTGCAAAAATTGTACATAGATAATTGCAGCTAAAATTCCCCCTACAATTGGCCCAAATACGGGAATGGCGGCATAAGCCCAATCACTTGGACCTTTTCCCTTGATTGGCAGCACAAAATGCATGATTCTAGGCCCCAAATCTCTGGCCGGATTGATTGCCCAACCGGTTGGTCCACCTATTCCAAAGCCAATTCCTGCCACTAAAAGGGCTACTGGCAAGGCCGAAAAACTACCTAATTCCACTCCGGCTGACTTAATATGGAAAATACCTATTACGAAAACAAAGGTGGCGACCGTTTCTACAATGAAATTTTGAGGCAGTCTGCGGATAGATGGTCCTGTCGAAAAACAAGCCAATTGATCCGCTGGATTTTTGCTTTCATTAAAATGATCCTTGTAAATCATCCATACCACAAATGCGCCTAACATGCTACCTAATAATTGGGCCAAAAGATAACTAGGTACTAAGGACCAACTAAATTTTCCTGCAGTGGCAAAAGCGATTGTAACAGCCGGATTTAAATGCGCACCACTTGAACTGCTAGTGATATATACACCCACAAAAACTGCAATGGTCCATCCTAATACAATAGAAATCAAACCACCGTTATTGCCTTTTGTTTTTGGCAATACGATATTTGCAACAACACCGTTTCCAATAATCATCATGATTGAAGTGCCTATGAATTCGGCTAAAAATGGAGTCATAAATTATATTTTAGTCATTTATATATTGGTCATTTGAATTGCTTTTTTCCAACCTTCAATACCTTTTTGAATGTCTGCTTGCGCTAAGATGGGATTAAAAACTTGATCTACCTTCCACTTTGCTGCAATTTCAGTTTCGTCTTTCCAAAAACCAACAGCCAACCCAGCTAAATACGCTGCACCCAATGCGGTCGTTTCTATGATGGTTGGTCGAATTACTTTTGTGTTTAAAATATTAGATTGAAACTGCATTAATAAATTATTTTTTGTAGCACCTCCATCTACTCTTAATTCAGCGATAGGAATTTGTGCATCAGATTCCATTGCCTTTAATACATCATAGGTTTGATAAGCGATACTTTCTAATGCAGCGCGTGCAATATGTGCAGCATTGGTGCCTCTTGTGATACCAGTGATGGTGCCCTTAGCATGTTGATTCCAGTAGGGCGCGCCCAATCCAGCAAATGCAGGCACCATATACACGCCATCGGTATCCTTTACCTGGGCTGCTAAGCTTTCCACTTGATCTGAATCACGAATAATATTGAGTCCATCTCTAAGCCACTGCACGACTGCGCCACCAATAAATACACTTCCTTCTAATGCATAAAATGTTTTACCATTTCTTTGTAATGCAATGGTCGTTAGTAAATTATTTTTTGAAATAAACGCTTTTTCTCCTGTATGCATTAACATAAAACATCCAGTACCATAAGTATTTTTAACCATGCCAGGTGCTGTACAAATTTGTCCAAATAAGGCTGCTTGTTGATCTCCAGCAATCCCTGCAATCGGAATTTGTTGATTGGTCACCAATAAATCTGTGTGGCCATATACTTCGCTGCTGCTTTTTACTTCTGGTAAGATTGCAATAGGAATATTGAATAATTCCAATAATGCAGTATCCCATTTTAATTCATGAATATTATAGAGCATTGTTCTGGATGCATTGGTTGCATCTGTGATATGCTGTGCGCCATTGGTCAATTTCCAAACCAACCAACTATCAATGGTACCAAAACAAAGTTCCCCTCTTTCGGCTTGCGCCCTTGCGCCATCCACATGGTCTAAAATCCATTTTATTTTAGAAGCCGAAAAATAGGCATCAATGATTAAACCAGTTTTTTCTTGAATAAAAGCTTGCTTACCTTCTTGTTTTAATTGGTCACAAAAATCTGCAGTCCTTCTATCCTGCCAAACAATGGCATTGTAAATTGGCATACCAGTTAGCTTATTCCAAACAACGGTGGTTTCACGTTGATTGGTGATACCAATGGCTGCAATGTCAAACTTATCAATACCCTGTTTTGATATCACTTCGGAAGCGACACCAATTTGAGTACTCCAAATTTCCATTGGGTCATGTTCTACCCAACCTGGTGAAGGAAAGATTTGTGTAAATTCTTTTTGGGCGGTAGCAATAATGAGCCCTTCTTGGTCAAATAAAATGGCACGACTACTCGTTGTGCCTTGATCCAGTGCTAAAATGCATTTTGGCATGATGACAATTTTAAATGCTGAAACTGGCTTCTACCTTTTGGCTTTTAACCAAATTTCAGGATCAAAATATACTGCTTTTTCATTACAAATAGAGAATAAAACAGCGCCTTCGCCGTCTAAATTAATCCCCGAGCGGCCTATCACAGTTCCAGCTTTTACTTCCTGCCCATTGCTTACAGACGCACTACTAAGGCAAGAAAATGCTGTAAAGTATTTACCATGTTTAATTAAAACTGTTTTGTCTCCATTGACATCTCCCACATATACTACGATTCCATTGGCTACACTTTTAACTGTGGTGCCTTTAGGAACTGCCAATTCGATGCCATCACTTTTACGATCCAATTTAGTACCTGGGATGCTTTCTACACCAAAATGAATATTCACAATACCAGTCGCCACTGGCCAAGGAAGTCCGCCTTTGTTATTTTCAAAAGAGATGGATGTTTCTCTACCCTCTTCTGTTGTTTCCAGTGCCGAGTAAGGACGATTACTTGTGGTACTTTTTAATCCCCCTTCCACCTTACTCACATTTGGAATTGATTTAGACTTTTCGTCGTTCGAAGCGGTTGTTTTATTATTGGCAACATTGGCTGCTTTTAATTTAGCCAGACGATCATTCTCTCTTTTAACAGCTTCCTGCATTTCTCTTTTGATGACTGCAGCAATAGCTGCTTGCATCTTTCTTCTTTGTGCTTCTTTTTGTCTTACCTGTGTGGTGATTTCTTGCTCCTTGTTCTTTAATTGTTTCACCACTTTGTCCTGCTCCTTTCTATCATCCTGCAATACTTTTAATTGAACAGTTTGTGCAGATAAGGTTTTAATGCGATCCTGCTTATTCTCACTTAAAATATTGATCTTAGATTTCAAATTATTTTCCGATAGACCAATGGCCATCGCCTGGGTTTCTCTATTCTGACGATAGCTTTTTAAATAAGTGATCCTCTTTACAGCATCATTAAAACTGCCTGCAGAAAATAAAAAATTAAGGTACTCATATCCACTTCTGCTTTGATAAGCGAAGACGATACTTTTAGCATATCTATATTTTAAAGTATCTAATTCGTTGTTCAGACGTTGTACATCTTTTTGGTTGCTAAGGATAGCAGCATCTAGCACTTTTACCTGCTTGGCGATACCATTGATTAAAGCCTGTCTTTTTGAAATTTTATTTCTAATCAATGCCAATTGCGCTAATGAACTTTTTTTATTATTCTTAGTTTGATCTAATAACCTGTTTAAATCATCTAATTCTTTTTGTAAAGTCTGTGCTTGTTTTTGCAAATCATCTCTTGAATTACCATTTTGAGCATTGACTTCATTCAAGCAACAGGCTAAACAAATACAGATAAGGATTGACCATTTTTTAAGCATAGGATTCATTTTTCACTTTATTATTTTCGTCTGCCTGTTTTTGGAATAGTAAAAGTGTATTTCAAAGGTTCATCAAAACTAAATTCCTTGATTTCCATCCCAATATCTAATTTGGTTTGTGCGTTGATGGAAATAGTTCTAAAGAGTGGAAACTGTGTATTTTTCACTAAAGTATGTTGACTGTAATTGATGTCACAGGTTCTGTGTTTTGTGACATCCACATCGTCCAACTTTAACTGAATTAATTTCGTATTATCCTCGCTTAGGATAATTAAGTTTTTGAATAATTTCCCCATTAAACTTACCTGAAGTCTTTCATTCATTACTTTATAGGAAATGATATCAATACTATCCATGAATATTGGATTGCCTATAACCAAGTCTTCGATGGTATGGTAATTTAGTGGGATTTTTATCACTTCTTGCAAGTAGGACAATGGGTGTCTTTCTGTTTTTTTAGATAAAGGGAAGATCAAGACAATACTATCTTTGTTGATAAATGCTTTTAAACCAATCACGCCCATTGCGCCTCTGATGGTGATGTACATGCAGCTATCTTTTTGAATGCTTAAATTAGCGATATAACTGTCTTTATTCTTACTAGTCTCATAATCCATTTTCAATTTCGCATTCATCGTATTGAAGCGAATCTTAGTATTGGCAATATTGTTGACAATTCCCTTTACCATTAATACAGAATCTAGTCTTGCTTTTTCTGCCAATGCTGCAGAATCCGGCACATCTTTAACAGCCAATGCATTTTGAATCACTTGTACCTTCTTGACATTCGCACATGCCGTAGTTAAAAGTAACAAAATCAAATAAAAACTATTTTTTACAATTTGCATGTGGTGGTTTTATATTTTACCTGTATGACCAAATCCTCCCTCACCTCTTTGGGTTGTCTCCAGATTTTCTACCAATTGCCATTCCATTTTTTCAACCTGTTGAAATACCATTTGAGCAATCCGATCCCCATCTTGAATCACTTGTATTTCATTGGACAAGTTGATCAAAATAACCTTGATCTCTCCTCTATAATCTGCATCAATGGTACCAGGTGTATTTAAACAAGTCAACCCTTGTTTGATCGCGAGTCCACTTCTTGGTCGGATTTGTGCCTCTAAATGATTTGGCATCGCAATATGTAATCCCGTAGGAATCAAAACACGCTCTAATGGCGCCAACTGAATGGGTGCAGTGATAAAAGCACGTAAATCTAAACCAGAAGACCCTTGCGTTGCATAGGCAGGCAAAGGATGATGGCTGTGGTTCACAATGGGAATGATTGTAGACATGTGCCACAAAAGTAGTTAAAAAAGCAGGTAAATTGTAGGGAGACTGCCTTAGTTAACAAATTATTTAGAAGTAAAAAATGGAGCCAAAACGCAAGGTATTTGACAATGGATTTCTTGTAATACCACCCCCCGTAGGAACCAAATAGGAAATATTGAATTTAGACTGTTGGTATTGGAAGCTAGAGCCCACTGTAAAATACTGCATGCTACCTAGGTTCTTATTATTATCTATAAAATAGCCAGCCCTCAAATGAAATCGGTCTGCATAATTGTATTCAGCACCTACAGATACTTTTAATGATTCAGATAAAGGCATACCATATTTATTCGAAAAAGAATTAAACCAACTGGATACAACAGATTGAGAAAAATACTGATCAACCACTTGAGCATCACTACTAGTTGGACTAGCAGGTACCATTAAACGATTGATATCCACCCCCATTTCTAATGAATTCTCTGTATCAAATTTACTTAAATAGGCAAGGCCTAATCCAATATTTGCTGGAATAAAATATTTATTTTTTGACTCATTAGAGTAACTCACTTTACCTCCTAGATTAGATAAAACCAAACCTGCATGAAAGCCTTCTAAATCTTCGTTTTGTTTGTAGAATAAACTAATATCGCCTGCAAAAGTATTTCCAGCTTTGAAATTGGTACCACTGGCGCCATATGAACCCTGCACCAATCTTGAATTGATATACCTCAAAGTTACACCCATGCTCAAGGCATCTGATAATAAAATATTGTAACCAAAATCATAGCTAAATTCTGAAGGCCTTTGAGAAGGTAAAGTAGATAGCCCAGACTCATCTGTGAAATCAATATTACCTAAACTAAAAAAACGCAAGGAACTATTGATCCCACTAAAACTGTTTAATTTTTTATAATACCCTGCACTCGCTAAATACACATCATTCAATCCTAAATCTTTTAACCAAGGCGTATAATTAATTAAAAAACCTCGGTTATTATTTAAGTAAGGAATCTTCGCCGTGTTGCCAAAAAGATCATTCGCTTCTGGAGACATGGCAATAGACAAATTACCCATACCACCAGATCTTGCATCCGGAGATATCATCATAAATGGTACAGCAGTACTTTGTAATTTAAGTGTTCTTTGTGCAGAAATTGAATTCGCTACAAAAAATAAAACTACAAATAAGCCTGTTTTGATGGTGGTAATTTTAATCATACTTAAATGCTTTAATGTTCAATATTAGTAAAGATAAACCTAGAAATCAATATTTAAAACTTTAAAAATCCTTTTAACATTTGTTCTACTAAGCCATTTTGCTGAACCATCACTTTGAAAAAATATTTCCCAGGTGGCAAAACGCCTCCATTACTGCTTTGACCACCCCAATCCATGACGATTTTATTGCCCTTAGGTTGTATTTGTTGACTTAAAGAAAAATGTCGTCTCCCGCTGGCGTCAAAGACTTCTAATTGCATCAAAATTGGGTCTACACTATTATTAAGCTCAAAACTAATCTTTGCATTGGTCTGCACAGGATTTGGGCTAATACTTAAATTTCTAATATTCTTATTTTTTTTACTTGGCACTTCTATCCAAATAGTGTCTTTGGAAACATTGCCTAACAAATCCCAGGCCTTGAGGATTAATCTATGTTTGCCCTCCTCCAAAACTGGTAATGGATATTGAATCATCCCTGATTGATATTGATTCTCATCGTAAGTGAAAAAAGCATTCAGGTTGTAATTTTTCACTAGGGTGTCATCAACAATTAATTTCAAATCCTGCCCCAATTCAATGCCCGAAGACTGTATACCCGAACTATCTTTTAATTGCACAAATAATGTTGATGGGGTACTTACCCAATCTCCAGATTTGAAAGACGTATCATTCACATAAGTTTTGATGACTGGACCAATGGTATCTTGTTTATTTTGTACAGTTGAACCTTGAATGTAGATGGACTGAAATTGCATGCTCGCATCTGCAGTATCATTGTATGCATAAAGCTGTAATTTAAGCGCTGCCGAGTCGGAAGAAGGCAGGTTGCTTGGTAGGATGAAACTGATTTCGAATTGTCCATTTTGCACTGTTGCCTTTCCTTTAAATAGCGCTTGTTCTTGTGTTTCGATGGCTACAGGTTGACTATTCACTTGATTTGCTAAAGTTTTTTTTGTGCTTGGAGCATCCCATAAAACCATATCTATCAAGCCTTTGAAATTTTGAAGGGTTTGATTTTTTACTGACAAATTTCCTTTAATCGTATACTTTCCGCCAGCCTTTAAATTAATGGTGTCCGACCAAGGCATTTGATTCAACTCGGTGCAATTAATTTGATATTTTGGCTGTACGATGCGCATGGCTGGATCCCCCATTAAGCCAAACTTAAATGCATTTATGCGATCCCCATTTCTGCTAAAATTAAAATTTTTGGCGGCTTGTAAGGCTTGCCCAATAGACATAAATTGACCATTTGAATTAGGCACCAATAATGCCTGCATAAATGCATCATTAATTTGCTTATTACTATATGCAAAGACAAGTCTATTGGCTGCCACCAATGCAATAATTCCTTTGTCATTTTGCATCAAAGCATCAAAACCAATTGGAGCAGTTACGGGTTGGTCATATGGCGCAAAATCACAAGAGGCCGTAACCATAATTGGTAATTTACCCGCATTATTCCAAGACTGCATTTCTGATTTAGAAATCACCGCCTCCTCTGTTAAGCGTAAATAATTTCCATGACCTGTATAGTTCAAGACCAAGGTGCCGGTTTGTATCGATTCTTGTATTGCCTTATTTACATCAGGATAGGTATTCCCAGTCAATGTTTGGCTCGCTTTAAATAAATCTAAATACAATTTTTTATGATTCCAGTTCGTTGCTTTTAATTTTAAATTTCCAATGATTTCCTCTGCGTCCTGAAGATGTAAATTATAATCCCCGTCATCTGCAACCCAAGTCAATTGGTTTTGCCATAGCCCCATTTTTTTGTTGGATTGGTATTGGATTAATTTTTCTACCATTTTATTGGCTTCAGCAATGGTTCTTGCTGGAATCCTACCAATTGCCAAACTAATAGAATCAATGGACTGTGTAAACTGAATTTGATTACCTGGTTGATGTATTGCGTAAAAATCATCTGAACTATAGGAAGATAAAATAGCATTGGAGAGCTCACTTGTATATACTGGTAATTCTTTATTGATTTGAATTTTTTGTGTATTGAAATTGCCCATACCAAACAATAAAACATAAGCAGGCCTCACCTGATTTTTTAATTTTGATTGTTCAATGATGTATTTTATAAAATTTCGAATGGCAATGGGCGAAGTTTGTCCGCTAGCCATTTCATTGTATACTTGTGTTGCATTAAATAATCCGACCTTGTAGCCATTTTGTTTTTCATGAAAGGTTTGAAGGACCTTTGCAGCAGGAAGATAATCAGGTGCCGAAATAATAATATAATCTACCGGGCTTGCAGAGAAACTACTATCATTGCGGATCATACTGGAGAATTGTGCCGAATTGATTTTATTGGCCTCAAAGACATAAAAATATTTTTGTGTGGCATCCGTAACTTTAAATGAGGCTATTGTATTTGGCCCCATTTGTGTACTCAATGCGACAGGATGAAGGTATTGACTCAAATCCCAAACCCTGGTTTGAGTAGTTGCATTTTGAATTTCAAATTCAATTGTTTGACCTACTGGATTAGTAGATTGGTAGTCAAACCCAAATCCTGTATTGCCCCAATATCCAATCGTTCTTTGTCCATGCAATGCCATATAATCTATCCAACCCGTGGAGCCGGTTGTTGCATTAAAATCAACCTGCAGGTTCACATTGCTCAAGCTTTGCCCCACTTTCTGCACTTTAATTTTATCTAACCAAATGGAACTGCTATCAAATTCTATTTTATAGGCATCTTCAAAAATATTTCCAGTAACAGAGTCTATTATTTTTGTACTCAATATTTGATCATTCAACTTTATTGCAAATGCTGCGTTTTTTTGATAAGCCGAAGCAGCCAATTGACTCTGAAAAATGATCGGCGCATTGAACTGTAAACCTTCCATATTTAGCGAGAAGGACTGCGTCGTTTTTTTACCAATACCCGTCCCCATGGGATCCCCTAACCAAATTTTACCGCTACTTAAAATATTGATTGTATCTTTTTCGATCAACCATTTAGCTGCATAGGTTTGTACTATTTTTGATGAAGGGCCAGACTTATTAAAACTTGTAATTCTTTTTCCATTCGTTCCAATACGTAGGAAAAAATATAAGGAATCATTGCTTGTGATTTTTTGACGAATTGGTGCTTCATCCAAAGCTGACTTGACCCATTGATAATGCCCTTGTGCATAAAACAAAAATTGATCTTGATCGTCAAAAATCCCATCTCCCCCATCTTGCATTTCAATGGCAATTTCTGTTAAACTATCAGGCAATGCATTGGGTACTTTTTCGTTAAGTTTTGTCAAATCCATTCCAAATAACTGCACTTGATTTGCATTCAATTTGCCTGCAAACCCCATCGCTTTAAATTGTGCACCAGTCATCTGATAAACACCCTCGTTTGGCACCGCTATTTTAACCCAATTTCCTTTCGAAAGCATGCCTACCTGTCCCCATCCCAAAACAGGAAAGCAGTATCCAATTAAAAAAAATGTTAAAACGGGAAGTCTCATACCCTAAAATTAGGGTTTTACTAACATAAGAATCTATTTGCATTTGAATAATTGAGTGAAAAAGCAAGTATATTCGCAGAAGATTTTAAACAGCACTGATTAAACAAAACAGATGAACTTTATTAATAGCATATTATTATTTTTTGCGGTACTTTTTTTAGGTCCTAAAATGATCGCTGAATTCGACAGTAAACAAAGCAATCAAGTTGCATTTGCCGACAAAGATGACCCCTATGATAGCACCATTTTGATTAGAGGTGGTACATTTGCCATGGGCATGAACCAGGAAAATATCATGGGTGACTGGAACAATAATTTGAGAAGAGTCACTGTGAGTTCTTTTAGAATTGACCAATACGAAGTAAGTAACAAGCAATACAGAAATTATGTAAAATGGCTTGAACGTGTTTTTTTGCCATTAGGGAAAGATTCAATGGTAAAAGCAGCACTTCCAGATACATTAGTTTGGAGGACCGATCTTGCTTACAATGAACCAATGGTGGAAGGCTATTTTAGAAATAAAGCATTTGATGACTATCCTGTAGTTGGTGTAAGTTGGGAACAAGCCAATGCTTATTGCAGGTGGAGAACGGATAGAGCAAATGAAAAAACTTTAATCAAATACGGTTTAATTGATCCAACCAAACCCTATTTAGGAAAGATGGAATCAAGTAATAGTTTGGTTGATAGCAATAAAAAAACGACCCCAATCACTCCTACTACAAAAGTAAAGAACAAGAACTTAGGGGATTATGTGTTAATTCCTGATTTTAGATTACCAACAGAAGCAGAATGGGAATATGCAGCAAAAGTTTCTAGTGGAAAGAATTATATCTCGAATTTTAATAACCCAAAAGCTGGACCCAACTCAGGGACACCTAATGCGAGTATCATCTCTTCTAATTCCCCTTATCCTTGGAGTTCAAATGGCAATGATGGCCTAAGAAACAACCCAACTGGTAAGATTGGTAAAAAAGAAGGAAGCAAACGAGGTATGTTCATGGCCAATTTCAAAAATGGTAGTGGCGATTATATGGGCATGGTTGGTTACGGTAATGACGGTGCTGGTTTCCCGAGTAAAATCAATAGTTTTCTACAAAACCCATTGGGCTTATATAATCTAAGTGGCAATGTCAATGAATGGGTTGCGGATATCTATCGCCCAATGAATAGTATCGACATGGATGATTTTAATCCATATAGAGGCAACAATGTGTTGGATGGTGATGATGCCAATACATCCAGCTACGAAACTGGAACCAATACAATGATCTCTAACAAATCAAGAGTCTACAAAGGTGGAAGCTGGAAAGATCGTCCATATTGGTTAAATCCAGGAACTAGGAGGTATTTAGATCAAGATCAATCTACCAGTACAATTGGATTTAGATGTGCTATTTCTGCTTTTGGAATGGATACGCCAGATGCCAAGGAAGAGCAGCCTAATTTATGGCAGAGACTCAAAAATAAATTTTAATGAATTTACGCATAGGATCAGGAATCGATTTTCATCAATTAGTAGCGGGTAGAGATTTATGGATTGGAGGCGTTCTTATCCCACACCACAAAGGAGCATTAGGACATAGTGATGCAGATGTATTACTTCACGCAATTTGTGATGCTTTATTAGGCGCATTAAGCTTAGGTGATATTGGCACACATTTCCCAGACACTGACAATGTATTTAAGAATATTGATAGTAAGATTTTATTACAAAGAACATACGATTTAATCACTGCAGAAGGCTATCAAATTGTCAATATAGACGCCACACTTTGTTTAGAAGCACCAAAAATAAAGCCATACGTAATTGCGATGCAAGAATGCATTGCTTCTATTTTGCATATTGGCAATAAGGATATTTCTATCAAAGCAACTACAACAGAAACGATGGGTTTTACAGGAAGAGAAGAAGGATTAGTTGCAACAGCAACATGTTTATTGATGGCAAAAAGCTAAACCAATCGCTATGAAGCTTGGATCAATCGAAGATTTATATTCTATTTACACAGCACATCCTTCTGTTGTAACAGATACCAGAAAACTCCAACAAGGTGATTTATATTTCGCATTAAAAGGACCCAATTTCAATGGCAATGCTTTCGCGATTGCTGCATTAGAAGCTGGAGCAAGTTATGCCATAGTGGACGAAGCAATTGCTGACAGTGCTGCCTATCCAGACCGTATCATTTTGGTAGATGATGTATTAACCACCCTACAAGCATTAGCAAAATACCATCGTCAACAATTTGACATTCCATTCATTGCCATCACTGGTAGCAATGGGAAAACAACGACCAAAGAATTGGTCTATGCTGTTTTAGCAAGCCATTTTAAAACCTATACCACTCAAGGAAATTTAAACAACCATATAGGTGTGCCATTGACTTTATTAAGCATTCCAAAAGATGCAGAAATTGCAGTGATTGAAATGGGCGCCAATCACCAAAAAGAAATTGAAAGTTATTGTTCTTATACTTTGCCAACCCATGGCATGATCACGAATTGTGGTAAAGCACATTTAGAAGGGTTTGGCGGTGTGGAAGGTGTGAAAAAAGGAAAAGGCGAATTGTTTGATTTTTTAAAAGGGCATAATGGCACGGTGTTTTTGATGCAAGATTTTGACTATTTATTGCAAATGGCCCAAGGCATCCACCATGTCATTGGATATGGAAAAGAACAAGGACAAATTCAAGGAGATGCAATAGATCATCATGGCATGTTGTCTGTCCAATTTAAAAAAGGCATTGAAATAGATTCCATCCAAACACATTTAGTCGGGAATTTTAATTTACCCAATGTATTAGCTGCTGTTACAATTGGACAATATTTTAAAGTACCCAATGAAAAAATAAAAGCAGCAATTGAAAATTATATCCCAACCAATAGTCGTTCACAATTATTGACTTGGAACAACAACGAAGTAATTTTAGACGCCTACAATGCCAATCCTTCCAGCATGAAATTAGCAGTGGAGAATTTTGCAAAAATAAATAAGGAGAATAAAGTGGTTTGTTTGGGCGGGATGCGAGAATTAGGCGTTGCTACTTTAATGGAACATCAAGCCCTGATAGATCAATTGAAGCAAACCAATTGGGAGCAGGTAATTCTTGTAGGAACAGAGTTTAAGCCATGCGTACATTCTTATCTTTATTTTGATACAGTGATAGAAGCTAAAGCCTGGATACAAGCACAACACTTGAAGGGCTATACCCTACTCATAAAGGGTTCTAGAGGTATACAAATGGAGCAATTGATAGCTCCTTAATTTTTGTATCTTTGCGGTATGAAAAATAGCTACCTATACAGCACGTTAACAAATAAATGTCCAAGATGTAGAGAAGGTAAACTATTCACTAGTACCAATCCTTACGACCTTACCAATATCACAAAAATGAATGACCACTGTCCGGTATGTGGACAGCCAACTGAAATTGAAGTAGGGTTTTATTATGGTACTGGTTATGTAAGTTATGCTTTAACAGTCGCCTATTTTGTTTCTATGTTTGTTGCATGGAAAGTATTGATTGGCATGACTTGGGAATTAGATGACAACAGAATGTTTTATTGGTTAGGTACTACAATATTTTTATTGATTTTAATACAACCTATTTTAATGCGCCTATCTCGTTCTATTTGGTTAGGCTGGTTTGTATCCTATAATAAGAATTGGAAAAATGAGCCATTGGAATACAATGAAAGAATGGACGAGCATATGA
>JBDKGO010000018.1:0-21294 GCA_039798125.1 Bacteroidota bacterium | reverse complement strand
GATTCATATCTTATGCGCTATTTTGAGTCAATTTCATGATCTATTCATTCCAACCTATCGATGGTAGGAGTTTTCGGTTTCATTTTCACGTTCTTTGTCGTAGGCCTTAATGATTGCTTTAACCAATTTATGACGTACCACATCCTCCTCGTCTAATTGTATATGTGCAATGCCTTCGATATTTTGTAAAATTCTGACTGCTTTCTCTAATCCACTCTTTTGATTGCGTGGTAAATCTACCTGAGTAGGGTCACCAGTGATGATGGCTTTTGCATTGGCACCAATTCGCGTTAAAAACATTTTTATTTGTAAATCGTTTGCGTTTTGGGATTCATCTAAAATAATAAATGCATTGTCCAAAGTTCGTCCACGCATGTATGCAAGTGGTGCAATTTCGATTGTTCTTGATGACATATAATAGGCTAATTTATCTGCCGGTATCATGTCATCTAATGCATCGTATAAAGGTCTTAAGTATGGATCAATTTTTTCTTTCAAATCACCAGGTAGAAAACCTAAATTTTCTCCAGCCTCTACAGCAGGTCTAGTAAGAATTATTTTTTTAACCAATTTATTTTTTAAAGCACGAACGGCTAATGCAACAGCAGTATAGGTTTTACCAGTACCTGCTGGTCCAATAGCAAATACAATATCATTTTTGTCTGCCGATGTGACCATCTTTTTTTGATTGGCAGTTCTGGCTCTAACTGTTTTTCCATTAGGACCAAGTACTAATATTTCGTTTGGATTTTGGTCTATAAAATTATCAATGACTTCGGCGTCATCTCCGCCTAAAATTTGTTCAAAATAATTTTCACTTAGATGCCCATTGCGTTCCATGTATTGAATGACCAATTCAATTTTTTCTTTTGCAATATCAATTTGTTCTGGTGCACCACTTAATTTGATTTGGGTGCCACGTGATAAAATTTTTAAGAGGGGAAATTTCTTTTTTAAGAGATCAAATTTATTATTGTTAACACCAAAAAAATCAATTGTTTTATGGGTTAAGAAGATGGGTTATATCTACCTAACACAATTTAACATACACAAGTTCACAAACAAGTCAAACATTTGCACACTATGTGGATTACTGCCTAAGCTAATTTGGGCTTAACAATTTCTTAAACTTGCAATCATTTGAATCGGGTCGGATGCTTTAAAAACTGTGGTACCAGCGACCAAGACATCCGCACCAGCCGCAACCAATGCAGCAGCATTTTCTAGTGTAACACCACCATCAATTTCAATGAATGTAGAAGCATTATGTTGTACAATCAATTGCTTTAAAGCTTTTACTTTTTCGTAAGTATGTGGAATAAATTTTTGACCTCCAAAGCCTGGATTCACACTCATGATACAAACCACGTCAATCTCAAAAATGATGTCTTTCAAAACATCAATAGGTGTGTGTGGATTCAATGCCACACCAGCTTTCATGCCATGAGCTTTAATTTGTTGTAAGGTGCTATGTAAATGAGGACAAGCTTCGTAATGCACTGTTAAAATAGTTGCACCAGCTTGCTTAAATGCAGGGATATATTTTTCTGGTTGTACAATCATTAAGTGCACATCCATTTCCTTGGTAGTTGTTTTTTTTATTTGTTCTATGATGGGTAAACCATAACTAATATTCGGAACAAAAACACCATCCATTACATCCAAATGAAACCATTCCGCTTCAGAAGCATTGAGCATCGAACATGCTTTACCTAGTTCTAAAAAATCGGCAGCTAAAAGGGAGGGAGCAATAATGGCCATAACTTGTATTTTTTCAAAGTTCTTATTTTTTTAGGGAACTGTCATTTTTTCGTCAAAAATAATTCCCATTTACTTGTTTCTTGAATTTTGGATCCTTGTCTTTGATGATTAACGTTATTTTTGCGGCCAATTCAAAACCTATGAAAAAATTCATCTACATCCTCTTTGCTTTGTTTTCTGGCTTAAGCGTGATGGCTCAAGAAGATACTTTACAATTTGAAGGGGAGACCCATTTTAAAAATGTACAACAATTGACATTTGGTGGAGACAATGCAGAAGCTTATTGGAGCTATGACAGTAAGCGTATTATTTTTCAAAAAACCAATCCTAAAGAGGGGATTGTATGTGATCAAATTTTCATGGGCAATCTGCCATTGAATCAAGTAGATCCATTTAAATACAAACTAGTCAGCACTGGAAAGGGCAGAACAACTTGTGCTTATTTTATGAAAGACGGCAAGCATCTTATATATGCCTCCACGCACGAAGGGAGTGCAGACTGTCCACCACCTGTGGATCGCGCAAAATATGGTAATAAATACATTTGGCCTTTGTACAATACCTATGATATTTTTATGGCGGATACCAATGGCAATGTGCTAAAAAAACTAACTACTGCAAAAGGGTATGATGCAGAAGCAACCTTATCTTATGATGGAAAGAAAATGATTTATTGTAGTGATAAGGATGGTGATTTAGATTTATATGTGATGGATATTGCATCTGGAAAAGAAAAAAAGGTCACCAATACATTAGGTTATGATGGGGGTGCTTGGTTTAGTCCAGACGGGAAAAAAATTGTGTGGAGAGCGAGTCGTCCAAAAACTGAGGCAGAAATTGCAGAATATAGCAGTCTTTTGAAAGAAGGTTTGGTAGCACCAACCAACATGGAAGTATTTGTTGCCAATGCGGATGGGTCCGATGCAAAGCAAATTACCAAGCTGGGGCAAGCCAATTGGGCCCCTAATTTTACACCGGATGGCAAGCAGATCATCTTTTGTAGCAATCATGAGTATAAAAGAGGGTTCCCTTTTAATATGTATCTAATCAACCTAGACGGTTCTGGTCTGGTTAAAATAAGTAGAGATAAAGGTTTTGATGCCTTCCCAATGTTTAGCCCTGATGGTAAAAAAATCATCTTTGCCTCTAACAGAAACAATAAAGGCACTAGGGATACCAATTTATTTGTGGCGGACTGGGTCTATTAACAAGTTTAGCTTTTTTTAATTACTTTAGCTACAAATTTGAACCTATGTATACAGGACTTTTACATTTACACAACACGTTAAGATGGGTGGTTTTAATCGCTTTAATCTTAAGCATTTATAAGTTATTCACTCAAAAGGATGCTTTAAAGACAAGTAAGACCCTTTTAATGAGTGCCCATGCAAGTTTATTAGTGGGACTTTATCAATATATCGCTGGGCCTTTAGGGATTAAAATGATCCAATCTGCGGGAATGGCTGCCACAATGAAAGATGCGGCAAGCCGTTTTTGGGCAGTAGAACACATTTTTTCAATGATTTTGGCAATTGTGTTGATTACGATTGGCCATGTGAAATATAAAAAGACATTAAAAGCAAGTCCAACACGTATTTTGTACGTAATTGCGCTCATATTAATTCTTTTAGCAATGCCATGGCCTTTTAGGGAGGGTATTGGTCGTCCGTTATTCCCAGGAATGGGCTAGGCGATTAAATTTAACACATTGATTTTCAATATATTATTAAGGAGAACGCCTAGTTCTCCTTTTATTTTAGCCTTTTTAGAAGAATTACTCGTGATTTTTTCGTAATTCCATTCATTTCCATATCTTTGCAACCCCAAAATAAGTATGTCAAAACAACCGCTGATTAAACAAGATGGAGTAATTATAGAAGCTATGAGCAATGCTATGTTCAGAGTTAAGCTTGAAAATGGTCACGAAATCTTAGCAACAATATCTGGTAAAATGCGCATGCACTATATCAGAATTTTGCCAGGTGATAAAGTAGGAGTGGAGATGAGTCCGTATGACTTAACAAGGGGAAGAATTATTTTCAGACATAAATAACCTGAATCTATTTCTACAAAAGCGTTTAAAAAACATTAGGAATAAATATTTAAAAACAAAAAGATGAAAGTTAGAGCATCTATCAAAAAACGTAGTGCCGATTGCAAAATCGTGAAGCGTAAAGGCGTATTATTTGTGATCAACAAAAAGAACCCTCGCTTTAAGCAAAGACAAGGATAGTAAGGCTTTTAGCGGAGACGCTAAAGTTTTAGAAAATAAAAAAATTAAACATAAAATCAAGTTTTAGCATATGGCTCGTATTGCCGGTATCGACTTACCAAAAAACAAAAGAGGAGAAATAGGACTACAGTACATTTTCGGTATTGGACATTCTACCGCTCAGTATATCTTAACAAAAGCAAACATCAGTTACGATAAGAAAGTAAATGAGTGGAATGACGAAGAGCAAACTGCAATTCGTAATATCATCAATGCTGAATTCAAAGTAGAAGGTGCTTTACGTAGTGAAGTTTCTATGAGCATTAAGCGTTTGTTAGATATCGCTTGTTACCGTGGATTGCGTCACAGAAAAGGTTTACCTGTTCGTGGCCAACGTACTAAGACGAACTCACGTACTCGTAAGGGTAAGCGTAAGACAGTTGCTGGTAAGAAGAAAGTAGCTAAGAAATAAAAATACTAGGTAGTCACTTCGGTGACTACCTTTTGTTATATAAATCCGACTAAAATTAGATCCTGACACCAAAATTTCAGGGGAGATTTATTCGGTTTCCGCTTCGGCGGAATTTCAATTTAAATAACCCGCTCTTTTTACCTGTATATATTGCAAGTATTTAGGGCATACCTCAAAAAAAATGGCAAAACCAAACAAAGCACAGAACAGTGCAAAAGCCGCTGCAAAGAAGAGAGTCGTTAAAGTAGACGCTTCTGGAGAAGTTCGTATCAGTGCAACATTCAACAATTTAATTATCGCTTTCACAAACAAAGCAGGTCAAGTGATCAGCTGGAGTAGTGCAGGTAAAATGGGCTTCAGAGGTTCTAAGAAGAACACACCATATGCAGCTCAAATGGCAGCAGCAGACGCAGCGAAAGTGGCGTTAGATGCTGGTGTTAAAAGAGTAGAAGTATTTGTAAAGGGTCCAGGTTCAGGGAGAGAAGGTGCAATCCGTTCTATTTCTCAATCTGGTATCGAAGTGATTTCTATCCGTGACGTAACGCCTATGCCACATAACGGATGTCGTCCTCCTAAGCAAAGAAGAGTATAATTATTCCGAGTTCAATTGATTAGATTAACTATTTATAAACCAGGATGCATCATTGATTTTAGATTTTTACTGATGATGCGTCGACATTAAAAAATCAAAAAAAAGCAACATTATGGCACGTTACACAGGCCCCAAAACAAAGATTTCCCGCATTTTCGGCGAACCTATCTTAGGGAACGCAAAATGGTTGGGTAAAAACAGCAACCCTCCAGGTCAACACGGAGCGCAACGCAAGCGTAAGCAATTAGGCGAGTATGCATTACAGTTAAGAGAAAAGCAAAAAGCGAAATACACTTATGGTGTATTAGAGCGCCAATTCCGTAAGACTTTTGAAGAAGCATCTCGTTTAAAAGGCGTTACAGGTGAAAACTTAATCAAATTATTAGAAGCACGTTTAGACAATACAATTTTCAGAATGGGATTGGCTGCAAGCCGTCCTGAAGCACGTCAATTGGTTGCACACAAGCATATCGCTGTAAATGGTGATGTGACAAATGTGCCTTCTTATACATGTCGTCCAGGTGATATCATCACTTACCGTCCTAAGAGTGCACACAATTCTTCTATTGTAAGCAAGCAACGTGCTAGAAACACTAAGTTTAGCTGGGTAGATTGGAATGAAACTACCAACACTGGTACTTTTATTACAATGCCAGAGCGCGAAGCAGTTCCTGAGAATATCAAGGAGCAATTGATTGTAGAATTGTACTCTAAATAGTAGGTAGCACTTAACAAAATTTCTTTCCAAAGAAAGAATCAAATAAAAAAAAGTAGTAACATGGCTATATTAAGTTTTCAAAAACCAGATAAAATTGTTTTACAAAAAGCAAATGATTTCGAAGGACAATTCGAATTCCGTCCATTGGAGCCAGGCTTTGGTCTAACATTAGGTAATGCTTTGAGAAGAGTTTTATTAAGCTCTTTAGAAGGCTTTGCTATCGTAGGTGTTAAAATCGAAGGAGTAGATCACGAATTTGCTACAATCAAAGGTATTACTGAAGACGTAACTGAAATGATCTTAAACTTAAAGCAAGTTCGTTTTAAGCGTAAGGCAGATCAAGACGTAAGTTCAGAAAAAATCACTTTATCAATCAAAGGTGGTAGCGAATTTAATGCAGGTCATATTGGTGAAGCTTCTCAACAATTCCAGGTGATGAACCCAGAATTAGTGATTTGTTTCATGGATCCTTCTGCTAAATTAGATATTGAATTAACGATCCAAAAAGGTCGTGGATATATTCCTGCTGAAGAGAATAAATTAAAAGATATGCCATTCGGTTATATCGCAATTGATTCTATTCACACACCAATCAAGAACGTGAAATACGTAATGGAAAACTATCGTGTGGAGCAAAGAACAGATTATGAGAAATTAATCTTAGAAGTTGCTACAGACGGTACCATCCATCCAGAAGATGCTGTAAAGCAAGCTTCTAGAATCTTGATTCAACACTTTATGATCATCACAGACGAGAACATTACCTTCGACAACAAAGAAGATAAGAAAGAAGATGTGGTAGATGAGCAAGTATTGCAATTAAGAAAAGTATTAAAGACACCATTAGAAGATTTAGACTTGTCAGTTCGTGCGTTCAATTGTTTGAAAGCGGCTAAAATTAACAGCTTGAGCGAATTGGTACAATATGAGCAAGAAGATCTAATGAAGTTCAGAAACTTTGGTCAAAAGTCTTTATCTGAAATCGAGCAAGTTTTGATCGAAAGAGGATTGAGCTTTGGAATGGACTTAGGTAAATTAGGATTAGACAAATTAGATTTACAATAGTCTTTAAAGATTAGCGTAAATCACTATTTATAAACGAGCGAAAGCTCAAACCTTACAATTCCTGACACGGTGTAAGGATAAAACTTAAAAGTCATGCGTCACGGAGACAAAAACAACAACCTTGGTAGAAAAAAGGCACACAGAGAAGCCTTATTGATGAACTTAGCTTGTCAAATTATCACGCACAAGCGTATTGTAACTACTTTAGCTAAAGCTAAAGCTTTAAGAAAATACGTTGAGCCATTGATTACTAAGACTAAGAAATCTGCTTCTAAGGAAGAAATCAGTCACAATCACAGAATCGTGTTTAGTTATTTAAACGACAAAGCTGCTGTAAAAGAACTATTTACAGTGGTGGCGCCTAAAATCGCTTCACGCCCAGGTGGATATACTCGTATCATCAAATTAGGTATTCGTCCAGGTGACAATGCTGAAAAAGCGATGATCGAATTAGTTGACTTCAACGAAATCTATGGCAATTCAATCGCTTCTGCGACTGAACCAGCTAAAAAGACACGTAGAAGCAAAGCATCTGCTGCCCCTAAAGCTGCCGCTGCTAAAGCTGAAGCCGCTCCTGCAGAAGAAGCACCAGTTGAACCAACTGCTGAAGTATCTTCAGAAGACGCTAATGAGGAAACGCCAACAGCTGAATAATGAATTAATTCATTTTACATATAAGGCAAGACTTTGGTCTTGCCTTTTTTTTGCCTATTTTTGAACAATTAAATCAACCTACCTATATGGCCACACAACCAGCAATTTTAGTTTTAGCAGATGGGAACGTTTTTCATGGTCAAGCTTTTGGAAAAATCGGAACCACTACTGGTGAGATTTGTTTTAATACTGGTATGACTGGATATCAAGAAGTGTTTACGGATCCAAGTTATACAGGACAAATTATTATCATGAGCAATGTGCACATAGGTAATTACGGTGTAAAAGCATCTGATGTAGAAAGTAAGTCAGTAAAAATTCATGGTTTAATTGGAAGAAATTTAGAAGAAAAATTTAGTCGTGCACAAGCGGACGGAAATTTGAATAACTATTTAATTGAAAATAATATTGTGTCTATCGAAGGGTTGGATACAAGAGCATTGGTTGCACATGTGAGAACGAGTGGTGCCATGAATTGTATTATTTCTTCAGATAATTTAGATGTAGATGCGCTAAAAGCGCAATTAGCTAAAGTGCCTAGCATGGATGGCTTAGAATTAGCAAGTACTGTGAGTACGAAAGAAGTGTATGAACTTGGGGATGTGCATTCGCCTTTGAAAGTGGCAGTGTTAGATTTTGGTGTGAAGCAACATATTTTACAATGCTTAGTAGATAGAGGGGCACATGTAAGAGTGCATCCTGCAAAGACAGATTTTGCTACTTTAAAAGCGTTTAATCCAACTGGTTATTTTTTATCTAATGGTCCTGGGGATCCAGCGCCAATGGATTATGCAGTGAAAACCATTAAAGCAATTTTAGAAGAGAAAAAACCTTTATTTGGGATTTGTTTAGGACATCAATTATTGGCCTTAGCGAATGATATTCCTACTTTTAAAATGCATCATGGCCATAGAGGGTTGAACCATCCAGTTAAAAATGTGATCACAGGAAGATCAGAAATCACTACACAAAATCATGGTTTTGGAGTGAATCCAGATGCTGTTAAAGCTCATGCGAATGTGGAGATTTCTCATGTGAATTTAAATGATGATTCTATCGAAGGTATTCGTTTGAAAGATCGTCCTGCATTTAGTGTGCAGTACCATCCAGAAGCGACTCCGGGCCCACATGATAGCCGTTATTTATTTGATGATTTTATTGCATTAATGAAGACCAACTAATTCAATAATTGAAATCATAAAATCAGCACTATGCTAAATATTACCATCATCAACGGACCTAATTTAAATTTATTGGGTAAGCGTGAGCCAGGTATATATGGCAACGAAAGTTTTGATGATTGCTTAGCACAATTAAAACAAGCATTTCCTCAAGTCAATTTCACTTATTACCAATCTAATGTAGAAGGGGAGCTTGTGAATGCGATTCAACAATATGGTTTTAACCAAGACGGGATCATCTTAAATCCTGCAGCCTATACGCATACTTCTGTTGCCATTGGTGATGCAATTGCCTCTATTCAAACACCTGTTATTGAAGTACATATTAGCAATATACATGCTCGAGAAGATTTCAGAAAAATATCACATGTTTCTGCAAAAGTAGTTGGCTCCATTGTTGGCTTAGGCTTAAAGGGATATCATCTTGCTACAACTTGGTTTGTAGATCAAGCTGCAAGTAAATCATAATTTAATTATTGGTCCATGCAATATTCAAAGGTAGATTATCCTAAAAAGACAATCTGGTTAATCGGAATTGCAATCATTGTAAAAATCGCATTGTCATTTTTACTGGAATTGGGCAATGATGAAGTCTATTATTATACCTATGCAGTTCAACCGGACTGGAACCATTTTGATCATCCACCAATGGTTGGATGGATGATACAACTATCTACTCTAAATTTAAATTGGGTCTCTACTTTATCAATGCGTCTTGGAAGTATCCTTGCTGCTGCTAGTGCAACCTGGATCATTTTTAGAACAGGCGCTTTAATATATAACGAACGTGCTGGTTGGATTGCAGCATTGCTTTATACTTGTTCTATTTACACAAGCATTATTGCTGGCCTATTTATTATGCCAGATAGTCCACAGCTTTTATTTTTCACTGGCAGTATTTATTTAATGACCAAATGGGTCGTAAAGCCGCATTTGTTTACAAAGCTCAACTGGCTTCTTCTAGGTGCTTTGATTGGATTTGCTACATTAAGTAAAGTACATGGATTGTATTTATGGGTTGGATTTGGAGGATTTTTATTATTTCATCAAATTAAATCACTGAAGCAACCATTCCTGTATTTCGCAGTAGTCATAACATTATTTGCTTTGATACCTATTTTATATTGGAACATAGAATATGACTTCATTACCTATAAATTCCACTCTAAACGTGTTTTGAATTCTGGAATTCAAGTAGCAAGTTTTTTACAACAAATTGTTGGAGAATTCTTTTATCAAAATCCTTTGGTCTATATAAGTTGTTTGATTCCTCTGTTACAATTCAAAAAAATTAAAGCCATTTTTATAAATCAAAATAGCGCTCATCAAGATACATCTGCCATTGCTTCATTATTACTATGGCTTAGTCTTCCTTTGATTGTCTTTTTTTGGAGCATCTCTTTGTTTAATCCTACTTTACCCCATTGGACAGGTCCAGGATTTATTGCTTTATTTTTATTGGCTGGTGTCTATTGGTCAGAAGCTTCCCGAAAAATTATTCCAAATTTAATGCAGTGGGCTTTGGGATTTTTTGTGGTACTTATATGTGGATTCATAGGATTGGTGCATGTTTTTCCAGTTCAGTTAGGGTCTAAAAGTCAAGAAAATTTAGGGGAGTATAATCCAATCAATGATGTAACAGGGTGGACGCAATTTAGTGCTGAATTTAAGGCCCTTGCTCAAAAAGACGAGTTATCTAGAGGGATGCAAGCGAATGCGCCTATTTTGGTCTCTAAATGGTTTCCTGCAGGGCATATTTTATTCTATACAGCAAGACCTATCCAGAAACAAGTGATTGCAATAGGGGCACTTGAAGATGTACACAAATTTGCATGGCTTAATCAAGACCAACCTAATATACAAATAGGGCAGGACGCTTATTTTGTTCAACCTTCCAATTTGCCATTTGATCCTACCAATTTAATCCTGCCTTATTTCGAAAAAATGGGGAAGACGGATACAATTCAAATTAAACAAAGGGGGCTGTTACTAAGAAACTTTTATGTGTATCGATTTAAGAATTGTCAAAAGATACCAGCACCAATTTTGCCTAGAAAATAAAGTTTTCGAAATCTTTTCGATAGGAGATACTCACCCCCTGACGATTTCTTCTTCCCATGCTACCACCAATGATATCTAAACTATTTCTGTTAAAGACAATGGCTCTTAGTTTCCTGTCTTTAGTTAATATGAATTCAATATTCAAATCGGGTAGCCATTGAAAATTATTATTATCAATGCTAGTTGCAGACCTTAAATTAAAGTCAAAATCACCTCCTAAATTGACAATCACTTTATCATTAAAAAAGCTACGACCTAATTTTAGATTTACCCTTTGACGATCTATCTTATTGGAATTGATCGCAATACCAGCCCCAGTAGGATCTAATAAATTGCCACTATTGTATACATTAGAGCCAATATCAAATCGTAGACTTTGATCGCCTGTCACTTTGTTTAATAAATTAGTAACAGATTTATTGATTTCCTTTGTTAATAATTGAGAAATGGAATTAATGCCAAGTGTCGTCACATTATAGGCATTATTACTATTGCCAGAATTAAAACCTACTGGCGCAAATGAATTGAATACAATTAAGAAAGAAACTTGTTTGATAATTTCATTGTCATCACGTTCTAGTCTTGAAATGAATTGAGAGAATTCATTATCTGTGCTGATTGGATTGCCAGGAGGGAAGGCTAAGGTGAATTGAATATCAGGTCTTGCTAATTTATTTCTCAGTGCTGCAATCACATAGACATTGCCACGGTATGATTTTACTGCATTACTAAAATTGGCGTTTCCAACCAATTCGTTTAAACTAACTCTTTCTGCAGTATATCTTGCGTCAATATGGATATTGGCTTCGTAGGGGTTGCCTGTCCATTCAATAAAGTTGCCAGCTTCTGGAATAAGATCAAATGGTTTTTTGATAATTGATTGGAAGTTGAAATCATATTTTCCTTTTTCAATATTGTATTTACCACGCATGGTCAATGGCTCAATATTACCAGCCCTAATTTTTAATCTTCCATTTCCTACAGCTTTAATCACATCACCTGTTAAATCATCTAAAATGACATCTATCTGAGTTTTATTATCGGCACTCACATCTAAATCAACTACAAGATTAAAAGTTGGTGTCTCTGCATTACTGATGATTGACTTACCTATTTTCTTAAAGACGATGAATTCGGATTGACCAGTTTCTTTACTTGTTGCATTTGGCAAATAGATATGTGAACTATCATTGACCTCTGCAACAATAGACATTTTAATATTTTCTTCTGGTCCGCTTATGGTCATGGAGGCTTTACCCACTGCTTGTCCGTAAAAGCTACTATTATCTATGACATCGGTATTCAAGAGTTCAATTTTTGAACTTTGCATATCCATATCGTATACAAGGTGCTTAAATCTTTGGTGTAGGATTTTGCCTTTAAACTGTGCTACTCTGTTTAATTTATCTTTGACTTGAATCGTGCCAAAGTCTATGCCTTCATCTGTGAACGCTATAGTAGCAGTAGGTAAGAAGTAGTTCACTTTTGTATAGTCTACTTTGAATGCAGCATCTTTGATGGTGGCTATGCCTCGTAAATCTGGATTTTCTATGCGCCCGCCAAAATGAATGGCACCTGTCGCTTTCCCTTTTAAGTCTGTTAACACGCCTCCGATAAATTCTTGAATCAATCCAAATTCTGATTCTTGAAGGGTGAGCGTTGCATCTAATGGGTTGAGGCTATCTTTGATCGCATAACTTCCTTTTGCAGCCAAGTGATAGCTACTGTTAGGACAGTTTAAATCAAAAGGTACGATGCCTGTTTTGTCATCATATGCCGCATTCACTGTGGTATTGCCAAGTAGGGTTGAGTTAAAACTAAATTGATTAATTGTACTATTAATATTCAAAGAAAATTGGTCATTAATTTTATTTAAATTGACCGTAGCATTTGTAATACCTTCTAATGTTGGGTAACTAAAAAATAGATTGGTAATATCTCCTAAAATCACTTCTTCGAGTTTTACTTGTAATCCATTCACATCATTTGGGTGATTTTGAACTGAAATTTTTTGTAATCCTTGGGAGATGCTAAATTGCTTGGCATAGGTATTGTTCTTTCTGATCGAAATTTCGCCTCGATTTTGAATCGTCCATTTTTTTTCATTTAAAATGAAATAAGAAGGGGCCCATTGAACACTTAGTCCATCTGTATAGGTAGTCACCTTGCCTTCAAAAGAAATATAAGAAAGGGCGGATTTGCTTTCGGCATTTAAATTAAATAGAGATTGGTCTTTCGAAGTGGTGATTCGTAATTTTGGACTAATTAATTTCAAGCTATCAGTCAAATTAAATGCACTAGCGATTAAGTCCAATTTTAAACTGTCTTTATTGCCTGTGCCACCAATGATCCCATTTGCAATGGCATAATTATTCCATTGCAAATACGGTATTGTTGCTTCTAATTGTAGGGCCTGTTTATCTGTATTAATATTACCTTTCAAGAACATATTATTGAATCCAGAAAACTCATCTCTAAAAATTCGAATATATGGTTCAAAGTAGGCAGTGTTCACTTGAAATGAAAATTGTTGGTTAACTGGAGCTTCTTTTAAATTTTTGATATAATTAGGGAAATAACCTTGTAAAAAATATTGAACACTATTTGGTAATTGATCGATATTGAATTTGCCAGATATACTTGCTTGTATATCGTCGCTTGACAATATAATTTGCTTATTGCCATTTGCAATGGTAGACTTTAGAGATACAGAATCAAAATTGATTGTATTTTTGGCACTCTTTAATTTTCCATTGTAAAATTTAGCAGAGCCAATAAAGTTATCGATATTGGAACCCGAAAAATTCACATCCAATAAGCCAGTTAATTGAATTTGATTATTTGAAAATTGCAGGGCACTTAAATTGGCATTTGTCAAATCTCCCACTGCATTAAAAGTAGGGGTGTTCTGTTTAAAATCAACTTCCAAATTGCTAATGAAATTAATATTTGGGTCTTTTATTTTAATTGAACCGTTGTATGCCTGCTTTTGTAATACACCATTGGTTTGTATCTGTGCATAGGTATATCCATTGAACTGTATAGAGTCAATCTGACCATCTATATTGGTTTTAATTTTATCTAGTTTAAATGAACTACCTGCGATTTTTCCAGTAAAATTTAAAAGTCCTAAAGAAGGCATATTAAATAATTTGCCGGCATTCAATTTTGTTGCAACAAGATTGCCCTCATAGATTGGTTCACTGTTTGTTGGAAATTGCAATCGTATCGATGTGACTGCTGATCCAATATCTGTAGCAATACTGCCTTTAGTGATAAAATCATAGATGGTTCCAGATAAATCACCTTGGAAGTAAAGGTTGCCAAATGTCTCTAGAGGCAGATTGTTTAAATCTTTGATTCCCGGTATCCAGCTGCCTAGATCTTGTATATTGGTTTTAGCATTAAATTGATTCACTTGAATCATTGTTTGCTTCATGTCTGGGAGTCCTTTCATTGAAAAATCTCCTTTTACAAAAGACTGACCATATTGTGCACCTAGTTCTTCCACTTTAAAGTCGTCCACTTTTCCATTAAAACGAAAATTTGCCGCAATTTTCTGGTCTATATTATTGAGTGCTGGTGCAAAAAAGGCAATATCATCAGAAGCCACGATAGACTTAGTAATAGTTGCTTTCATGTTTACCTTATGCATGTATTCCCTAAAGTCTGGAATAAAATCCTTGTATTCCATGGCATAATAATTCCCAATGCTGCTATGATTAGTTTTCAATGACAAAGCAGCAAATTCCATAATTTCTGGGGTCATTCTAAATTTAGTAGACAATTTTTTGATCACAAAACCAGATCTTTCCTTTAAGGACAATCGAACATTTGCACTGATTGTGTCTGCCAAAAAATTAGCATTATCAATTGTGGCATTTAAGTTTTGAATTCTTATGTGCTCTTCATCAAAATAAGGAACAGGATTTCCAAATCCATATTCAATCCATATTTTTCCTTGTACAATTTCTATTTTTTTAGCAAGTATATTCAAGCCATTTTCGCTAAAGTACATTTCATTTTTTCGAGGCTTATACTTTTTTTCTTTTCTTTTTGGAGCTAATCCAGGCTTGTCTAAATAGAAATAAAATGGTTTATCCAATATGACTTTTTCAATGTCTATTGCTTTGCCTTTAAATTGATTGAAATTAGCAATTAGGTGTTTTGATTCTAATTTTGTTGTAGTACCTATCCACTCATCGTCTTGGATGAACTGAAAATTGGAGAAATCTATTTTCTTTAAATCAAATTGTTGGGTGGATGACTTACTAGTATCATTTGATTTAAAATGGTCCACTATAAACTGATAATTCCATACAGGCGTTTTTCTGTGTAAATAGATTTTTGCTTTTTCTAAACCAATATATCCAAGTACAGGATCTTTGCTGGAAAAAAGCAAGTCGGATACCCTTAACTTAAGTGTTTGTGCATATAACAAAGTATCTTTTTGTTGATCTCTGATGAGCACATTTTTGATATCGACCCTATTTAATAATGAAAAACTTAAACCCTCTAATTTAAATTCAGTGCCCAATGACTGGCTAAAATTTGCTGCAATTCTTTGACCAATTTTTTCCTGCACGATAGGCAAAAGCAATAGCAAGTAGGAGAGCAATAGCAATCCTACAAAACTGGCTACCAGCACACGAATATAAATGAGCTTATTTTTGAGCAAGGGGGTTTTATTTTTAATTTTTAATATCCAGCGACACTATCATCACCTCTTTTATCACCAGCTGCAATCCTGTTTCCATTAGGCAATATCATGACGCCATCCATTCTACCAAATGCACCCCTTTTAGTAATAGTGTATCCTTTTTCTTTTAAGGCATTGATTGTTGCTTCTGGGAAATCTGCTTCAACGGAAACTACATCAGGCATATGTTGATGGTGAAATCTTGGTGCATCAATAGCGGCCTTTATGGACATTTTATGGTCAATGATATTTACTAAACCTTCATATACCTGATTGGGAATGGTGGTGCCACCTGGTGTTCCAATGGTAATATAGGGTTGGTTGTTTTTAGTCACAAGGGTAGGTGTCATTGAACTCAACATTCTTTTGCCTGGTTGAATGGCATTGGCTTCTCCACCTAATGCACCATACATATTAGGGACACCTGGCTTGATACTAAAGTCATCCATTTCATTGTTCAATAGGAAACCTGCACCGCCTACAATTGTTTTATTTCCATAAGTATCATTTAATGTGGTGGTCACAGATACCATATTCCCAGCTTCGTCAATCACACTAAAATGGGTTGTTTGCTCACTTTCTTTTGCAACACCAGCTTGAATCATTTTACTATTTCCTGCAATGCCAGCTTGGTAGTCTTTCATGCGTTCCTGAGCATAAGCATTACTTGTTAGCGTCTTAGTAGGTACTTTCCAGAAATCTGGATCACCCATATGTTCTGCTCTATCTGCATAAGCCCTTCTTTGAGCCTCTACCATTAAACTCACAGATTCAAATGTGTTTGCACCCATTGCAGTTACAGTATAAGGGGCAATCATTTGCATCATTTGTGCAATTAAAATTCCGCCACTTGATGGGGGCGCAAAACTGATGATATGATGTCCTCTATAATCAAATTCAATGGGCTTTCTAAATTTAGGAGTATACTTTTTTAAATCTTCTAAACTAATCACACCTCTACTATTTTTCATTTCTTCTACAATCATTGCAGCTGTTTCACCTTCATAAAATCCTGCTTTACCCTTTTGTTGAATTCGAAGAATCGTTGCGGCTAATTCTGGTTGATACAATGTGTCTCCTGCTTTCCAATTTTCTTTTCTTGTAAAGGCAGATGCTTGGGCACTATTTTTTATAAAATTCTTACGTTCTGCATTCAAGCCTCTTGCTTCTCTTTCTGTTATGACAAAGCCATTGGCAGCTAATTCATAGGCCGGTTGTAAAAGTTGCTTCATGGACATTTTTGCATAGGGTAGTGTGCTAAACATTCCTGCAACGCTACCCGGTACTCCAGATGCAGATGCCCCAATTCTAGACATACCTTCTATAGGATTGCCATTTTCATCTAAATACATATCTCTATGTGCTTTACTAGGAGCTGCTTCACGGAAGTCGATTCCCATCAAAACACCTTCTTTGTTTCTAGACAATAAAAATCCGCCACCTCCAATATTACCTGCTCCTGGAAAGACCACTGCTAGGGTAAATTGAACCGCAATGGCAGCATCATATGCATTGCCACCATCTTTCATAATTGCAGCACCGACCATACTTGCTAAAGGGTGTGCCGAAGTGACTGCTGCTTTTTGAAAAGATTGCTCTTTAACAACAGTATATTGATATGGATTGATCTGAGGATGTTGTTTGAAAAATTGCTGTGCATTTCCAGTGATGCTCAATTGAAAAAGGGCTAAAGCAATAAGGCTAAAAACCTGAAATTTCTGTTTCATAGTAGGTAGATTGAACTGTTAAATTACTTAATTATTTAGGTATCAACAAGTCATGCGTAGGGTTGTGTAAAACTATCTACCATTGTGGCCTAAAAGCCCCCCTAAAAAGCCTATTTTTAAGACCTATTAATATCCAATTTATGCATCAAAAATCTTTCTTTAAATCCATTTTGTGGGTAAGTATATTTATCCTTCCAATTTCATTATTTGCTCAAGTACTAAGTCCAGAACAATTTTTGGGCTATAAAGTGGGTACACGCTTTACCAGACACCATCAAATTGTCAGTTATTTTACAGCCATTGCAGCTGCAAAACCTGATATGGTAAAACTCATTCCATATGGTAAAACCAATGAAGGGAGAGATTTAATGGTAGCTGCAATTGGAACCCCAGAAAATATAAAAAACTTAGAACAAATTAGAAAACACAATCTTGGACTAGTACAAGGAACCGTGCAGGATTTGAACCAACCTGGCATTGTTTGGATGAGTTATAATGTACATGGCAATGAACCAGCATCTTCTGAAGCAGCAATGTTGACTTTATTTGCTTTAGTAGATCCAAACAACAATGAGACAAAAAATTGGTTAAAAAATACCGTGGTGATGATTGATCCTTGTATCAATCCTGATGGTCGTGACAGGTATGTGAACTGGTATAACAATGCAGTTGGATCTACCTACAATACAGATCCTGCAGCAAGAGAACATATGGAGCCTTGGCCAGCGGGAAGAACCAATCATTATAATTTTGATTTGAATAGAGATTGGGCATGGCAAACGCAAGTAGAGACACAGCAACGAATCCCACTTTATCAAAGTTGGTACCCACAAGTGCATGTGGATTTTCATGAGCAAGGATACAACGAGCCTTATTATTTTGCACCAGCTGCAGAACCTTTGCATGATGTATTGACGCCATGGCAAAAATCTTTCCAGGATCAAATTGGAAAAAATCATGCAAAATATTTTGATAAAAACAATTGGTTATTCTTTACAAAAGAAAGATTTGACCTTTTGTATCCATCTTATGGAGACACTTATCCAATGTACAATGGTGCTATTGGGATGACTTATGAGCAGGGGGGTATTAGTGCAGGATTAGGCGTAGAAGACAATAGTTATGATACAGTTACATTAGTAGCAAGAGCGACACACCATTTCACAACAAGTTTATCAACCATAGAGATTAGTTCCGCAAATAGAACACCACTTTTAGAGAATTTTAAAAAATATTTTGATAACAGTCGTCAAGGTGCTGTTTCTGAATACAAAACTTTTATCATGACTGCTAAAAATGCAAGTCAATTAGAGGGGTTAGCGAACTTATTAAAGAAGAACAATATTCAATATGGTACTTTAAAAAATGGGGACACAAAATTCAGGGCATTTGATTATTACACTAAGAAAGAAGCTGATTTTGTGAATGAAGGTTATACATTGGCGGTGAATGTAAATCAAGAACATGGTGTTTTAGCGCGCGTTTTATTAGAACCAGTTACGCAAGTGAATGACTCAAATACCTACGATATCACTGCATGGGCATTGCCTTATGCATATGGCGTTCATGGATTTGCTACAAAGCAACCTATGGCTATTGAGCCTGGATTCAATGTGGTTGCTCCAGCAATGACAACAAGTGCTTATGGTTATATCATTCCTTATCATTCTTTTGCAACTGCTAAAGCATTGGCACAATTGCTAAAAAATAAAGTAAAAGTGCGTTATGCCGAAAAACCATTTACAATGAATGGTAGAAATTACGAGATTGGTACATTGATCGTACTTAAAACGAGTAACTTGGATAACTGGAGTGATATTACAAAAGCTGTTTGTAGCAGTTTAAATATTGAAGCGGTTGCAGTGAATACAGGTTATGCAGAAAAAGGGGCTGACTTTGGTTCACCAGATGTTCCAGTTATCAATCACGCTCCAAGAGTAGCGATGTTGACTGGTGAATATGTCGCTGCTTTGTCTGCTGGAGAAGTATGGAACTTTTTTGATCAACAATTAAACTATCCAATTACACAATTGACCTATACACAATTAAGTAGAATTGATTTAGATAGATACGATGTATTGATTGCACCAGATGGACAATACAGAGATTTGAATTCAAAACCAATTACGGATAAGCTTCAGGCATTTGTGCGAAAAGGTGGTGTATTGATTGCTTTAGAAAATGCTGCCAGCACATTGGCTTCCAATGCTGATTGGGGCATTCGTATCAAAGAAAATGCAAAAGAAGAAAAAGCATCCGTGCAAAATCTTTTAAAGTATGAAGACAGAGAAAAAGAATCCTTAAAGAGTTCAATCCCAGGGGCGATTTATAAAACCTATATGGACGAAACACATCCTTTGGGTTTTGGTACCAATGGAACTTATTTTAGTTTAAAGCAAGATGTTGTTTTATATGAACCATCTAATAGTGCATGGAATGTAGGAAGCTTTAAGAAGGACAGCTATATCACAGGCTTTGCTGGTGTGAAAGCGAAAGCTGCATTGGAGGAAGGCGTACTATTGGGTGTAAAACAAATTGGTGCAGGTAAAGTTATTTATATGGCGGATGATCCAATTTTCAGAAATTTCTGGGAGGGTGGAAAATTGATTTTAACCAATGCTGTTTTTTTTCATGGTAAATAAATAAAGCAAATCATCACTGACACATGCGTAAATTCTCTTTGCTTCTATTAAGTATGACCTGTTTTGTTCAAATACATTTTGGACAAAACAATAGTGCAACTATTTTCACTCAAATAAAACAAATGGAAGTGCTTGGGTCTGTATTATATATTGCAGCACATCCTGATGATGAGAACAATGCTTTTTTGCCTTATCTCACCAAAGAACGTCGATATCGTACTGCCTATCTAAGTTTAACAAGAGGGGATGGAGGACAGAATTTAATTGGTAAAGAACAGGGCGTAGAATTGGGTTTGATTAGAACCCAAGAATTATTGGCTGCTAGAATACAAGATGGTGCAGAGCAATATTTTTCGACAGCCTATGAATTTGGGTATAGTAAATCAGCAAAAGAAGCATTAGCCATTTGGGATCATCAAAAAGTATTGAGTGATGTGGTATGGGTGATTCGTAAATTCCAACCAGACATCATCATTACAAGATTCCCAGGGGATGCACGAGCAGGGCATGGTCATCATGCAGCATCATCTATTATTGCACAAGAAGCCTATTTAGCTGCAGCAGATCCAAATCAATTTAAGGAACAATTTAAATATGGTGTACAACCATGGAAAGCAAAACGTATTTTATGGAATACCTTTAATTTTGGCACAGTCAATACCACCAATGACAATCAATTGAAGATAGAAGTAGGTGGTTACAATCCTATCATTGGTAAAAGCTATGGAGAGATTGGTGCCGAAGCAAGAACAATGCATAAAAGTCAAGGAGAAGGTAGGCCAAGAAGAAGAGGTTCCTACTTTGAGTTCTTCCAGCATTTAAATGGGGATACTGCAAAAACAGATATCATGGATGGGGTCAACACAAACTGGTCTCGTATACAAGCTACTGCTATTCAAGCGAGTATAAATAAAATAGTAGATAGCTTTAATATAAATGATCCTTCTGCTTCAATACCCGCCCTAGTAAAATTATACCAACAAATAAATACGTTGCCTAATTCCAATTGGAAAAATTATAAGTTGGATCAATTACAAGAGATTATAAAATCAAGTGCTGGTATTTATACAGAAGCCACAATAAATCAACAGCAGGTTATACCAGGCGAAATGGTTAAAGTTCAATTTTTATTTAATCAAAGGAGTAATGCAAATTCAGTTTTGCAAGCAGTTCAATTACCATTCAAGGATACTTTACTCAATAAATCTTTGTTTAGTAATCAAAATATCGAATTTAGTTATATCCTTCAAGTTCCTGAAAATAAAGAGCTCACACAACCTTATTGGTTAGAATATCCAAAAACTGAAGGCATGTTTGTGGTTAAAGATCAAACCATGGTTGGCAAAGCAGAAAATGATCCTGAATTTGAAGCGGTGGTTAAAGTTGAAATTGAAAAGCAGTTATTTAGTTTTAAAATTCCTTTAGAATATAAATATCTAGATCAAACAAAAGGAGATGTTTACCAACCCATAGCTGTGGTACCTGATATTGAATTAAAATATAGTAAGGA
>JBDKGO010000017.1:0-29335 GCA_039798125.1 Bacteroidota bacterium | reverse complement strand
GTCCAGGATGGGGACTTGGCTGGGGCGGCTGGGGCATGATGGGTCCATGGGGCTGGGGTGGTGGTTTTGGTGGATTTGGATATCCATCTGTTACCTATACTGCAGGCAAAGTAGCCATATTGAATTTTGATGCAAAAGCAAATATCCAATCTGTAAAAACAATCGATAAACAACAATCAGATGTGAATGTCGATCAGTTTATTGGTTATGGACAAATCAATAATACTGCTGGCACCAATTTCTTATATTATCAGAAATCAAAAGGTGTTAGACAATTGATACACCAAACATTGACGCCTTCTGGAGCGATCGTGCAAGGCAATGCTATTTCTTTAAATGAAAAACAAGTGGAGTGGATGCCAAGGTCTTTGAAACAAGTGGGTGAAAAAGAAGCCATCTTGCCTTATCAAACAAAAGGAAAATTAGGCTTTGCTAAAATCACGATTCAGTAATTATGGTTTTTTTATTTAGAGATAGGTCTGATATCAATGTACTGTTTTTGGTATTGTTAAGTGTTGCAGTGCATTTTCATTTTTATTGGGAAGCTCCTTTTGTGATTGCTGATCCAACAGATGGTTTACTAGCCTACCTTTTGTTTCATTATATTAAACCTCTGCCGCCCTTGGCACTGATTGTGCTTTTTCATTTAATTGTGATTGTGCAGGCATTGAGGTTAAATATTTTAGTGAGTCGTTTTAAGATGTTTCAACAGGTGAGTTATTTACCTGCTTTTACTTTTGTAGTATTAACGGCATTGTTTCCTTTTTGGGACGCAATAAGTTCGGGTTTAATTGCAAACGCTTTAATTATTTGGATCTTAGTCAAACTAAATCGATTATATGATCAGACGCAGCCCAAAACACTAGAGTTCAATATTGGGATGATTGTAGGAGTTTCCATTTTATTATATGAGCCAATCGCGATTTTGATACCAGTTGTTATTTTTGCCTTAGTCATTATAAGACCATTTAGATTGACAGAATGGTTGGTATTGATGATGGGTATTTTAATGCCCTTTTACTTTATTTTTACCTACGTATTTTTAACAGACTCAGCTGCAGCTTTTACCGCTTTTTTACCCAAATTAGATTGGGAAAATCCTTTAGTTGCAATGGATGTAAAATCGATCATTGCATTGTCCTTCATAGGTATTCAATTGTTAATTGGATTCTATTTTTGGCAAGACCAACAAAATAGATTTATTATTCAAGTACGAAAATACTGGGGTGTGATGTTATTGACTTTGTTGGTGACTTTTTTTCAACCGATCATTTTCTCTTCACAGGCTTTATACGCTTCTGCCATTGTCATCGCCCCTTTAGCCAGTTTTATTAGCTTTTGTTATGCCGGTCCAAAACAATTAATGATCCCCAATGTCTTTTTTTGGATTTCAGCAGGTTTGATTGTGTATAACCACCTTTTTTAGGTGTAGAATTAGCCCTTTTTAGCAAAGCCTTTTTAAGTACCTTTGTAATTCAATTTTACTCAACTTTTTAAGCGTAATACTATGAAATTTGGCGTATTGGTTTTCCCTGGTTCAAACTGTGATAGAGACATGCAAGATGCATTAGAAAAAGACCTTGGTCTTGAAGTACAAATGTTATGGCATAAGGACAGCGATTTATCACATTTTAACACAGAAGATTGTATTGTTC
This sequence comes from Bacteroidota bacterium, assembly GCA_039798125.1. Classification (GTDB taxonomy): domain Bacteria; phylum Bacteroidota; class Bacteroidia; order Chitinophagales; family Chitinophagaceae; genus Sediminibacterium. Next base: position 27,680 of record JBDKGO010000017.1, on the reverse strand, counting down.
TACCAGGGGGATTTTCATACGGAGATTATTTACGCTGTGGCGCAATTGCAAAATTTAGCCCAATGATGCAATCAGTGATTGAATTTGCAAACAAAGGGGGCAAGGTTTTGGGTGTATGCAATGGCTTTCAAATTTTATGCGAATCTGGCTTATTGCCAGGGGCTTTATTACAAAATGCCAATCAACAGTTCATTTGTAAAAATGTATTTATCAAATCCGACAATGGTGGTCCATTGCAAATCCCAATTGCACATGGCGAAGGAAGGTATTTTGCAGACGAAGCAACATTGGCTAGTTTAGAAAAAAACAATCAAATCATTTTCCGCTACTGCGATAAAGACGGCAAGATTGGAGGGGATGCCAATCCAAATGGCGCGATTAAAGACATTGCTGGTATTTGTAATGCTGGCAGAAATGTATTTGGTATGATGCCGCATCCAGAAAGAGCAACCAATCCAGCTTTGAATAATACAGATGGTGTTCAGGTATTTGAATTATTAGGTTTATTAAAAACTGCAGCTGCTTTATAATTTTTATTATAAAGGGATGGCGATAGTATTGGTTGTATTCATTATTTAAAAATTATTCTGATGAAAAAAATATTACTTGCTTTGTTTATTGTGCTAGTTGCATTACAAAGTCAATCGCAAAAATTAGCGCCAGTAAAATGGGCTTATCAAGCTGTGAAGACTGGAGATAAAAAGTATAATGTTGTTATTACAGCAAACGTAGATGCACCATGGCATATCTACTCTCAATTTGTAAAAAAAGGACCAGTGCCTACAACGGTTAAGTTTGCTAAAAACCCCTTGGTAGTAATCAATGGTAGCACAAAGGAAGTGGGCAATTTAGAAAAGAAATTTGACAATAATTTTGGTGCTGTCATTGGCTCTTTTGGTGGCAAAGTACAATTTATACAAGCGGTGACATTAAAAGTAAATACCAAGACCAAGTTGACTGGGACCATTGAATATATGGTTTGCAATGAGGAAAGATGTTTGCCCCCTACAAAACAAAGTTTTGAAGTGGATATTCAATAATAGTAGCAACTAAACCTTATTCATGCGTAATTTATTCTTGACTTTTATTGCACTATTCATAACTGTATCACAGTTACAAGCACAGGCAGACAGTATTGCAAAAGCAACTGTTCAGATCTCAGCTAAGAATGATTCTACCTATGCAATTAAAGTAAACGTTCAAGTTCAAGCTGGATGGAAAGTCTATGACGCCAATGCAGAAGGGGTAGAAGCACCGGGTTTAAAATATACATTGGAAACAGCAGTGCCTGTAAATAAGCCTACCTATTCAGTGGCTGCTCAGGTTCAAAAAGATGTATTGTTTACAAATGCAAAAGTATTCTCTGGTACATTTGATATCAATGAAGAAGTGGTTATTCATGGTTTTCAACCCGATAGTTTAAAAGGGGTGGTCGTGATGAGTGTGGGTAAGGAGTCCTCTTTTTATGTAATTGAATTACCAATTACAATGCCACTGGCGAATGGACAAAAAGGAAATCAGTTCAATATCTTACTTCCAGCCTCTGCTCGTAATGCGCCTGAAAATGCATGTGGTGAAACTGCTACAAGTACAAGTGCCGAAAGTGGCGCATGGGGGGTATTCTTTTTAGGATTCTTAGGTGGGTTGATTGCACTCGTTACCCCATGTGTGTTTCCTATGATCCCTGTGACGGTTTCTTTTTTCACAAAAAGATCAAAGACCAGAAAACAAGGAATACAAAATGGGTTGATCTATGGCTTGAGTATTTTTTTAATTTATGTATTGGCGAGTGTACCTTTTCATATTGTAGGCAATGTACAACCAGAAATTTTCAATAGCATCTCTACCAACGCTTGGTTGAATATTGCCTTCTTTGCAATTTTCATTTTCTTTTCAATTTCCTTCTTTGGGTATTTTGAAATCAGTTTGCCTTCGGGTATTGCCAATAAAGCAGATGCTAAAAGTGGCTTGGGAAGTTTAGGGGGTATTTTTTTCATGGCCATCACTTTAGCAATTGTATCCTTCTCTTGTACAGGTCCAATCTTAGGCACCTTATTGGTAGGATCATTACAAGGTGGCGCCTGGGCCTTAACACAAGGCATGGCAGGATTTGGTTTGGCATTGGCTTTGCCATTTACTTTATTTGCCATCTTCCCGCAATGGCTTCAGAGCTTACCAAAATCTGGTGGCTGGCTGGATACCGTAAAAAAAGTATTGGCTTTTGTTGAATTGGCATTGGCATTTAAATTTTTATCGAATGCAGACTTAGTGCAACATTGGGGATTATTAAAAAGAGAAGTCTTTATTGGTATATGGATTTTAATTAGCCTTGGTTTATCTGCTTACCTATTTGGTTTCTTATTGTTACCACACGATGTAAAAGGACAAAAAATTGCATTAGGTCGAAAAGTATTAGGTGGACTTTCCTTAGGTTTTGCATTGTATTTAGGGGCAGGATTGATGCCGCAAAATGCCAATAATTTAAAATTATTAAGTGGCTTTCCCCCACCAACACATTACAGCTTATTTACAACTGATAGTTCAAGTCATGGTTTGAAAGCAAATGTAGTGAATGACTATACCAAGGCTTTGGAAATGGCGAAGGCAAAACAAAAACCAATCTTAATTGACTTTACTGGATGGGCATGTGTGAATTGCAGGAAAATGGAAGAGCAAGTATGGACAGATCCTGCTGTACAAAAATTTATCCAAGAAAATTTTATTTTGCTTTCTTTATATGTAGATGATCGCGCGAATTTACCGGTAGCTGAACGTTTTGTTTATACAACTCAAGGTGGACAACAAAAGCAAATTAACACTGTAGCAGATTTATGGGCCACATTTGAGACAGAGAATTTCAATCAATCCTCGCAGCCTTTGTATGTGGTATTGAGTCCAGACCAAGTATTGCAATCAAATCCAATTGGCTATACACCAGACATTCAACAATACCTTGAATGGTTAAAATGTAGTGCTAAGAAAAAATAAAAAATTTTTTAATAAAGAAGGCCCCAATCGGGGCCTTCTTTATTAAAATGGGGGAATGTTTTTAAAATCTACATTGTCATACCGCGCTCGTTCATCATTTTTCTTAAGTTAATCAAGCCATAACGCATTCTTCCTAAAGCGGTATTGATACTGCAATTGGTTAAAGTAGCGATTTCTTTAAAACTAAAATTGGCGTAGTGTCTTAACACAATAATCTCTCTTTGTTCCTCTGGCAATAAATCAACGAGTTCTTGAATATTTTTATGCGTTTGTGTACGGGTCATTTTATAATCGGCAGAATGATCGGTATGCTTAATCACTTCAAAAATATCTTGGTCATCACTCGTTTTAATCACTGGAGTGCGTTTTACTTTTCTAAAATGGTCCACACAAAAATTATGCGATATTCTTAAAGCCCAAGGAAGGAACTTGCCTTCTTCGGCATATTTTCTTTGCTTTAAGTTGTCAATGATTTTAATAAAAATTTCTTGGATTAAATCTTCTGCTAAATAGCTGTCTTTCACCATAAATAAAATGGTGTTGAAGATTTTTTCTTGGTAACGATCAATCAAGGCATCAAAAGCACGAGTATTGCCTCCTTGGAAAGATTGGATCAATTCGTTGTCTGTCAGTTCAACTACTTTGTTCATGTTTGTTTTTTATAGGTTGTTCTTAGGTTAGGTAGTAGGTGCTACCTCTTGATTATGTAGGAAAATTACAAGCTTATTGTGCCCGATTCGTAGATGTGGGAAACAAGAATTTTCCTTCGAGGATATCCACATTCTATTATTTACAATAATATTAAGGTAGAACACAACCAAATAGGGTATGATGGTGTTATTTTTGTACTATGGCTGTAACTAAGAAAGGACTAGATAAAACGGAGCGAAACAATATCGAAGTGGTGGGTGCTAGGGTGCATAACCTTAAGAATGTATCCGTTGAATTTCCAAGAAACCAATTGATCGTGGTGACGGGGGTTTCTGGAAGCGGGAAGTCCTCCTTGACCATTGACACCCTATTTGCGGAGGGACAAAGACGATATGCTGAAAGTTTATCCTCTTATGCCAGACAGTTTATGTCTAGGATGGGTCTAGGATGGGCAAGCCTGACGTCGATTATATCAAGGGATTATGTCCTGCCATTGCCATAGAACAAAAAGTAACTACGCGTACCCCAAGAAGTACAGTGGGAAGTATGACAGAGATATATGAGTACTTAAGGGTTTTATTTGCGAGGATCGGAAAAACCTATTCCCCGATTAGTGGCAAAGAGGTTAAAAAACAAGATGTACAAGATGTGTTGTCCTTTATTGAAAAAGGAAAGCAGGGCGATAAAATGGTCTTATTGGTTTTATTCAAGCAGCATGCTAAAAGAGCTATGCAAGAGGAATTGAATATCCTGATGCAAAAAGGTTTTGCACGTATTTACTTGAGAGCACCTAAAACCGCACCGGTAATTGTAAGAATAGAAGATGCATTGAACTGGACTAAAAAGGAACTGCAACAAAATACCAAAGACAAGGAAATTTATATTTTAATTGATCGTGTGGTGGTGAAAACATTTGAGGAGGATGATATTCATCGTTTGACTGACTCTATAGGTACTGCATTTTATGAAGGAGAGGGGATTGTTTGGGTAGAACAAAATGAAACTAAATTAGTCAGCTTTAATAACAAGTTTACATTAGACGAAATAGAGTTTGACGAACCAAGTCCCAATTTATTTTCATTCAATAATCCCTATGGAGCTTGTCCCACTTGCGAAGGCTATAGCCAAGTGTTAGGGATCGATGCCAACTTGGTGATCCCAAATCCACATTTATCGGTGTATGATGGTGCTGTGGCGCCATGGAAGGGCGAAAAGCTTTCTTGGTGGAAGGATCAATTTGTGAAGGAAGCAGGCAAGGAAGGATTCCCAATACATCAACCCATCCTAAAATTAACTAAAGCACAATTACAACAACTTTGGAAAGGCGTTGGTAAAGCATATGGTATCGATGATTTTTTTAAAGATGTAGAAGCACATTTGTATAAAGTGCAGTTTCGTGTCTTATTAAGTAGGTATCGTGGCCGAACAGATTGTCCAGCTTGTCAAGGATACAGATTGCGTAAGGAGGCATTGTATGTAAAAATTGCAGATCAACATATTGGACAATTGTGTGCTTTGCCAGTGCAAGACTTACAAGTTTGGTTTAAGCAATTAAAATTAAGCCCCACAGATACGGTGATTGCAAAGCGTGTGTTGATGGAGATAGAACAACGCATTCAAACATTAATGGATGTGGGTTTAGGCTATTTAACGTTAAGTCGTTTAGCGAATAGTTTGAGTGGTGGAGAGAGCCAGCGTATACAGTTAACAAGATGCTTAGGAAGTAATTTAACGAACTCCTTATACATTTTGGATGAGCCATCTATTGGATTGCATTCTAGAGACACGGAGCGATTAATAAAAGTACTACAAAACCTAAGAGACCTTGGAAATACAGTGGTGGTGGTAGAGCACGATGAACAAATTATGCGCGATGCAGATTACATTATTGATATGGGGCCATTGGCAGCGCATTTAGGTGGAGAAGTAGTTGCAGTAGGTAATGCAGCAAAGTTGATGAAAGATAAAAATAGTTTAACTGGGAAATATTTAAACGGCACTTTATCTATTCCAATTCCTGCAAAAACAAGATCGGCAAAACATACCATACAATTAGAAGGTGCTTTCTTGCACAATTTAAAAAATATAGATGTGCAATTTCCATTGCAATGTTTGACCGTAGTGTCTGGTGTGAGTGGCAGTGGAAAAACAACTTTGGTGAAGCAGGTTTTATACAATGCATTGTTAGATGCTAAACAATTGCCAACGGAAATGAAGGGTGGATTCAGTGCCATCAAAGGGGACTTGCATTTATTTGATCAAATAGAAATGGTGGATCAAAATCCAATTGGTAAATCATCCCGAAGCAATCCTGTGACCTATATCAAGGCTTACGATGCCATTAGAGATGTGTATTCAAAACAAGCTTTGTCAAAAATAAGAGGCTTCTTACCAAAACATTTTTCATTCAATGTGGATGGAGGAAGATGTGATACTTGTAAAGGGGAAGGGGAACAATTGGTAGAAATGCAATTCTTAGCTGATGTGCATTTAGTATGTGAGGACTGCGGTGGAAAAAGATTTAAAGAAGCAGTATTAGAAGTACAGTATAAAGGAAAAAATATCCACGATGTATTAGAGATGAGTGTGGATGAAGCCATTGCATTTTTTAGCGAAGAAAAAAATATTGTCTTAGCCATTAGCCCTTTACAAGAAGTTGGATTGGGTTATGTGAAACTAGGACAAAGCAGTAGCACCCTAAGTGGTGGAGAGGCACAGAGAGTTAAGTTAGCTAGTTTCTTAGGCAAGGGTAAAGCAAGTAGTAAAATGTTATTCATTTTTGATGAGCCAACCACTGGTTTACATTTTCATGATATCCATAAATTATTAAAAGCTTTTAATGCATTAATAGATCAAGGACATTCTTTGATTGTAGTGGAGCACAATACCGATATCATAAAGTCAGCAGACTGGGTCATAGACATGGGGCCAGAAGCAGGGGTCAATGGAGGCAATGTGGTATACGCAGGAGTACCGACTGGATTGGCTAAATGTAAGGCCTCTCAGACTGGGAAGTACTTAGGCTAAACCACTTTTAAAACAGTATTGACTGGGAAACAGACGCAGCTTTGTTAAAAAGGTATATATTTTTGGCTAACTAAGAAATTAGTTATAATATTGACTAAGAAATTAGTTATATAGCCAAAAATGAAGGATATGAAAAAATTGACACAAGCGGAAGAACAAATAATGCAAGCCTTATGGTCACTGGATCAAGGTGGTTATATCAAAGACATATTGGAAGCATTGGATGCACCAAAGCCACATCATAATACGGTGGCAACCTTACTTAAAATTTTAGTGGAAAAGGAATTTGTTGGGATTCAAAATCCCAATAGGAATAATTTTTACCATCCCTTGGTGAGTAAATCTGCGTATTCAGGTAAAAGAATTGAAGGTTTAACCGAAAATTATTTTGAAGGTTCTTATGCCAATGTGGTGTCCTTTTTGGTTGATAAAAAACAAATGTCCATTGAGGATTTGGAATTGCTTTTACAACAACTAAAAAACAAACGCAATGACTAGTCAAATCATTTTGCTCTATTTATTGAAAACCATTTTAGTGTCAAGCATATTTATCAGCTATTATTGGTTTGTATTAAGAAATAAAAAATTTCATTACTACAATCGTTTCTATTTATTGTCTGCTTCGGTGATGAGTTTGATTTTGCCTTTATTAAATTTTGATTGGTTTTCGATTGAAGAGCCTGAACTGTATGGCTCATCTGAAGTTTTACAATTTGTTTTACCAAAATCTACTACTGCTGCTAACATTGATTTTGGATGGATGGATTTTATTCTGATTAGTTCATTCCTTATAACCATGGTATTGGTAATCCTATTATTCATTCAAATTTTCAAAATTCTAATCCTTAAGAAAAAATCTGAAGTGACGCCTATGGATGGATTTGACTTTATCAATACCAAAGAAGAAAATGCACCTTTTTCATTTTTTAATAATCTTTTTTGGAAAGAAACGATTTCACTTCAGGATGAAGGAGGGCAGCAAATTTTTAAACATGAAATCACCCATATCCAGCAGAAGCATACCTGGGATCGTATTTATTGTCAAATTGTAGCTTCTATATTTTGGATGAATCCAATTAACTGGATCATTCAGAAAGAGTTAATGACGATTCATGAATTCATTGCAGATGAGGAAGCAGTAGGGAATGAAAACGTGGAAATCTTTGCAAAAATGTTACTACAAAGCCATTATGGAAATCATTTTTTAAATCCTACGCATCAATTTTTTTATTCATCCATTAAAAGACGCATCATAATGTTAACAACGTCAAGGCATATCAAATATTCATATGCACGTAGGTTGATGGTATTGCCAATTTTAATGATAGCAGTTGGATTGGTATCTATTAAAGTAAATGCAACAGAGCGTATTACAAATAAGGTAAATGAGATAAAGTCAGTTGTATTGCAAGTAATAACTGATACAGTTAAACCAACTGAAAAATTGAAGTTAAAAAGTATCATTGATACGAGTATCTCTCGCGTTGACACGCTCTTCTTTAAAGATGATATCAAACAAGCTTTGTTTATCATGGATGGGAAAACAGTGAGTTGGGAGGAGATGAAAGATATAAGCCCCAATGATATTGATGCTATAAATGTTCTTAAGGGAGACAAGGCGACTGAATATGGCATGGCTGGAAAAAATGGAGTGATTTTAATTCAAACTAAATTTGCTCCAGCCCAAACGATATCAAATATTCCAACAGCTCCACCACCTCCAAATATTGAAACACCTCCAGCTCCTTCAAGGGTTCTGTCTATAGTAGGCACTAAGGGTGCAATTGTAAATAATCGTGGAAAAGCTCTATTATATGTAATTAATGGAGTGCCAGTTCAAAAAAACACCAATATTCCTGTACAAAATATCAATCCAAACGATATAGAAAGCATTAGCATATTGAAAGACAAGTCTGCTATGAGTTTGTATGGTAATGAGGGGGTAGATGGTGTGGTATTGATTGCTACAAAAACAGGAGCAAAATCAGGAATAATTACAGGTTATAAGATGAATGCTCAAGAATTTGTCCATAAAGTTCCAACTGTAGTGAATGTAGCTAAGCATCATCTACCCTTAGACAGTGGAGGTCCTGAAGCAAAAAAGATATTTGGAGATAAAGGTAAAAATGGTATAATATTTATTAGTACGAAATGGCTAGAAAAAAATTAAAAGTATTTATAATCTATTTTGCTTGCATGCTGCTTTTTCAGTCTAGCTATGCACAATCAAATGCGCAGAAAGGTTTATTGCTTGATAAATTAACCAATCAACCTATTGCTGGTGCTTCGGTATTTATTAATGCAAGTGGTATTGGAACAATAACTGCTTCGGACGGTACATTTGATTTATCAAAGTTCATTGAAGCCAAATTTGGTCATCCAGTTTTAACGATTGCCGCCATGGGGTATAAAACTACAAATTATAATTTAGCAAATTCCAAAGATGCGTTGGTAATTTATCTGATTCCTTTGGTTAGAGAATTACAAACAGTGACGGTCAAAGCAGCAGAAAAAAATGGATGGGAAAAATACGGCAAAGATTTTATCGAAAGTTTTTTGAGTTACTCTGATTTTTCAAAGCTTTGTACAATTGAGAACCCTGAAGTTTTAAAATTTTATTATGATCGTAAAAATAACGTCTTAAATGTAGTTGCTAGAAAACCTTTGATCATTCAAAACAAGGCCCTTGGCTATAAAATTACTTACTGGCTAGAAAGTTTTGAGCATAATTTTAATACTCGTATTTTATCCTATAGTGGGCTTACTTATTATGAGGATTTAATTCGTCCAAATAAAAGAAAAGCGCAAGCTGCAAAATGGCTATCAAATAGAGCAACAGCCTATCAAGGTTCTGTCATGCATTTTGTTCGATCTGTGCATGAAGGAACACTTGCATCATCTGGTTTTATTGTGAGGCGTTTAGATAAAGTTGAAGGGAGTAGAAAAGGAAGATATAACAATGTGGTAGACCCTAAGATTTTAGTTGAGTCTGATTTTTCAGATACAATAGAAAATCAAAAGATCATACAATTCCCTAAATATTTATATGTGCTTTATGATAAGGAATTAGAAGAGTTGCCTTATTTGATTAAACTAGAGCCTTTCAAAAAACCAATTCCTGCACCACAAACAAGTATTGTACAATTGGTTGGTACCAATGCGGTAGAAATTTTTGCGAACGGACATTTGGAACCTGCAATAGCCTTTTTCCTAGATGGATATTGGTCCTATGAAAAATTGGATAAACTACTTCCTTTAGATTATAAAGTTAAAAACTAAGAACGTGGTTGATTTTAATTTTTACTTAGACCCCCTGCATTTCTATGTAGGGGGTATTTTTTATCTAATCCTATCAGCGCTTTTCACTAATTTCTCGTCCTGATAAATTTTGTAACAAGCAATCAATTGTAAGATTGGAATTAAAAATAAACTAGCAGAAGCAAGTGTGAAGCCGCCGCCTGGATTTGCTTTAACGATGGTGAAAATAAAATAACCAATCAAACCGGATAATAAAAAGTTAACCAAGGTTACTTTTAATTGTAACATTCGGTTCCCGTATAAAAAAATACTGATAAAAGACAAACAAGCACTAAAAGCTAAGCTAATTAAAGTACTATATTGATTAGCCCCATTAATTTCTAAAGCATTGGGCTGTGGCGTATAGTAAAATGGAAATTTTAGGATAAAGAATGCAGCAGCGCTCGCAATCAATAACCATAGGGTTTGTATTCTTTGTATCATAGCTTAAAGTTAGCGTATAATTATCCTAATTCTGGATACAATACAAATTGCTCCATGAACTTGTTCACTTCTTTCCTAGTATTAGCAAGTACCGTTTCGTTGTCTGCGTTCATTAAAGCGGTATCAATAGCGTCTACAACAAAAGGAATATGATTTTCGTTCATACCTCTTGTGGTAATAGCTGCTACACCAAAACGGATACCAGAAGTTACAAAAGCAGACTTGTCATCATAAGGCACCATATTTTTATTCGCGGTAATATCTGCCATACCTAATACTTGCTCTGCTTTTTTACCACTGATATTTTTATTTCTTAAGTCAATCAACATTAAGTGATTGTCTGTACCACCACTAATAATTTCATAGCCTTTCGCAACAAATGCTGCAGCCATGGTTCTCGCATTTGTTTGAACTTGTTTTTGATACACCATGAATTCATCGGATAAAATTTCTCCAAATGCAATGGCTTTCGCAGCAATCACATGCTCTAATGGTCCACCTTGTGTACCTGGGAATACCGCCATATCAATCACATTGGACCACAATCTTAAATTACCTTTTACATCTTTTAATCCCAATGTATTCTCGCCATCCTTTGCCATCATAATCACCCCACCTCTTGGTCCGCGCAATGTTTTATGTGTAGTAGAAGTTACAAAATGACAATGGTTGAAAGGAGAACTTAATAATCCTTTTGCAATTAATCCTGCAGGGTGTGCAATATCCGCTAATACAAAAGCACCCACTTCATCTGCTACTTTACGGATACGCGCGTAATCAATATCTCTACTATATGCACTTGCACCACAGATAATTAATTTTGGCTTATGCGTTCTTGCTTGACTTTCTAACATCTCGTAATCAATCAATCCGGTTTCTTTTACCACACCATAAAAATGCGGGGTATAGGTTTTGCCAGAAAAGTTCACAGCACTACCATGCGTCAAGTGACCGCCCATGCTTAAATCTAATCCAAGGATAGCATCTCCTGGCTGTAAAATAGCCAACATCACTGCAGCATTGGCTTGTGCACCACTATGTGGTTGCACATTGGCATATTCCAATCCAAATATTTCTTTTAAACGATCTATTGCTAATTGTTCTGTTTTATCAACAATCTCACATCCGCCATAATACCTTTTTCCAGGGTAACCTTCGGCATATTTATTGGTCATTACACCACCCATTGCTTGCATCACTTGTAAACTTGTAAAGTTCTCTGAAGCAATTAGTTCAATGCCACGTCTTTGACGTGCTAATTCTTGATTGATGATGTCGAAAACAAGGGTATCTCTTTTCATAAGGATGCTTTTATAAGGGGCAAAATTAATTCATTCCATAGGCTGCTCCAAAGCTTTCTAACAAGAGTTTTTGATTGAATATCCACATTTGTTTAGTGTTTTATAATAATACTATCTTTGATGGGATCAAAAGGCATTAAATAGTCGTTTTTTACTATTTTTAGCCTCCCCAAAACAAAAACTAAATGAAGGCGATTATACCGGTTGCAGGCGCAGGAGCGAAACTAAGACCCCATACCTATACACAGCCTAAGGCATTGATTCCTATTGCGGGTAAAACTATTTTAAGCTTTATTGTAGATCAATTAAAAGCCGAAGGGATCAATGAGTTCATTTTTGTAGTGGGCTACTTGGGAGAGAAAATCCAAGATTATGTGGAGCAAACCTACCCAAATTTGACTACCCATTTTGTGTATCAGAACGATCGTCAAGGAACCGCACATGCGATTCAATTAGCGCAAGATATTGTGGGTGGTGATGAAGTTTTTATTGCATTAGGAGATACCATTTGTGAATATGATATAAAAGAAGTCCTTGAAAGTCCAACGAGCATGTTGGGTGTTCAAAAAGTAGATGATCCTAGACAATTTGGTGTGGCAGAAATGAATGAGGATGGCATGATTGAGCATGTGGTAGAAAAACCGTCTATTCCAAAAAGTAATCATGCATTGGTTGGATTGTATAAAATTAAAGAGTCTACTATTTTATTTGAATGCTTCCAACAATTAGTGAATGACAATATAAAATCCAATGGTGAATATAATTTAACAGATGCATTGGATTGCATGATCAAAAAAGGCGTGCAATTTAAATCCTTTAAAGTAAAAAACTGGTTTGATTGTGGTAAAAAAGAAACTTTGCTAGAAACCAATGCTATGCTGCTTAAGAAGTCTGGTGGTTATGCAATCAATCCTGAATTATATACCAATAGCATTATCATAGCGCCAGTTAGTATTGCAGATGGATGTGTCATAGAGAATTCAATCATTGGTCCGCATGTTACGATTGGTAATAATACGACTATCAGAAGTTCGATTGTGAAAGATAGCATCATTGGTTCCTACACTGCATTGGATGAAGTAGTATTGGATAACTCACTCATTGGAAGTGATGCTGCCATCAAAGGCATGAGTCGTACATTAAATATTGGCGACAACACTGAAATAGATTTTGGATAATTCAAATGAGTTTAAACTAAACTCATTCTATTTCTGTAAGTACATTGAATTTGCTTGTGCTGTACAAGTAATTACCAAATCATTGATACAAACATGCGCAGGTGTATTGGCTACATACCAAACTGTGTCTGCAATATCTTCTGCCATCAATGGCGCATAGCCTGTATACACTGCCTTTGCTTTTTCTGTATCTCCTTTAAATCGAACCACCGAAAATTCTGTATCAGCTGCGCCTGGATGGATGGCCGTTACTTTAATTTGATAAGGCAATAAGTCGATTCTTTGTGCTTTGCTAATCGCGTCTACTGCATGCTTGGAAGCACAGTAAACATTCCCGTCTTTGTACACTTCTTTAGCGGCTGTACTTCCAATATTAATGATATGTCCTTTTTCCTTGATCAGCATTGGCAATGCAGCTTTAGACGCATATAGTAAGCCTTTCACATTGGTATCAATCATGGTCTCCCAGTCCTCTAAATTCGCGTTTTCAAAAGAGTCTCTTCCTAATGCAAGTCCTGCATTGTTCACCAATATGTTGATGGCTTGCCATTCGGTAGGCAAGTTTTGTAAATTGTCAAAAACTGCTTTTTTATCTTGCACATCAAATATTAAACTCAATGTCTTGATACCATAATTGGTTTCGAGTGCTTTAGATAATTCGTCTAATTTTTCTTTTCTACGTGCAGTTAAAATCACATTCCAACCACCTGCTGCAAATTTTGTGGCAATTGCTTTTCCGAATCCTGAACTTGCTCCTGTAACTAAAATAATTTTTGACATAATCTATATTTTTTGGCTTCGCATAATTCGCTAAGCAGATTGAATACATTGATGAATAAATTCGTTCACTTGATCGGTTGCTTCCAACATCCCCATATGCCCCACCTCTTTAAGCACCAAACTATTGGATGAAGGTAGGAATTTAATTTGTTCCAAGCTGTCTTGAATTGGCACTGCAAGGTCAGCGTCACCTGCTATAATCCATATAGGTAAATTTGATTGCTGCAGTAAATGGGTCATTGCTTTTCGGTTGCGCATGGCAAATACAAATTGTATCATGGCTTCTTGACTGGTTCCCAATCCGCCTTCAATGAGGTCTTGAATTGTTCCAGGGTTTGTTTTTTTAAATGCATCCCCAAATAAATTAGGTGTAGCAGTTTCAAGGTATTTAGAGACGCCCCATTCTTGAATAAACTCGGCCACTTTCATCCTACTTATTTTTTTTGCTTCGTTATCCTCATAAGTAGTAGAGTGTAATAATAATAAACCTTGCACATGGTTCACATAATAATCCGCAAAGGATAAGCCAATATAGCCGCCCATGCTATGTCCTATGATAAAATATTGTTCGATATTAAGATGGTGCATTAATTCATGCAGTACTTCTACATACATGCGCATACTTGGCGCTTGGCTATGATGCAAAGCAAGTGGTTTGCAATGTACGCCTGGTAAATTTGGTGCAATGATTCTATAATGTGCAGAAAGGAATTCAATTTGATGTTTCCAAACACCATGGTCTTCGCCAAAGCCATGAATGAGTAGGAGGGTTTGCTTGCCTTTGCCTTCATCAAAATAAGCAAGCTTGTCTATTCCGTAATGATAATGATGCTTTTTTAGATTAATTGAATTTTGCATCTATGCCTCTTTTAATCAAACGGTAATTCAATACTAAAGAAAGCCCCATTAAAAGGTAAACTGAAATTGAAAAAGATTGAGGAACCCAATAGCTAACTACAATTAGACCAATAGAAGCGATAAAAAAGATGCGACCAAGATAGCCAGCCCAAATAGGTTTCATAAAATAACAAACTAATGCAATCCAATACAATGGATGGATCCAAGCAATATTAAAATTATTGTGACATGCGGTATGTAACGAAAACAAACTCATGTACACCAATAACAATCCACCTAGACCAAAAATAAATAGTAAAATAATATCTAAGAATTTAGCGGCGATCACGGCCCATCTTGCATTCCATTTGCCAACAAATACATAAACAAACATCAATCCCACTATATAAAAAATTGGATCTGTAGGCTTAATGGGTGTTGTTTTTGTGAAGTCATAATTTTGAGTTGTAGCAATATGACCTGGTTGTGCTGCTAGTTGTTCAAAGAATAGATCTGGTAAGAAGCCCGCCTGCAAAGGACTTGGCGCTTGATCTGATACGGCGCCTAATAAAATGTCAATGCCCAATCCTATCCATGGAATGCCTTGTTGATAAGGTGCTTCCACCACATGGGTTCTAAAGCTTTTAATATTGGATGGCGGGACTTGAGAATTTGCAAATTGATAAAAACCATCTTTTACCCTAGTGGTACAATTATCAGTAATGAAATTGTATAAGTAATAACGATTATTGCCCTCTAAATTTTTTTGTAATGCATTGTGCCATTTTATTTTTTCAGCATCAGATAAAATGAGTACCTGTTCTTTGATGCTTCTGCCATAGTATTGGTATTCTGCAATGAAATTTTGAAAATAATCTGCAGATAAAAAATAATTCAAGTTGCCTTTGACAAATTCAACTAAAAAATTAGGGGTATTAAAATCGAAAGTCCCAAAATTGTAAACAATATCAGTTTGATTGGCTGAATCAATAATTCTTATAGCAGTGTGCCCCCAAGCTGTATAGACATCTTCGCCAGGTGCGCAAGTTAGAATACTGATTTGCAATGCAGCTTTACTACTATCCTGTGCACTACTCTTACTGGATGTAAAAAATCCGAACAATAACAATAGTGGAAGTAAACAAAGTTTACGCATTGTATTTATTTATTCGTGTAGACTTACTTTCTGCTATAGTTTGGCGATTCTTTAGTGATATCAATATCGTGTGCATGGCTTTCTCTCATACCAGCATTGGTGATTTGAACGAATGTAGCATTTTGCAAATCCTTTACAGTTTTTGCACCACAGTAGCCCATACCTGCTTTTAATCCACCTACAAATTGATAAACGATTTCTCCTAATGTGCCTTTATATGCAACACGTCCTTCAATTCCTTCCGGTACAAATTTCTTAGCGTCTGCACCTTCTTGGAAATAACGATCGCCACTGCCTTGAGACATGGCGCCAATACTACCCATGCCACGGTATCCTTTGAATTTTCTGCCTTCGTATATAATTGTTTCGCCAGGACTTTCTTCGGTACCTGCAAAAATGCTTCCCATCATGACGCAATTGGCACCAGCTGCTAAAGCTTTCACCATATCACCTGTATAACGAATGCCACCATCTGCAATTACAGGAATATTTTTTCCTTTGAGTGCTTTGGCTGCTTCCATGATCGCTGTTAATTGAGGCACACCAGCACCTGCTACAATCCTGGTAGTACAAATAGAACCTGGACCAATACCCACTTTCACGGCATCTGCACCAGCTGCTGCTAATGCTAAAGCACCTTGTCCTGTTGCAATATTACCTGCAATCACCGGTAAATTTTTAAAATTTTTCTTGATCAATTTTAATGCTTCAATTACGCCTTTGCTATGACCATGTGCACTATCCAATGAAACGATATCTACACCAACGCTTTGTAAAGCTGCTGCACGATCCAATACATCTTTTGTAATACCTAATGCAGCACCAACAAGTAAACGACCTATCCTATCTTTTGCTGCATTTGGGAATGCAGTCACTTGTAAAATATCTCTGTAAGTAATTAAGCCAATTAATTTCCCTTGTTTATTGACAACAGGTAATTTTTCAATTTTATATTGACGTAATATTTTTTCTGCTTTCTTTAAATCTGTTCCTTCTGGCGCGATGATTAAATTTTCTTTAGTCATCACTTCGCTTATTTTTCTTTTACGATCTGTTTCAAAACGTAAATCACGATTTGTAAGGATACCCACTAATTTGTGGTTTTTGTCAACAATAGGTATACCACCAATTTTATTGTCACGCATTAAGTTCAATGCATCACCAATCGTTGCAGTCACTTCTAAAGTGATTGGGTCTACAATCATCCCACTTTCGCTACGTTTTACTTTTCGTACTTGTTCTGCTTGGCGTTCGATAGACATGTTTTTGTGTAAGATGCCAATGCCACCTTCTCTTGCAAGAGCGATTGCTAATTGTGCTTCGGTCACTGTATCCATAGCAGCAGATAATACTGGCACATGCAATTTGATATGCTTGGTCAATTGTGCGTGGATATTTACTTCGGAAGGGAGGACTTCGGAATAGGCAGGCATCAGTAGTACATCATCAAATGTCAAGCCTTGTCCAAAAATGCGGGAGGTAGAATTTCTTGTTGCCATAGGCAAAGATAGGGCAAGCCCCTATTTAGGCAAAATCCTTTTTTAACGGATACTATAAAATGCGCCTCCATGTGGCAGGATAAGGCCGTTTAATTCGAGGGTCAATAAATGCGTGGAAAGCAATCCTATATTGATATTGAATAGATTAGCAAGATGGTCCCGATGAATCGGACTTTGTTTGCTAATGACTTCTAAAATTTCTTGGCAAATAGGACTTAGGTCAAAGGGCAGGGGCTTTTGGCTAGCAATTTTACTGTCAGAAGCTGCCCAGCCCAGGCTTTCTAATAATTGAGAAGGGCTTTGGTATAATTGTGCCGTATTGGAACGAACTAGTGCGAGGCAGCCCGTACTTTTTTGGTCTGTAATCTTACCTGGCACAGCAAAAACCTCTCTGTTATAACCTCTTGCTAGTCCAGCGGTGATCATACTTCCGCCTTTCACTTGCGATTCAATTACAATAGTGGCATCGGACATGCCCGCCACAATTCGATTGCGTTTTGGAAATTGATAAGGCAGTGGAGCAGTATCGCAAATATTTTCAGTTATGATACCGCCACCAGTAGCCATCATTTTTGTAGCTAAACGTTGATGTTGTGCAGGATAGATATTGTCTAAACCTGTGGCGATGACGCCCCAATTGGGCATATTTAATTCACATGCTTTTTCATGCACTATGCCGTCTATACCCAATGCCAATCCACTCACCACACCAAGATTTAAATGTTGAATACCTTCCAGTAATTCTTGAATCACTTTATTGGCATAAAGGGTATGATTGCGTGTTCCTACAATACTTATTAAATAAGGGAGGTTCCATTTTTTGGATCCTTTAGAAAATAAAAGCGTGGGCGCGTCTTCACATTGAAACAAACGATTTGGATAAGTTGCGTCTTTGATGCAAGTGGCTTCGATGCCAAGCCTTTGCATAGTAGAATATTCTTCGGCTGCAGCTTTTAAAGGCCATGCAGTCATCAAACTATCCATACATTTTAATTCAAGATTGACAAAAGCTTTTCGATCTTGCTGGCAAGCATTGTAGATGGACATCGCAGAGCCAAAAACTTGTATTAATGCTTTACGTTCATATAAATTGATGCCATTTATTTGTGAAAAAGCAATATCGTATATGAGGGAATTATTCATTGCTTGAACATCCTATATATTATGATGTAGAATTCAAGTATAAATACGCGATACATTTTAAAAGGAATTATTCAAACACCAACAATAAGATATCAATGTAGTGGCAACTATATTTTAATAAAACCTTATCTAAAATCTATTTCAAAGTAATTGTAAAACTGGTTCTTCTATTTTTTGCTCTACCTGCTGCCGTCTTGTTATCGGCGATTGGCATGCTTGAACCTAAGCCCTTGGTCTGTATCCGATCAGTAGCAATGCCTTTTTGTTGCAAGTAATTGGCAATGGCATTGGCTCTTTGTAATGAAAGCAAATTATTTTGAACAGCAGTTCCAGTATTATCCGTGTGGCCTTCTATTAAGATCTGTGCGTTTGCTGTTGTTTTTAAATAGCCTACCAATGCATCTAACTCCACACTAGAAATAGCTTGTAAAACGGCCGCATTGGTTTCAAAGTATACTTGGTTAAATGTTTTTGTAAATATTTTTTCGATAGGCGTCAATGAAAAATCAAATGTTTTACCAGCCATGGCTTTAACACTATCTATTGGAAGGATGCTACTCAAATAATCATGACCAGGGCTATTGATTTTTAATCCTAAGCTATCAAAATAAGGGAGGGCTAATAAAAATTGTCCCATACTGTCAATTTGCATTTCCATCATAGGATAGCCAGATGCAGGATCAACAATTTGTAATTCGGCAGGAATGGTTTTTTTTGTTGTTGCATCTACAACCTGCCCTTTGATATACCAAGTTTTATAAGCCCTTGTATTTTCTGCTAAAGTAATTTTATAAATATCCAGTTCTCCTCTGCTATCTGATCTGTCACTGGCGATATAGGCAGTGGCTCCATTACTTGCTACTGCAATACTTCCTTCATTGTCATACGTATTGATAGGATAACCAAGATTAACTGGTGTGGTCCAACTGCCATCAATCTTTTTCCTAGCTACATAAATATCAGATCCTCCAAATCCTACACGTCCATTGCTTGAAAAATATAAACTCTGATTGTCGGTATGGATAAATGGTGTTTGGTCGTCTCCTTTTGTATTGATCGTTGGGCCAAGGTTGATTGCATCTTCCCAGTAGCCTTTTTCATTTTTATAAGCTACATAAATATCAATACCACCATAGCCCTCCGGGCGATTGCTAGCAAAATAAATGGAGTTCCCATCGGGTGCAATACTTGGCGCGCTATCCCAAAAATCACTATTGATTCTTTGACCTAAATTTTTTGGTTTTGACCATCCCCATGGACTGCGTTGCACTTTATAAATATCATATCGTCCATAGCCTTGTTCCGCATAATCTGCAGCGTAGTATAAAGTTTGCAAATCGGCACTTAAACTCATGCTCCCTTTTTTTGCAGCAAAATTTAAAGTATCAGATAAAGGCATAGCAGCCGAAAATTCATGTGCACCCATACTACTGGTGTAAAAATCTTCTCGACTTAAATTCAATCTGCGCATAAATAAAAACAAACTGTCTTGGATACTTACAATTGGGAAATACTCGGACGCAGGAGAGTTAATGCTGTCGCCCATATTGTGGATACTAATTTCGGAAGCAGTCTTTTGCGAGATAGCAAATTGACAAACTGCATACAAAGCATTTGCTTTTTCCTTTAAATAATTCGGCAAACTATTATTTTTAAAATAGGGCGTTAATAATTCATAAGCAGCATCATACCTGCCAAGACTAGCAAGTGCGACACCTTGTTTAACTAAAAAAGGTATACTAGCTGCGCTGTCTATTTTTATAATTACATTAAAGTATTCAATGGCTAATTGAAAGTTCTTTTGTTCATGGTACACCTGAAACAAAGCAATTGCAGGGTCTACATATTGGCTGTCTTTGGATGCAGCAAGTTTAAATAATTGAATTGCTTTTTCTGTATCCTTTTTGTCTAATGCACTTAACCCAGCTTGATAGTGTTGTTGTGCTTGTTTGGTTTGTCCAAATACAATACTCGTACAACATAACATGCAACTTAATAAAAGCGCAAGCCCTTTTCGATATCTTAATTGAAAATGCATCTACCATAAAGGTAGTATAAGTCCTTAAATGAATTAAGGAACCTGGATATACTTATGTAATTGTGCGCTCAATTCCCAGCTTGGGTTAGCTTTAATATACTCAATCACCAATGGTGTCATGGCGTCTGACTTATCCCATTCTGGTTGAAGGTATTTTTTGCAATCAACAGCAACATCTTTTAGAAAGGAATTGGCAAAAGCAAAATCGGAGTTATTGAATACCACTACTTTTAATTCGTTCGCAGCTTTAATAGCTTCTGGTAATGCTGCCTTGAATTTCTTTGGTGACAAACAAACCCAATCCCAGGAACCACTCATTGGGCTAGATCCCGAAGTTTCGATATGTGTTTGAAATCCTGCAGTTTTAAGTACAGTTGTTAAAGGTTCTAATTGGTGCAATAAAGGTTCACCTCCTGTTACAATTGCAATACGACTTGGATGCGCAGCTGCAGCAGCTACAATTTCTTCCACGGTTAATACCGGATGCTTGCTCGCATCCCAACTATCTTTTACATCACACCATACACAACCCACATCACATCCAGCTAAGCGAATAAAAAATGCAGCTTTGCCCTGATGATAGCCCTCACCTTGTAAAGAATAAAAAAGTTCCATTACTGGATAAGACTGCAAGTTGCTCAATGTATTTTATTTAAATGATTTATAAACCTTGGTAGGCTTTCATTGTATTTTTTAATAATCCCGCGATGGTCATTAAACCCACGCCACCTGGCACAGGCGTCAATGCCGAAGCTACCGTGATGGCAGATGCATAATTCACATCACCCTTAATTCTAAAACCTTTTGCCGCAGTTGAATCTGTCACCCTTGTGATACCAACGTCAATAATAACGGCACCTGGCTTGATCATGCTCGCGTCTACAAAATCTGGCATACCCACCGCTACAACAAGTATATCTGCTTTAGAACAAATTTCAATAAGGTCTTCCTTAGGTGTGTATCTATGACAACAAGTAACAGTGCAATTACCTTGAGGATGGTCAGCGCTTAATAAAATACTCATTGGTCTGCCCACAATATTACTACGACCAATCACTACAGCACGTTTCCCTTTTGTTTCAATTTTAAAATGCTCCAACATCAAAAGCACGCCGTAAGGTGTTGCAGGAATAAAAGTAT
Source organism: Bacteroidota bacterium (assembly GCA_039798125.1). Taxonomy (GTDB): domain Bacteria; phylum Bacteroidota; class Bacteroidia; order Chitinophagales; family Chitinophagaceae; genus Sediminibacterium. The sequence goes on along the minus strand of JBDKGO010000017.1, from coordinate 6,201 downwards.
TGAGTCCTTGAACCAATCTACCCACATTGGACGGATGAAAACCATCCACGTCTTTTTTAGGATCAATCGCTTCTATCACTTTTGCGTCATCAATATGTTTAGGAAGTGGAAGCTGCACTAAAATACCATCTACGTTTTCGTTGGTATTCAATGCTTGAATTTGGGCTAATAATTCAGCCTCAGTCACGGACTCTTCGAAACGAATAAGGGAAGATCCAAATCCTGTCTCTTCGCAATTTTTTACTTTACTTGCCACATAAGTTTCGCTTGCACCGTTGTTACCCACTAAAATAGCCGCTAAATGGGGCGTTCTTTTACCTGCAGCCTTAAGTGCTTTGGTCTGTTCTAATAGGCTTGCTTTGACAGCCGCTGAGGCAATTTTTCCGTCTAGTACTAACATGGCGCAAATTTAGTTCTTTTTAAGATTCGTTCCCTCGTATCTTTGGACTCTTAATTTAGTTTATGGAACAAAACCCGAATCAACCTTTAAATATCGAAATCTCAGAAGAGATTGCAGAAGGTACATATGCCAACTTGGCGATCATTACGCATAGCAATGCAGAATTTGTAATTGATTTTGTGAATGTGATGCCAGGCACCCCAAAGAGCAAAGTAAAGTCACGTGTGATTTTAACACCCATGCACGCAAAGCGTTTTATGAAAGCCATGGTAGAAAATATTGAAAGATATGAAGCCGCGCATGGTCCTATTGGAGATATGGAGCAAATTGAGATCCCTATGAATTTTGGTGGTCCAACTGCACAAGCATAGTTCAATATTAAAGGCTACCAATTGGGATGCTGTTCTGCATAACTATAATAGCCCTCCGAACTGACGATTAAATGGTCTATTAGTTTGATGTCAAAAAGCGCTGCCCCTTTCTTGATCTTTTCGGTCAAGTTATCATCCATTCTGCTGGGTTTTAATTGCCCACTTGGATGATTGTGGCAGATGATCAACCCTGTGGCACCGTGACTAATCACAAGTTTAAAAACAATTCTAGGATCTGCCACCGTGCCTGTAATCCCACCCTCACTTAACACTGCTTCGTGTATGATTTTGTTGGCTTGATTTAACAAGAGCAACATAAATACTTCACGTTGTTCGTACTGCAATTTATTTTTTAAATGCATGGCCACATCTCGACTATGGTGGATGGCAACTTGTTTATCTATTAAATCAATTCTTCTGGAACCCAGTTCTATAGCAGCTAAAATCCGAACTGCTTTGACCTTTCCAATCCCTTTAATTTTTAAATTCACGATATCCCGCACACTGTAATTTGCAAATTTTTTCAGGCTATTTTCTGTAGAGGCTAGTAAGCTTCTGGCTAATTCAATGGCATTTTGTTGCGCAGTGCCATGTTGAATTAATATCGCTAGTAATTCTACATCGCTTAAATGGTCTGCACCCTTGGTGCTAAATTTATAGATGGGTTGATCTTGCTCGGCCCAAAAACGGATATTACTAGCTTGCATAAACTATTTTGTCCAAATATATTTTTTATAGAACTGCTAATTCTGCGTACAAATACCGGCTTCTTACAGGTAGTTGTGTATAACTTGACTTTTTGTTGAAAATTTGCTGCAGAATAGCTAAAAACATGTGTACGATATCAATACCTTTGAAGCACATTTTACCCTTATGAATCCTTCAGTTAAAATTTTTGCGGGCAACGGCTCGCAGGCACTAGCCGAAAAAATTGCTCAACGTTTTGGCGCCCCCATTGGTAAAATCAATATCCAAAAATTTAGCGATGGTGAATTCCAACCCATCTTTTTGGAAAGTATCAGAGGGGACTATGTTTTTTTAGTTCAAAGTACCTATGCACCCACCGATAATTTAATGGAATTATTGATGATGATAGATGCTGCTAAAAGAGCAAGTGCGTACAAAATTATTGCAGTCGTTCCTTACTATGGTTTTGCTAGACAAGATCGTAAAGACAAGCCACGTGTGGCGATAGGCGCTAAATTGATTGCTACTTTATTAGAAGCAGCAGGGGCAGACAGGGTGATTACAATGGACTTGCATGCTGCACAGATTCAAGGCTTCTTTGATGTGCCAGTAGACCATTTAGATAGTTCAGCGATTTTCATCCCTTATATAGAGTCACTTAATTTACAAAACCTGGCATTTGCTGCACCAGATGTAGGAAGTACCAACCGTGTGCGTGAAGTGGCCAACTACTTCAATGCCGAAATGGTGATCTGTGATAAGCACAGAAAGCGCGCTAATGAGATTGCAAGTATGGTGGTGATTGGCGATGTAACAGGAAAGGACATTGTGATTGTAGATGATATTTGTGATACTGGCGGCACATTAGTCAAAGCAGCAGGACTTTTAAAAGAGAAAGGCGCAAGAACGGTGCGTGCTTTAATTACCCATCCAGTATTAAGTGGCAAAGCCTACGAGAACATCGAAAACTCAGTATTAGAGGAATTGGTGGTATGTGATACCATTCCTTTAAAACAGGAATCTAGTAAGATCAAGGTATTGACCGTAGCGGACTTGTTTGCGATTGCTATTCGCAATGCCTATGAAAATAAGAGTATTACCAGCCTATTTGTGCACTCACAATTGAAGGCTAGAAATCAGTAATACACTGATTTTCAATAGAATATAAATAATTAGGAGCAACTTTGGTTGCTTCTTTTTATTTCATTACCTTTGCCGTCCATATTTAAAATTAAAACATGAAAACAATTACAATCGAAGGACACTTGAGGACCGAGTCTGGCAAAAAAGCCGCCCGCCAAATCCGCTCTCAAGAAAACGTGCCAGCTGTAATTTACGGGGGTGCTACAGAAGTGAATTTTTATGCTTCTGCTAAGGCTTTCAAGCCTTTAGTGTACACAAGTGAATTCTTAATCGCTGAAGTTAGTGTAGACGGAAAAAAATACAGATGTATTTTGAAGGATCTACAATTTGACAAAGTATCTGATTTATTATTACACGTTGACTTATTAGAGTTAGTGGATGATAAGAAAGTTGTAGCTACTTTACCATTAAAATTTGTTGGAACATCAGTAGGTGTGAAAGCAGGTGGTAAATTAGTATCTAAAGTAAAAGCGGTTAAAGTGAAAGCTTTACCTAAAGACTTAAGAGAATTCATTGAATTAGATATCACTAGTTTAGAATTGAACGCGAACTTACGTATCGAAGATATTAAAGTACCAAACATGGAGATCAGTACCAAACATGGAGATCATGAACTCTCCACGTATCCCGGTTGCTTCTGTAGTAATGACTCGTCAATTAAAGCAAGAAGAATCTGAAGCTGCAAAAGCTGGTAAGAAATAATTCAAAACTTTTGAATATAAAACCCTCTGAGCAATCAGGGGGTTTTGTTTTTTAAAATCGCAGAAGCGATTTTTGGGGTGTTTTAACTACTTTTACTCCAAGAAATAGATATGTCAAAATTTTTACTCATAGGTTTAGGGAATGTAGGTGCAGAATATGCGCATACCCGTCATAATATTGGGTTTGACGTATTGGATGCCTTTGTGATTAAGCATGGGGGATTTTTTAAATTAGACCGCTTAGCCGAAGTAGCGGAGGTTAAATGGAAGGGTAAAACCTTTATTTGTGTAAAGCCAACTACTTTCATGAACCTAAGTGGTAAGGCTTTTAAATATTGGATGGATAAAGAGAAAATAGCTTTGGAAAATACTTTGACTATTGTAGACGATTTAGCATTGCCTACTTCTAAACTTCGTTTGCGTGCATCGGGTTCAGATGCGGGACATAATGGTTTAAAAGATATTCAACTAACATTAGGAACAGATGCATATCCTAAATTAAGATTTGGCATTGGGAATGATTTTGCAAAAGGACAACAGGTAGATTTTGTGTTGGGTAGATGGGCGCAAACCGAAAGAAAATTGATTGATTTAAAAATTGAAAAATCGGTAGAAGTCATAGAGTCATTTGCTACAATTGGATTATCAAGAACCATGACTTTCGCCAACGGATTAGATATTAAAGTAGATTAAACATATTGTTATGAGTATATTTTGTATTGGACGTAATTATGTAGAGCATGCACATGAGTTGGGAAACGAAGTGCCAACATCCGCAATTATTTTTATGAAGCCTGATACAGCATTGTTAGCTGCGGGCGAAAATTTTACTATTCCAAGTTTTACCAATGACTTACATTTTGAAGGTGAGTTAGTGTTGCGTGTAAGTAAGAAAGGAAAAAATTTAAGCGAGGCGCATCCAAATGGCATCCCTGTGATTGACTATTGTGATGCGATTTCAGTAGGAATAGATTTTACAGCAAGAGATCTTCAAAGTAAATTAAAAGAAAAGGGCTTGCCATGGGAAAAAGCAAAAGCATTTGACAATGCTGCCATACTAGGCGAGTGGCATCCTTTAACTCCAGAAATTTTAGCTAATCCGATTCATTATACTTTATCTAAAAATGGAACGACTGTTCAAACAGGTGATTCTAGCTTAATGATTTTTCCATTGGATAAGATATTAGCAGGGATCACGGAGTATTTTACCATCTACCCTGGGGACTTAATTTATACAGGAACACCAGCAGGGGTTGGCCCTACTGCTAAGGGAGATGTATTTGAAGGATTTTTTGAAGGACAATCGGTATTTAGTCTTAAAGTGAACCCATAAATTCAAAAAATTTAAGTAGTTTTGCCACCCTTTTAAGGGTATAACCAAATAGGATCTCGGCGAGGTAGCTCAGTTGGTTAGAGCACAGGATTCATAACCCTGAGGTCACGAGTTCAAATCTCGTTCTCGCTACATGAAAATCAAGGACTTACGTTAAATCGTGGGTCCTTTGTTGTTTCATGAAAACATCACTTTTTATCTTGAAACAATTGCTATCATTGGGTTTTATTGCGTGAGGAATTGTATTAGTTTTTTAATTTTCTTTTGGTATTATAAATATTAATCGTATTTTTACGATGATTATGGGAGCAACAAAAACAACAGATTATACACTTCAAGAAATGTCTATTGCAAAATATGCAAAGGCGTTTTCTCATCCTGCAAGAGTAGCAATTCTTAACCTTTTACTAAAGAAGCAGGCTTGTGTATGTGGTGATATAGTGGATGAATTACCATTATCACAAAGTACAGTTTCCCAACATTTAAAAGAATTAAAAGAAATCGGCTTAATTAAAGGAGATATAGAGGGGGCGTCTGTATGTTATTGTATTGACGAGAAGGTTTGGAATAATGCTAAGAAGCAATTAAATCAACTATTTGATAATGTTAACTTGAGCAGTAAGTGTTGTTGATTTTTTTTGGATATATTCATCGGTATATTACGATATTATTAATAAATTAAAATAAAGGTTATGCAAACAGAAGAACAACTGAAAGAAATTGTAAGAAAAAAATATACTGAAATAGCACTACAAGATAAAGAAACCAATATGTCCTCTTGTTGTGGTGCAAGTGGATGCTCTACAGAGATATATAATATTATGAGCGATGACTATACAGTATTAAATGGATATAATCCTGATGCTGACTTAGGTTTAGGATGTGGTCTTCCAACACAATTTGCTAAAATTAAAGCAGGTGATGTGGTTGTTGATTTGGGAAGTGGTGCAGGAAATGATTGTTTCATAGCAAGACATGAAACAGGAGAAACAGGTAAAGTAATTGGTATTGATTTTACCTCGGCCATGATTGATAAAGCAAGAACAAATGCCGAGGTGAGAGGTTTTAATAATGTTGAGTTTAGACAAGGTGACATAGAGAATATGCCTATTACTTCAAATGTGGCTGATGTTATCGTTAGTAATTGTGTTTTGAATTTGGTACCTAATAAGAATGCTGTTATTAAAGACATTTACCGAGTATTAAAACCAGGTGGTCACTTCAGTATTAGTGATGTTGTGTTGGTAGGTGCTTTACCTGAAGGGTTAAGAAAGGATGCTGAAATGTATGCAGGTTGTGTTTCAGGTGCGATTCAAAAAGAAGTTTATCTAGAGTTAATCCAAGCCAATGGGTTCACAAATATTACTATTCAGAAAGAAAAACCAATCATTATACCTGATGATATTTTAGTTAACTATTTAAGTTCAGCAGAAATCCAACAGTTAAAAAATGGTTCAACTGGTATTTTCAGTATTACTGTATATGCAGAAAAACCTTTAGTAGAAAATGATTGTAAACCAGGCTCAGGCTGTTGTTAAATTTTCTAAGTTATAGAGTAATGGTTCA
>JBDKGO010000016.1:0-35152 GCA_039798125.1 Bacteroidota bacterium | reverse complement strand
GAGCTTGAATTCGCATTTTCACCGAAATTCTTACGCTTATAATATTTGTAGCTTATGAACTTAGACCCAACTGATCTTGCCATTTTAGGCATTTTACAAAAAAATGCATTGGCCACTTTAAAAGATATTAGTGCCGAAATCAATCTTTCTGTTAGTCCCACCCATGACCGTATCAAAAGGTTAGAAGCGGATGGGGTGATTGCAAACTATGTGGCCTTAATCAATCGAAAAAAAATTGATTTAGGGATGGTTGTATTTTGTCATGTTACCTTAGACAAGCAAACAAAAAATAATTTTGCTGAGTTTGAACAAATCATTTTACAATTTGACGAAATCATTTCCTGTAGTTTGGTTTCGGGTAGTTTTGATTATTATTTAAAAGTAGTGACGAAGGATGTAGAGACGTACAATCAATTTTACCAAGAAAAACTAGCAGTCCTTCCAATGGTGGCGCATATCAATAGTTTATTTGTGATGGATGAAATTAAAACAACCACTGCATTGCCTTTATAATTTGAATACTTTTAAAGTAATTTTTTCAATTCAATTATTGACTATTTGAATTTAATTTTCACTACTCAACTTTTTAACTATGTATAATATTCCACATTTCAAAGCCAGCAATCACCAACAAGTCATTGACTTTATGCAAGCGAATCCTTTTGTGACCATTTGTGGTGTAGACAGCAAAGGACTTCCAGTAGCCACGCATATTCCTATTTTAATGAAAGTAGAAAATGAAGTAATTACTATAAGTGGACATATCATGCGCAAGCAAGATCATAGCAATGCTTTTGAAGTCAACAAAAATGTGTTGGTCATTTTTTCTGCACCATCTGCATTTGTAAGTGCTAATTGGTATACGACAAAAGATATGGGGAGTACTTGGAACTATCAAACAGTACATGCAAGAGGACAATTGGAAATAAAAGATGAAACGCATTTAAGAAATTTACTGACCGACCTGACTTTGCATTTTGAAAAAGATGCAGATGCGCCAACCCAAGTCAAAAATTTATCTCAGGAATACATGGAACAAAATATGAAAGCCATTTATTCATTTGATATTGTCGTAAATGATTTACAGCATGTATTTAAGTTGAGCCAAAACCGAGACGAGGCTTCGCATACAAATATTCAGAACGAACTAAATAAAGGAGACGCTGCTTGTAAGTATATGGCAGCGGCTATGAAGGCTCAATCAAATCCCAAAGATTCCCATAAAGGTCTTTAAATACCGCTACTGTTCCATAGTCTTCGACATGCGGAGGAATAGTGAATACAACTCCTTTTGAAGTATAATTTTCAAAGTCGCGGTAAAAATTGTCGGTGTATAAAAACAAAAATACACGTCCTCCAGTTTGATAGCCAATGAATTTTTCTTGTTCGGGTGTGGCAGCTTTTGCAAGCAATAACGTGCAACCATTATTAGCTCCAGTTGGCTGCACCATCACCCATCTTTTGGTTTCAGAAAGCACCGTGTCTTCTATTAATTTAAAACCAAGCGTATTGGTATAATACTGAATGGCTTCATCGTAATCACGAACAACTACAGCTATATGGGCTAAATTTTGTTGCATGGATCAAATATACAATTTGTATAAACATCTTCAATCTAAGTATTTGTATATTTGTTCGCAAACGGAAACGATACAACTTATTTTTAATTTCTTTCACTAAGCTATGACTCCAGTAAAAAATATCATTTTTGATTTAGGCAATGTCTTGTACGATATTGATTTCAATAATATGTATGCGCAATTTGATGCATTAGGCATTCCTAATTTTGAAAATCATTTTACGCTCAACAAATGTGATCAATTATTTTATGATGTAGAAAAAGGATTCATTGATCAAGCAGGATTCTGCGAAGGTTTTAATCAATTATATAATTTATCATTGAGCCATACTCAAATTATATCCGCCTGGAATTCCTTACTTGTTGGTTTTAGAAAAGAGAGTATGGATTGGATTAAAACAAATCAAGGAAAATTTCCCATGTTCCTATATTCCAATACCAATCAGATACATTGCGATTATGTGCTTCCTCAATATGAAAGGGAAATAGGCGGGGATTTCGAAAAGCTATTTAAAAAACCTTATTATTCTCATCATATGGGGATGCGCAAGCCAGACCCGGCCTCTTTTCAATATATCTTAGACCAAGAAGGGTTAAACGCTGCCGAAACTTTGTTCATTGACGACAATGAGCCAAATGTGATTGGGGCGGCTTCGGTGGGATTGCAAGTATTGTATTTGCAACCAGGCATGTTCATTGAAACCGAATTGCCTAAGATTTTAGGACAATAGCCCATCCTTTAGTCTAACAATGGGGCTAAAAGGGATGAATGGGTCTAAAAAGGATCAAAATATTACTTAACTTCCTCAAAATCAATGTAATCAGCGTCGTTTTTAACAGACTCTTTACTTGATTTTGGTGCTGCTTTAGGTGGATTTTGGTTCGTAAAGCCAGAATAATTGGCGTTTTGCCCCTGGGCTTCGGCCATTTTACGTTGCATTTCCTCCATATTTTGGCGAACGGTCTTAACCCCTTTACGTACCGGGAGTACGACATTGAAGATCAATTTATACAAGAGATAAATAAGGAATCCGTAGATCAATAGCTTGGTCATACCACAAAAATACGTCCAGATTGAATAAAATTGGGTGATTTCATCCTCTTTTATTACCTTTGGTCTAGAATATGCAGAGAAATGAAGGGAACGAAATCGTTCCCTTCTTCTTTTTTAAGTATGGAAGTAAACGAATTAAAAGACAGGGTTTATACCTTATTAGAGCCTTTGTTACAAGAGGATCCAAGCTATTTTTTGGTACATATCAAAGTAAAGCCTGGTCACATAATAAGAGTATATATTGATGGCGACCAAGGTTTGCCTATCAAACAATGTACTTCATTCAATAGAAGATTGTACAAGGCCATCGAAGAAGCTGCATGGTTCCCAGAAGGTGATTTTGCATTGGAAGTTTCTTCACCTGGTGTAGAAGAGCCTTTGATTTTAAACAGACAATATGTAAAAAATATTGGACGTACCGTAGAAGTGATCTTGAACGACGAAGCTGTTTTTACGGGCGTTATGAAAGAAGTCACTGATAAAGATATTTTAATAGAATGGACTGCTGGCAAGGGGAAAAAAGCGACCCAAGAAACCATGCTTATTCCATTTGAAAATATAAAATCAACTATAGTTCAAATTCAATTTTAACAAAACTCAAGCTAGACCGCTTGATAAAAAAATGATGTTATGGCAAGTATTAATTTGATTGAAGCTTTCGCGGAGTTTAAAGACGCTGAAAATATAGATCGTCCTACGATGATGAAAGTAGTAGAAGATGTATTCAAAACCTTATTGAGAAAAAAATATGGTAGTGATGAAAACTTCGACGTAATTGTAAATGCAGAAAAAGGTGACTTGGAAATTATCCGTCGTCGTGAAATCAGACCGGATGATGATGTGGATAATCCTTTAGCTGAAGTATCTTATTCTGATGCCATCAAAATTGAGCCTGATTTTGAAATCGGCGAAGAATTATTAGAGGAAGTGAATATCTACGATTTTGGTAGAAGGGCTATCCTTGCTGCAAAGCAGACTTTAGCGTCTCGTATCAATGATTTAAAGAAAAACGTATTAGTTAAAAAATATTCTGATAGAATTGGTGAAATTATCAATGCTGAAATCTATCAGGTTTGGAAGAAGGAAGTATTGTTATTAGACGAAGAAGGCAATGAATTGATTCTTCCAAAAACAGAACAAATCCCTCAAGACTTTTTCAAAAAAGGAGAGAATATCAGAGCGGTAATTGCAAGAGTGGATATGAAAAACAATTCACCTGTGATTATTTTATCAAGAACAAGCCCATTATTCTTAGCAAAATTATTAGAAATAGAAGTGCCAGAAATTTTCGATGGTTTAATTACTATTAAGAAAATTGTTCGTGAGCCAGGTGAGCGTGCAAAAGTGGCTGTAGAATCATTCGATGATCGTATAGATCCAGTTGGTGCTTGTGTGGGTATGAAAGGTTCTCGTATTCACGGGATCGTAAGAGAATTAAAAAATGAAAATATCGACGTCATTAATTTTACAACGAATACACAATTATTAATTCAACGTTCATTGACGCCTTCAAAAATTAGTTATATGAATATTGATGCTGAACGTAAGCGTGCCGAAGTTTACTTACAATCAGATCAAGTTTCTTTAGCAATTGGTCGTCGTGGTGTGAATATTAAATTGGCTTCTGAATTAACAGGCTATGAATTAGATGTGTACCGTGAAGACGAAGAAATTGTAGATGAATTCGATATTGATTTAGATGAATTTAGCGATGAGATTGAAGCATGGATTATCGATGAATTTAAGCGTGTTGGTTGTGATACAGGAAGAAGCGTATTAAAATTAAGCGCAGAAGAATTAGAAAAAAGAACAGACTTAGAAGTAGAGACCATTGCGGAAGTTCGCCGTGTCTTGACAGAAGAGTTTGCTAAAGGTGAATAACCTTTAAATAGAAGTATATTTGTAAAAGGAACGCGTCACTGTTCAAAAAAAAGGGACAAAAAACATTCAAATGTCAGAATTGAAACTACCAAGACTGTTAGCAGCTGCTAAAGAATTCAACATCGGTCAAGATACCTTGATTGAATTCCTTAGTAGTAAAGGTTTTCCTAAGGATGACCTTAAGCCAACAGCCAAATTAACTGAAAGTCAGTACTATGCTTTGCAGGCAGAATTCCAAAGCGACAAGGTTGCTAAGAATAAGGCAGACCATGTGGAATTGCCAAAAAATGCAATAGCAGACAAAGGCAAAAAAGCGGAGGAAGAAATTGCTCCAGCTAAAAAAGCAGTTGTTGCTGAAACGCCAGTTGTGGAAACGCCAAAAGCAGCAAAAATTGCTGAAGCAGCGCCAGTCGAAACAGCGCCTGCAACAATTAAAATTGAAACACCCGAGGTGGAAGCACCAAAAGTGTTAAATAAGATAGACTTATCTGCAATCGACTCTTCTACTAGACCAAAAAAGACCACTAAAAAAACAGAAGAGCCTGCACCTAAAGCGGCAGCACCAAAAACGCCAGCTGCAAAAGAGGCTGCTAAAAAAGCAGATCCAACACCTGCTCCAAAAGCGCCTCCAGTAGACCACTCTATTGCACCTGAAAATGTGCATGGAGCAATTACGAATATCCAAGCAGATAAGTTAACAGGTCCAACCATTTTAGGTAAGATTGATTTACCTATTAATAGTGATACTAGACCAAAACCTTTAACTCAGGAAGAAAAACGTGTTCGTAAACGTATCCCTGTTCCAGGTAGACCAAATCAACCAGGTCAAACTGGGCAAGGTGGTCAAACTCAAAGTAGCGGTGGCTATCAAGGCAATCGTCCACAAGGCGGCGGTTACCAAGGCAATCGTCCACAAGGTGGACAAGGTGGCGGCTATCAAGGCAATCGTCCTAATAATGGAACTCGTCCAGGCCAAGGTGGTGCACGTGGAAGAAATATGCCGCAAACTGCTGAGCAAAAAGAAATCGATCAGAAAGCAATTCAAGATAAGATCAAGGAAACGCAAGCTAAATTATCTGGCCAAGGTGGTCGTGGTAAGAGCACGAAATCTAAGTATCGTCGTCAAAGAAGAGAAGAAGCTGCTGAAAATGAAAATAACGAACAAAGAGATGACAATAAATTACAGGTAACAGAATTTGTTACTGTGAGTGAGTTGTCGAGTTTGATGGATGTAAGCTTTGCAGACATTATCAGCAAGTGTATGAACTTGGGTATCATGGTTTCAATCAATCAGCGTTTAGATGCAGAGGTGATTGAATTAGTTGCAAGTGAATTTGGATTCGAAGTTGAATTTGTTGGATTAGAAGATGTAGTAGAAATGGATGAGGAAGAGGAAGCAGAAGATCAAGCAAATTTGGTTGAGCGTCCTCCAATTGTAACCATCATGGGTCACGTGGATCACGGTAAAACATCTTTATTGGATTATATACGTAACGCGAATGTGGTTGCAGGTGAGGCCGGTGGTATCACACAACATATTGGTGCATACGAAGTGACTTTGCCAAATGGTAAAGCCATCACTTTCTTGGATACACCAGGTCACGAAGCCTTTACAGCGATGCGTGCGCGTGGTGCTAAAGTAACAGATATTGCAATTATCGTAGTGGCAGCAGACGATGCAGTGATGCCACAAACTAAAGAGGCAATCAGTCACTCTCAAGCGGCGAATGTCCCAATGATTTTTGCAGTGAATAAGATAGACAAAGACGGTGCGCAGCCGCAAAAAATATACGAGCAACTATCTCAAATGAATATCTTAGTAGAAGCTTGGGGTGGTAAATTCCAAAACCAAGAATTGTCTGCTAAACAAGGTTTGAATGTAGATGCGCTTTTAGAAAAAGTATTATTAGAATCTGAAATTTTAGATTTAAAAGCCAATCCAAACAGAGAAGGAACCGGTACAATTATCGAGGCTTCTTTGGATAAGGGTCGTGGTTTCGTTGCTACTATACTGGTACAAAACGGAACATTACGTCAGGGCGATTTAATTTTATCAGGACAGTTTTACGGTCGTGTGAAAGCCATGTTCAACGAACGTAATCAACGTATCGAAGTTGCACCTCCGTCTACACCTGTTGTGATCTTAGGTTTGAATGGTGCACCTCAAGCTGGTGAGAAATTCAAAGTATACGACGACGAGTCAGAAGCAAAAGAATTAGCGACCAAGCGTTCTCAATTATTAAGAGAGCAAGGCTTGAGAACTAGAAAACATATTACATTAGACGAGATTGGTCGTCGTTTGGCTTTAGGTAACTTTAAAGAATTAAACATCATCATCAAAGGTGACGTGGATGGTTCTGTAGAAGCCTTAAGTGATTCATTACAAAAATTATCTACCGAAGAAATTGCGATTAGAGTAGTATTGAAAGGGGTGGGTCAGATTTCTGAATCTGATGTATTGCTTTCTGCTGCTTCTGATGCCATCATCATTGGTTTCAACGTTCGTCCTAGTATGCAAGCAAGTCGCTTAGCCGAAACAGAAGGTGTTGAAATTAAAATGTACTCGATTATCTACAACGCGATTGATGAAATTAAGAGCGCGATGGAAGGTATGTTGGAACCAAAAATCCAAGAGAAAATTGTGGCCAACGTGGAGGTTAGAGAAGTCTACAAATTTGATAAAGCAACAGTTGCCGGATGTTATGTATTGGATGGCAAGTTGAGTAGAAACAGTAAGATTCGTATTATTCGTGATGGTATCGTTGAGTTCCCAAGAGGTGAAGGACAAGCAGCCGAATTAGGTAGCTTGAAGCGTTTCAAAGACGACGTGAAAGAAGTAGTTTCTAATATGGAATGTGGCTTGACCATCAAAAACTTTATTGACCTTAAGCCAGGCGATATTGTGGAAGCTTTTGAGGAAGAAGAAGTTAAACGTACTTTATAAAAAAATTAAGATTTGATAGTTGGGGCAATGCTCCAGCTATCGGAACTTAGCCCCTTAATTTATATTTGATGAAAATAGTTCGCATCGTATTTGCCTTAGTCTTCATTGTTATTGCTAGTACAGCAACAGCTCAAATCAAAAAAGTTTTAGCAGATAAAATTATTGCTACAGTAGGTGATAAGTTTATTTTACGTTCCGATGTTGACAATGCGCTTGCAGATTATAAGAGACAAGCACAGGGTCAAGAAAATATTGAATTACCAACGGCCTGTCAGGTGATCGAAGGGCAGTTGATTCGTAAGGCTTTAGTTTTACAAGCCGAAAAAGATTCAATTCTAGTTACAGAAGAAGAAGTTGAAGTAGCCATTGATGGCCGTATTCGAAACTTCATTCAACAATTTGGTTCTAAGGAAATCTTAGAAGAAGTTGCTGGCCGTTCTATATTTCAATTAAAAGACGATTTTAGACTTTTAATTAAAGAACAACGTTTGGCGGAGGAAATGCAGAATAAAATTATTGACAAAGTAAAGATTACCCCAAATGAGGTGAAAGCTTTTTATGCAAAGATTCCGGTGGATAGTTTGCCTTTGTATGAAAGTGAAGTGCAGATTTCGGAAATCATCATGCACCCTAAAGCGAATCGTGATATCGAAGAATATGTGATTCAACAAATGTTGGAATACCGTAAGCAAGTAGAAGGTGGCGTGAATAAATTTGAGCAATTGGTGAAATTGTATTCCGAAGATCCTAGTTCAAAAGAAAACCTTGGGCAGTTTAGTTTAAACAGAAACGTAAGAGAATTTGATCCAGCATTCATGGCGGCATCTTTCAGATTAAAAGAAGGTCAAATTTCTGCACCAGTGAAATCAAAATTTGGTTACCATATCATCCAATTGATTTCTAGATCTGGCGATGATGCAGTTGTTAAACACATCTTAAGAATCCCGCCAATTACCAATGACGAGATCAATGAAACAAAGAATTTATTAGACAGTGTTAGAAAAGCAATACTAGCCAATAAAACTACTTTTGGGGAAGCAGTGAATAAATATAGTGATGACGAATCTAGTAAGTTTAGTGGTGGCGCTGTAACAGGTCGTGACGGATCCACTTATATCAATTTTGACCAGTTGGATAAAGAAATGGTGGTGTTGATTAAGAACATGAAACCAGGTGATATTTCTGAACCGCAAGTGTATGTTGACGAAAGAGGTAGAAAAACGGTTCGTATTATTTATTATAAAGAAAAAACTGAACCACACAAAGAGAATTTAAGAGAAGATTATAACCGTGTTTCGTTAAGGGCACTCGAAGAGAAAAAAGCGAAAGTGTTAGAATCATGGTTCAAAGATAAAGTACCTAATTACTACGTATTTATAGACAACGATTTCCAAGCTTGTAAAGAATTAACAGATTGGACAAAAGTGGCAAATGCAATTGTAAAGGAAAAAACATACTAGAAATTTCATCATGAGCGACGAAATCAAACACGAATGTGGCTTAGCATTCATTAGGTTAAGAAAACCTTTCTCCTACTACTTACAAAACAGGGGGTCAGTTACCTACGGTCTAAATAAGTTGTACCTATTGATGGAGAAGCAACATAATCGTGGTCAAGATGGCGCAGGGATTGCAACTGTTAAACTAGATATAGAAGCAGGCAATCCTTTTTTGTATCGATTAAGAAGTAGCGCGCAGCAACCTATTGCTGATTTATTTTACAAAGTAGGTCAAGAAATACAAGAACTAGAAAAATTACAACCAGATATTACTAAGCACCCAGGTTTAATGAAAGGGCATTTGCCTTTTATGGGTGAATTGTTGTTAGGGCATTTAAGGTATGGTACGCAAGGCAAAAATAATGTTGAATTTTGCCATCCATTTATTAAGAGAAATTTAGTGCCAGGGAAAAACCTTGCTTTAGCGGGTAATTTCAATTTGGTGAATACAGATGAATTATTCAAGCTAATCCAACATGATCCAGGTCCTTTTGAAAAACAGAGTGATTTAGCAGCGATGATGGAAGTGATTCACCACTTTTTAGTCATTGAAGAAACAAAAAATCCCAATTGTCCAAATATTGCTGAGGTTTTAAAACAAGCCGTACCTATGTTTGACGGCGGCTTTACAATTGGTGGATTAGTGGGTAATGGGTATAGTTTTATTATGCGTGATGCACATGGCATTCGTCCAGCTTATTATTATATTGACGGGGAAGTAATTGTTGCTGCTAGCGAAAGAGCTGCAATACGAACCACATTTAATGTAGGAGAGAATGAAGTACATGAATTAATGCCAGGTACTGCTTTAATTATTGACGATAAAGGCGGATACACCATAGAACAAATCATTGAACCAAAAGAAAGAAGGGCTTGTTCTTTTGAACGTATTTATTTTTCTAGAGGCGGCGATGAAAAAATTTATAGAGAGCGTATTGCCCTAGGACATTACTTAAGTAAAACCGTTTTAGATAGAATCGAAAAAGATTTAAAGAATACGATTTTCTCTTATATCCCAAATACTGCTGAAGTCGCATTTTACGGGTTAATTAAAGGGATGGAAGAATACCTGAACGCAATTAAAGTGGAACGTATTTTGAGTTGGGGTAAAGAGGTAGATGCGGATAAATTAGGTGAGATGGTGAATCGAAAAATTCGCCAAGAAAAAATTGCCATCAAAGATGTCAAATTAAGAACATTTATTACTGAAGATGCGAACCGCAATGAGATGGTGCAACATGTGTATGATATCACTTATGGCACAGTGCGTAAAAATGAAGATAGCTTAGTAGTCATTGATGATAGTATTGTGAGAGGGACAACTCTAAAAGAAAGTATCGTTCGAATGCTATCCAGACTTTCACCAAAAAAGATCATTGTTGTTTCTTCTGCACCTCAAATCAGGTATCCAGACTGTTATGGTATTGATATGAGCAAGATGGGCGATTTCATTGCATTTAAAGCTGCTATTGCTTTATTGAAAGAAAAAGGGATGGATGAGGTGATGAATGATGTCTATCAAAAGATCAAAACACTTGAAGCGAATAACGAACTTCATACCGAAAATGTAGTGCGTGAATTGTACAAGCCATTTACAACAGAAGAAATTTCAGATAAAATTGCGCAATTGATCACGCCTGATAATATTCAAATACCGGTAGAAGTGATCTATCAAACAATCGAAGGATTGCATGCATGTTGTCCTACCAATACGGGTGATTGGTATTTCACTGGTAATTATCCAACACCGGGCGGGAACAAAGTTTGTAATAAAGCGTATATCAATTATATCGAGGGCAATAACCAAAGAGGATATTAATTTAATTATAACCGATAGCAAATTGCGTTGATATTCATGCCTGCTCCGACTGATGCAAAAATGACTACATCGCCTTTTTCTAAATGATGTTGCGGGTATTTTCCTTTAAGTACTAGGTCATATAAGGTTGGGATAGTCGCTACAGAACTATTGCCTAATTCATGGATACTCATTGGCATGATATCTGCTGGAATAGCTTTTATATCATATAGTTTGTACAATGCTTTAATAAAGCCTTCATCCATTTTTTCGTTCGCCTGATGTAAGAAGAATTTTTTCACTTCATGTATATCCACTCCAGCCTTTTCGATACATGCTTTCATGGCAATTGGTACATTCTTAATGGCATACTCATAAACCTTTCGGCCTTTCATTTTGATATACCTAGTTGTGTCATCTGCTTGGGGATGGTATGATTTTCCCAGGTATAAAAAATAGGCTTCATCGTTACAATGACTTTGTACACTGAAGGCTAAAATACCCTGATTCGGATCATCGCTATGTTCCACAATACATGCACCTGCACCGTCACTAAAAATCATACTATCTCTATCGTGCTGATCTACGACCCTACTTAATGTTTCGGCGCCAATCACTAGACATCTTTTTGCCATCCCCGATTTAATAAATGAATCTGCTTGTATAACACCTTGTATCCAACCTGGACAACCAAATAAAATATCATATGCTACACAGTTCGGATTGACAATGCCTAAATGATGTTTTACTCTAGATGCAATTGCAGGAACGGCATCTGATTGAATGGTGCCATTTTGTACGTCTCCAAAATTATGTGCTACAATGATTTGATCAATTGTTTCAGGATCTATTCCTGCAGCCTGAATGGCTAATTTAGCTGCTGCTGCAGCAAGGTCAGAAGTATTGATATCCACATCGGCATATCGTCTTTCCATGATGCCGGTGATCCCTTTAAATTTTTCAACAATTTCTTGATTAGGGGTTTTGATCAATTCACTTTGCTCATCATAAAAAGAATTTTCAACAAAATCTTGATTGGACTTAATATGGTGCGGTATAATACTACCAGTGCCGGTTATAATGGTTGCCATAGGGGGTAATTAATGTTTATAGCTATATCCTATTTACCCTAAGTTAGGCAATTTAGATATATTTATCGCCTTTGTTTCTTTTTACTTCTGCCACATATTCCTTGATAGACTGCTCTTTATCCCTGCTACAAATCAATAAAACATCCTTTGTATCTACCACAATAAAGTCATCTAACCCTTGCAGCACAACTAGTTTGTCTTTAGGTGAATTAACCATACATTTTGTAGCATCAATGACTATTACATTATCAGAGGCAACAGCATTCCCTAAATAATCCTTTTCCATATTCTCATAAGCACTATTCCATGTACCCAAGTCGCTCCATCCAAAAGAGGCTGGCATTACATATACATTATTCGCTTTTTCCATAATAGCGATGTCAATAGAAATATTAGTACACTGTGGATAGATTCTTTGAATAGCCGCGTTTTCTTCTGCTGTATTTAAATGTTGCTTCTCTTGATCGAATAACTCATACATTTCTGGCTGGTACTTTTCGAAAGCAGTTAAGATATTACTAATTTTCCAAGCAAAAATTCCTGCGTTCCATAAAAAATCACCACTTGCTAAAAAGGATTTAGCAATTTCTAAATCTGGTTTTTCGGTAAAGGTTTTTACTTTGTATACATCCTTAGCCACTTCTAATCCTTCAAATTGGATATAACCATAGCCCGTGTTTGGGTGTGTAGGCTGAATCCCTAAAGTAGCTAATGCTTTTATATTGTCTACAAAGTCTAAAGCTTGTAATGCAATAGATTGAAAACGTTCCTCTTCTAAAATTAAATGGTCACTTGGCGCCACGATACATTTTGCATCCGGGTTCATCTGCGCCAATTTAAATGAGATATAGGCAATACAAGGTGCTGTATTTTTTTTGCTAGGTTCTGCTAAAATATTTTCAACCGGTAGCAAGGGCAATTGTTGTTTTACAATCTCAACATACTCTTCCGAAGTCACAATAAAAATATTTTCAGCAGGGATAAATTTTGCATAACGTTCATAGGTCCATTGCACCAATGTCTTGCCGGTATTCAATACATCTAAAAATTGTTTAGGGAGCGCGGTCCTACTCATTGGCCAAAAACGACTTCCAATACCTCCAGCCATAATGGCTACATAGTGATTTTTATTTTGCATAGATATGTTTTATAAAATCCCCTCTTTCATTAAATCGTGCATATGAATCATTCCTTTATACTGACCTTCGTCGGCCACAATCAATTGACTAATATCATGCGCTTTCATTAAATCAAATGCTTCAATGGCCAAGGTGTTGGAGGAAATTGTTATTGGCTTTTTATGAAAAATATCAGCGGCTTTAAGATCTTGTATACTATTATGTTGTTCTAACATTCGACGAATATCGCCATCTGTAATCATGCCAACAATAGCACCAGTCGCATCCAATACTACTGTGGCACCCATCCTACTTTTTGAAATAGTGCTAATGACTTCTTTCATACTAGTGGAAGCTTCTACACTTGGTTGTGTATTTTGTTTTGCAATGGCGCCCGTTGTTAAGGTTAATCTTTTTCCTAGATTACCACCTGGATGAAATTTGGCAAAATCACTGGAATTGAAACCCTTTAATTCCATAAACACAATAGCCATTAAATCGCCCATGACCATTTGCGCAGTGGTAGATGAAGTGGGTGCTAAATTATGAATACATGCTTCTTGATCTACAGTAGTATTAATAATTAGTGACGTGGCTTTACCTAAATAACTATCTACATTTCCAACCATGGCAATCAGTGGATTACCAAAATGGGCTACTAAATCAACTAATAATTTAATTTCTGGACTCTCGCCACTCTTGCTAATAATCATCACCACATCTTCTGGTCCAATCATGCCTGAGTCTCCATGAATAGCATCTGCAGCATGGAGGTACATTGCCGGGGTTCCAGTAGAATTACAAGTAGCTACAATTTTTTGTGCGATAATGGCACTTTTGCCAATGCCACTCACTATCAAACGACCTTTGGATGCGATCACCGCTTGGACTGCTTCAACAAATTGATCGTTTATAAATTTTTCCAATCCTGCTACCGCTTTTGTTTCGATCAGTAAAGCGTTTTTGGCAATGGATTTAATCTCAGATGACATAGGCATATTATAGATGGAGCAAAGGTAATACTTCGTTAACTTTGTAGTCGTTTTTTAATCCATCCTTTATTAAAAGGTTTATTTTAAAAAATTATCCTTTTTAGTGAACTTTTGTTCAACAAAATGCGTTAACTTAAGAGTAGATTTAGATAGTAAACGGTTGATTTTAAGCTTATTAAGATGCCCACGCCTAAAAAAACGATAAAAAAGACTGCTACGCCTCAAAATGAGGAGATTTTAGCGGCTTTAGAGCAATATTTTGGTTTCTCCGAGTTCAAGGGTACCCAAGAACAAGCCATCCTATCCTTATTGAGTGGCCGGGATACTTTTGTGATCATGCCCACAGGTGGGGGAAAGAGTTTGTGCTATCAATTGCCAGCCATGATGCTAGAGGGTTGCGCCATTGTCGTATCTCCGCTGATTGCCTTAATGAAGAATCAAGTAGATCTTGTTAGGGGCTATAGTGAGAATGACGATGTGGCCCACTTTTTAAATTCTTCTTTAAACAAAGGACAAGTCAAGGTTGTCAAAGAAGATCTATTAAGTGGCAAGACTAAATTATTATATGTTGCACCAGAGACTTTGACAAAACAAGAAAACCTGGATTTTTTTAGCGACTTAAAAGTATCTTTTTTTGCAGTCGACGAAGCGCATTGTATTTCTGAATGGGGACATGATTTTAGACCAGAATACCGTCGACTAAAAGAGATGATGGAAGAGATCAATCCATCCGTGCCTATTATTGCATTGACTGCAACAGCCACACCTAAAGTTCAAAGTGATATAGTAAAAAACCTTTCACTTAATAATCCAGAAATTTTAATTTCATCTTTTAATAGGGACAACCTTTATTATGAAGTTCAACCAAAAATTAAAAAGGAGCAGACCGTTAAAAGCATTGTAAAATATATTACAAAGCATAAAAAGAAAAGTGGCATCATTTATACCCTTAATCGAAAAACGACAGAAGAACTTGCTGATCTTTTAAAAGCAAACAATATTAAAGCTGTCGCATACCATGCTGGGCTAGATCAAAAATTGCGCGCCGAAAGACAGGATCAATTTTTAAACGAAGATGTGCAGGTGATTGTAGCGACCATTGCATTTGGTATGGGTATTGATAAACCAGATATTCGCTTTGTCATTCATTATAATATCCCTAAATCTATCGAGAATTATTATCAAGAGACAGGCAGGGCTGGTAGAGATGGCTTAGAAGGAAATTGCATTTTATATTATTCGCAAAAAGACGTCTCTAAATTAGAACATTTTTTAAGAGACAAGCCATTGAGTGAAAGAGAAGTGGGTGCACAATTAATTGATGAAACGGTAGCATTTGCCGAGAGTGGCGTTTGTAGACGAAGAAGCTTATTGCATTATTTTGGAGAATCATGGCCCGATAAAAATTGCGGCAAATGTGATAACTGTTTACATCCAAAGGAGCAATTCCAAGCAAAATTGGAATTGGTTCAATTATTGCAAACCATACAGGCATTGGATGAAAGATTTGTTGCTCATTATGTTGTACAAATTATTACCGGACATTATACACCTCAGATTGGTTTATATCGTCACGAAAAATTACCTGTTTTTGGAATTGGAAAAACGCATGATGAATTGTTTTGGAATAGTTTGATCCGTCAGGCAATGCTTGAAGAATTGATTGAAAAAGACATCGAAGAATATGGCTTATTGAAACTGACTACCAAGGGTCAAAAATTCTTAAAAAAACCTAGTTCATTTTTGGTGGTCTTGCAAAATGTTTTTGCCGCCGAATTAGGTGATGACGAAGAAAGTGAAGTGGCCGAAGAAGCTGCTACCACAGATGACCGTTTATTTGAATTATTGAAAGACCTGCGTCAAGTGGTGGCCAAAAAAATTGGTCTACCACCGTTCGTTATATTCTTGGAAACTTCTTTGCAAGATATGGCCACATTGTATCCTACCTCATTTACAGAATTAGAGCGTTGTCAAGGCGTGAGCAAGGGAAAGTCCATTAAATATGGGGAAGCGTTTATTAAATTGATTGAACAATATGTTATAGAACATAATATCGAAAAGCCGGATGATTTTGTGATGAAGTCCGTAGCCAATAAATCAAGCAATAAGATTTATATCATTCAAAATGTAGACAAAAAAATTCCTCTAGAAACGATCGCAAAAAACAAGGACCTAAGATTAGATAGTTTGCTGGAAGAAATGGAAACTATTGCAGCAAGTGGTACAAAACTAAATTTAGATTATGCCATTGATGAATGGCTAGACGAATATGATCAAGAAGAAATCTTAGAATATTTCAAAAGCTGTGAAACTTCTTCATTACAAATTGCACAACAAGAGTTGAGTGAAAATAACTACACTTGGGAGCAACTTAAAATAATGCGCATTAAATTTTTAAGCGTGGTAGGTAATTAATTTGAAGAGCTGCTTGCAAATTGTAAAGCCCTGTCCATTGCATTTTTACGTACACTCATGTAGAATAAGTTATAGTCTGCTATATGATAATTCTTTGTATTGTATAAAAAATTCCCAAAAAACTTAGGCTTAGGTGTCCATAATACACCTTCATGGTTATGTGCTGCAGCCACATTAGGTAGCACTTTTTTAAAGTTATACAATACGGCTCCTTGATTTACTTTTCTGCTCACCGAAATTTGATCTTTGTCCCAGCTTAGTGGATTAGTCACAATGGACTTGAATTGCTCCTTTTGAATAATTGGTGGAACATAACCCTCTTTATAAGTTCGCCATGCGCAGATACATCCTGTTTCGGTTGGCTTGGCACAAGCTTTTAAACTTGTAAATTCATTCGGGTCAATTGCCATACCTACAATATAAGCAGACACCAATTGCTTGGACAATACTTTTCCGTCAAAAAATTCTTTTAGTAATCTTTTAGCATGTGTGCTTCCTTGACTATGCGCTGCAATGATGATGGGTTTCCCTTGATTGTGATTGGTCAAATAATATTCAAATGCTTTTTTCACATCCTGATAAGCTAATTCAAATGCAGCCAATGCATGGATGGTGTCAATTTTATTCACTGGATAGTAACTATTGATATGAGCTTGTCGATACCTTGGCGCATAGACCATACCCACTTCATTAAATATGCTTGCTTGACTCAAGATGGTCGTGTAGTCGGTTTTAATATTTAATGCAATATCTTTTAAAGATGCAGACCAACCATTCGGCATCACAGGATCCAAATAAGTTGTTGGGTGCACAAAAAACACATCAGCTAATTGTTTGGGTTGGTGCTTATTTAAGATACTCGCAGGTATGCTATCAGAAGGATCTATTTTTTGAGGATGCGCTGCCCAGTTCTTTAACTGGCTGTAATCTGGTTGTTCTTCCCAATTAACACGCGCATACACTGGTTGATAAGTTGCATAATTGCTTTTGCCACATCCAAAAGCCATGAATAAAACACTTAATAATAAAAAGTTTCTCATAGTGCAAAGATACAAAATATGGTAGTCAAGTATTTGTATACTTTACTGATAAATTATAAAATGCTTTAGATGCAAATAAATTATTTTATTTTTACATAAATCAATCTGATTGCACCTATTAAGACATATACCATTTTTAAAAGCTGTTTTCCAGCATAGCTTGACCGCTTTCGGTGGTCCTCAAGTACATATTGGCTTATTGCAACATCGATTTGTAGAAAAAAGAAAGGATATTACTTCGGAGGAATTGATGGAATACAATGCTTTTTGTCAATTGCTTCCTGGGGCGTCCTCTACACAAACAATTGTTTTGATTGCCTTTAAAAGAGGTGGTCTTTCCTTGGCTTTAATCACTTTACTCCTATGGATTTTACCAGCGACTAGTTTTATGGCTAGTCTGGCCATTGCCTATACTCATTTTGATTTAGAACCTGTTCTAAAAACCTTGCATTTGTTACAACCAATGGTGATTGGTTTTATAGCTAGCGCCACCTACCTATTATACAAAAAAGCAATTAAGAATACGATTACCCTTTTTGTTTTTGGCTTTGCATGTATCCTTACGGTAGTTGGCTTTAAAACCCCTTGGACAATACCTGTTGTAATTGTGCTAGCTGGCATTGTCACCAATTTTAGTAGTAAAAGAATTCCTAATCAAGGTGCTGCTCCTAAACAAATCAAGTGGGTGCATTTACATTTATTCATTTTATTTTTTCTTACCGCGGGTTTTTTATCAGAACAAGCAACTCGTCAAAACTGGGAACATCGTAAAGTGTATAATCTCTTTGAAAATAATTATCGATTTGGAAGTTTTGTATTTGGTGGTGGAGATGTATTGATTCCAATGATGTATGAACAATATGTAACGCGTCCAAGCACCGAACAGGTTAAAGAAAGTAAAAGAGATGTATTGAAAATAAATAGTGCAGCTTTTTTAACAGGCTCTGGCATTGTGAGGGCTATTCCTGGCCCCATCTTTTCTATCGCAAGCTTTACAGGTGCATTGGCTTTAGAAGAAAAAGGAGTTGGAGGACAAATAATAGGTGCTGTGGTGGCTAGTATTGGCGTTTTTTTACCAAGCTTTTTAATTGTCTTATTCTTTTTTCCTATTTGGCAGAAACTAAAAAAGTATGCGTTGTTTTATCGGTCATTGGAAGGCATCTATGCAGCTGTAGTGGGCATTATGCTCGGGGCTACTTTATTTTTATTAAAAGATATTGTATTTGATTTAGGCATCATGACTGGTATGAATATAGGAGTCTATCTATTTGTTTTTTGTACAACTGCGATTGTACTAGTGCGTTATAAAGTTGCACCACAATGGGTCGTTTTAGGTACGATTTTATTAGGCGCATTGTTATCTATTTGGCCAAGTATATTTTAACATCCAGATAGACTTGAATTGTTTATTTTTACAGCCATTCATGAAACAAAGCAGCTTACTATTTTTATTATTGACTTGTTTTTTCCTTTCCTCGGTAAAGGCTCAGATGCGCACTGTTAGTGGCGTGGTTTATGATATCTCTGGAAGAACGCCAATTGAATCAGTGATGGTTTATTCAAAATATAGTAGCACACAAACCGATTCTTTGGGCAGGTATTTAATCACCATTCAAGCAAAAGACTCTTTAACATTTTCCCTGTTTGGAAAAAACACTCAAAAATTTTCGCTAGATCAAGTAGAGGATCCAAGTAATTTTAATATCATGATTCATGTAACTGGTTTCGATCTTCCAGAAGTAAGGGTTCGAAATAGTTATTACAGGTATGATTCCATTCAAAATAGGATGGATTATGCCAAATACTTTAATTACGAGCCTCCTGGCTTAAAATTGAGTAACCAACAAAATATTTTTGGAAATGGAGGGGTTACAATTGGCTTTGACGTCAATGAAATTATCAATATGTTCAGGTTCAAGCGAAACCGAAATCTCCAGTTTTTGCAAAATAGGCTATTGTACCAGGAACAAGAGAAGTATATCAACTACCGCTTTACCAAGCGTTTTGTCCAAAAGCTTACTAAATTAGATGGGCCAAGACTAGACGTGTTTATGGAATATTGCAAACCATCCTATCCAACCCTAGCTTTGTTAAACGACCTGGAATTGGGCTATTTCATTCAGCAGAAACTCATTCAATTTAACCAAGGACGATAATTCAACCATTCATCTATTTTCTTTCTAAAAACATGGCATTTTAGCTATCTTTAAGCACTAAAATTAGACCAATTTGAGAAAGTTAAATTATGTTGCCTTCATCCTGATCTTAGGATTGTTTGCTTGTAAGGAAAAAACAAAGCCAACTGATAAATTCAATCCGAATGCACCAGTTTCTGTAGATATTGCAATTGCTGCTTCGCAAGTCGTTGATAAAGTCATTGAAGTTAATGGTTCAGTGGTAGCTAGTGAATTTGTAGACATTCGTCCCGAAACCAATGGTCGTATTGTTTTTTTACAAATTCCTGAAGGTAAAATGGTGGCAGCGGGCACCGTACTAGCTAAATTAAATGATGCCGATTTACAAGCTCAAATGCAAAAAATAAAAGTGCAATTAGCATTAGCAACAATCACTGAGCAAAGAAATTACAAATTAGTACAAGCTAAAGGCATCAATCAAAGTGATTATGATATTAGCTTACAACAAGTAAATAGTTTAAAAGCAGACATGGCTTATACGCAGTCTTTAATTGATAAAACAGTGATTAAAGCACCTTTTGCTGGTCAGATGGGATTAAAGCAAGTGAGTCTTGGAGCATACATCAGCACAGCAAGTACCATTGTTTCCTTACAAAAAGTAGATCAATTAAAAGTAGACTTTACCTTACCAGAACTATATCAAAATTATATTAAAGTAGGTAAGAAGGTAACGGTGGAAAGCATTGCTAATCCTGGTGTTAAAATGTCTGCAACCATTGCTGCAATTGAGCCTCAGATTATTGCTACATCTCGTAATATTAAAGTACGCGCTAATTTACAAGGCAAGTTGATACCAGGTGCTTTTACAAAAGTATTCCTTGGAGAAAATCAACAAAAGCCGAGTATTATGGTTCCATCTAATATCATCATCCCTGATTCTAAAGTAAAACAATTGGTGGTTGTTAAAAATGGCAAAGCAAAATTTGTCAATGTGGAGACAGGCTATAGAACTGCCTCTGGTGTTGAAATTACATCTGGCGTTCAAATTGGCGATAGCTTGATTGTAGCAGGGATGCTTTTTGTAAGAGACGGAAGTGAATTAAAAATCGGGAACAATTAATACATTATTGAGATGAATATATCGGAACTCTCGTTAAAACGTCCAGTGTTAGCCACTGTGATGAATATTGCGATTATCATTTTTGGTTTGGTAGGTTATTCTTTCTTGGCATTAAGAGAATATCCTGCGATTGATCCACCTATCGTTTCGGTGCAAACATCTTATACAGGTGCCAATTCTGAAGTGATTCAAAGTCAAATTACCGAACCTTTAGAGAAAGCAATTAACGGTATCCCTGGAATTCGCACAATCAATTCTTCTAGTTCTGTTGGTAATTCAAATATTACTGTCGAGTTCAACTTAGGCGTGAATTTAGAAACTGCAGCGAATGATGTAAGAGATAAAGTTTCACAGGCTACAAGAAGTTTGCCCGAAGACATCAACAATCCTCCTGTGGTTTCAAAAGCAGATGCAAGTGGAGATTTTATTTTAATGCTTACTTTACGTAGTAAGACAAAGGGATTATTGGAATTAACTGAATATGCCGAAAATGTCTTGCAACAAAGGTTTCAGACGATTGACGAAGTCACTAGTGTTGGTGTTCGTGGGAAGCGTTTATCGATGCGTATTTTTCCAAACACAGATTTATTGAATGCATTTGGAATTGCATTCAATGATATTCAAACGGCACTGAATAGAGAAAATGTAGAATTGCCTTCTGGCCGTATTTATGGTAATAAATCAGAATTTATTATTCGTACACTAGGAAGGTTGTCCACTGAGGCAGACTTTAGAAATATAATTATCAAGGAAGATACAGAGGGTATAGTAAGATTAGGAGATATCGCAAAAGTGGAACTTGGTCCAGAGCAAGAAGACCAAGGCACTTATTTTAACGGTGTGCCTGTTGTGATGTTGACTATCTCTCCTCAACCTGGTGCCAATCAAATTAATATTGCTGACGAATTTTATAAAAGATTAGAAGAAGTAAAAGCACAAAATAAATCAGATATAGAATTTGCAATACCTATTGATAATACAAAGAATGTTCGTCGAGCTTTGTCAGAAGTGAAAGAGACAATTGTAATTTCATTTACGCTGGTGGTATTGGTGATCTTCTTTTTCTTCAGAAATTGGCTGATTGCGATTAGACCATTAATTGATATTCCAATTTCTTTGATTGCTACTTTCTTTATTATGTATTTGGCAGGGTTCTCTATTAATGTGTTGACTTTATTGGCTATTGTATTAGCAACAGGTCTTGTAGTGGATGATGGTATTGTGGTCACTGAAAATATTTTTAGAAAACTAGAAGAAGGACTTCCTATAAAAGAAGCTGCAAGAGAGGGCAGTAAGGAAATTTTCTTTGCAGTCGTATCTACTTCAATCACTTTGGCTGTAGTATTCTTACCTGTTATCTTCTTACAAGGATTTGTGGGTTCCTTATTTAAAGAATTTGGTGTGGTGGTGGCAGGTGCTGTTTTGGTTTCAGCATTTGTATCCCTAACAATTACACCAGTGTTGAATGTCTACCTGAACAGAAATGGCGGACAACATGGCAAATTTTATGAGCGTACTGAACCCTTTTTTAAAGGCATGGAATTAGGGTATAAAAACGGGCTTGCTAAATTTTTACAAATAAGATGGATGGCATGGGTGATTGTAGGTGTTTGCTTTGTCATTATTATTTTAATAGGAAAGAACATACAAAGTGAGTTGGCGCCTTTGGAAGACAAAAGTACAGTTCGTATAAGTATGTCAGCGGCCGAAGGAACCAGCTATGAGGACCTAAGAGCAGATTTATTTAAAGCGATTCGTATCATGCAAGATTCAATACCCGAGCATGCATTTACTTGGGGTAGTGTACCTGCATGGGGCGGTGGAAGTACTGGTGCATCTGGTAGATTAGGCATGGTGGATATAAAAGAAAGAACAAGAACACAAAGCGAAATCGCAGCGGATTTAAATAAAAAATTTAAACGTCTAAAAAATGTTCGAATTTTCTCTGTAGAAGAGCAAACCATTTCTGTTGGTATGATGTCTCGTGGTTCTTTACCAGTGCAGTTCATCATTCAAAATTTAGATTTTCAAAAAATCAGAAAAGTGATTCCTGAGTTTTTAGAAGCAGCAAGAAAAGATAAAACATTCCAAAATGTGGATGTGAACTTAAAATTCAATAAACCAGAATTAGATTTGACAATTGATCGTATGCGCGCTAAGGACCTTGGTTTATCTACTGCAGATGTATCACAAGCATTACAATCTGCATTTAGTGGTGCACGTTCTGCTTATTTCATCATGAACGATCGTCAATACGAAGTAATTACACAAGTACCTAAATCGGATCGCAATACACCTACGGATATCAGTAAAATATATATCAGAAATAGTCGTGGAGAAAGTATTCCTATTTCGAGTGTATTGACGATTGAAGAGAATAGCAATCCTCCAAATCTATACCACTACAATCGTTTTAATTCAGCTACCATTTCTGCTTCTTTAGCAGAGGGGAAAACAATTGGTGATGGTGTGAATGCAATGGATCGTATCGCAAAAGAGAAATTAGATGAAAGTTTCCAAACAGCTTTGGGCGGCCCTTCTAGAGACTTCAAAGAAAGTGCTTCAAATACTTCTTATGCTTTATTATTGGCATTGATTTTAATTTATTTAGTACTTGCTGCTCAGTTTGAAAGTTTCACAGATCCTTTCATCATCATGATTACTGTACCATTGGCTATAGCTGGTGCATTGATTTCCTTATGGTTGTTGGATCAAACTTTAAATATATTCTCCCAAATTGGAATCATCATGTTGATTGGTTTAGTAACCAAGAATGGTATCTTAATTGTGGAATTCGCCAATAAGAAAAGAGAAGCTGGTTTATCTATTAAGGAAGCTGTTTTAGAAGCTGCAGCGCAACGTTTAAGACCAATCTTAATGACAAGCTTAGCGACCGCATTGGGTGCATTACCAATTGCCATTAGCTTAGGTGCAGCAGCAACGAGCAGAAAACCTTTAGGTACAGTTATCGTAGGAGGTTTAATGTTCTCTTTAATTTTAACTTTATTTGTGATCCCAGCAGTGTATACTTACCTATCTTCTAAGCATAAACGAATAGTAGATTAATAAGTAAGTATGAAACAAAATACTTTATTGTGTTTTTTAATTTTATTAGCTGCTTGTACTAGTAAGCCTAATGAAAATAAAAACGAAAATAATAATATAAGTGACTGGGCGCCTAGTTTTCATAAGGTAGATATTGCTAATCCAATTTTAGTACCTGATACGAGCAGTCGTTTTTTCTGTCCATTGCTAAATGATAGTGTAGCCTGGGAAGCAAAAAATGTTTTAAATCCTACGGCAGTTGTCAAAGATGGAAAAGTGTATTTATTGTATCGCGCACAAGATAGTGGAATGACTTCTCGTATCGGACTTGCCATTAGTGACGACGGGATTTATTTTAAAAGACAAGCGCAACCTATTTTTTATCCCGCTAAAGATAGCTTTGCTATTTATGAAGGCAAGGGTGGCATCGAAGATCCAAGAATTGTGGAAAATCCAGCAGGAGGTTATATTTTAACTTATACGGCTTATGATGGGAAAACAGCACGTTTATGTTTTGCCACTACCAAGGATTTGATTCATTTTCAAAAACAAGGGCCTGTATTAGCCCATCCTAAATACATCAATACTTGGTCTAAGTCGGGTGCGATTGTGGCAGAAAGGATAGGAGAAAAAATGGTAGCTAAAAAAATCAATAACAAATACTGGATGTATTTTGGTGATACCGATTTATTCATGGCTTACTCTTCTGATTTATTGCATTGGGAAGTTCTAGAAAATGAAGAAAGTAAAAAACTAGTCTCTGTACTTACGCCAAGGCCTGGTTATTTTGATAGTCGTTTGGTAGAGCCAGGTCCTTTTGCATTGTACACTTCAAAAGGTATTGTACTTATTTATAATAGCAGTAATGCAGCCAATAACAACGATCCAACTAGTCCAAAATTCACATATGCAGCAGCACAAGCATTATATGATACTGCTGCGCCTTATAAGCTTATAGATAGAGCAGCTAAACCTTTCATTCAACCAGACAAACCTTATGAATTAAAAGGAGAAGTCAATAATGTATGTTTTGTAGAAGGTTTGGTTTATTATAAAACTCAATGGTATTTATACTATGGCACAGCTGATTCTAAAATTGCTGTAGCACTTGCTTCAGATCATTAGAGCTATTGTTTTATAATAATTTCCTCCATGAATTTTGCCGTGGCTTTTTCTACACTTACAATATCTTTTGAAACGATTGGCGAAGCAATGACATGATTCCCTGTATTAGGCATTGCCATTTCCATTTTTAAATTGGATGGAGTAGCAATTTGTTGCATCATTTTTTGAATCGCATTTACTTTTACTACATTGTCTTGATTGGCTTCGTCCTTATAATAATACAATGCCAATGTTGGTTGATGAATTTTCTTAAATGTAGTTTCTGTCATCGTAGCTTCTAATAAATTCTGCAAAGCAACAACGGCTTCTATTCTATAATGGGTATTCCAATATTTTGGGTAAGCGCTGTCTTTGTATTTAATATCTACATAATTACTTTTTAAAACAGTTCTGCCAATCTGTAAGCCCCATGGATTATTCAACAATGGCGCGGAAGGATTAAACACTTCAATGTTTGGTGAATATAAAATCAAGCCTGCTATTTCTGGATAATTAGCTGCTAATTGCAATGCCAAAGTACCACCGGTGGAAGTACTCATTAAAATTACTTTCTTGCCAATTTGCTTTCCAATGGCGTAAGCCAGTTTTGCAGATTCCCAATACCTTTCGGCAGTTAGATTCATAAGGTCCTCGGTGGTATCAATACCATGTTCTGCTAATCTTGCTAAATATAAATTACAATGAAATTGTTTAGCAATATTTTGGTGCACTGGGTCGCCTTCCATTTGGCTTGCACTAAAACCATGCAAATAAACAATGGCATACGCTGTTTGCGTTTTACTACTGTCTGCCCAAATAATTTTTGCTTCATTATTGGGTTTAATCTTATAGGGAGATTCCATTGCTGTGATATAAGCATCAATTGAATTGATGCTTGCTACTTGTGGCAAATCATTATTAAAAACAGGCGCTGAAGGCTTAGGGCCTAAAAAATAAATAACAATTAAAGCAAAAAAGGAGAGAATGACTATTTTTAGTATACGCATTTGGTTATTTTTTTTAAAGCTAGTTATTTTGATGGCCTTAAAAAAATATTTTGCTGATCTAAATCCACTAAATTGCAGTTATGAATAAAGAAAGGTTTTTATCATTGGATGTTTTTCGCGGTATGACAATTTGTTTGATGATCATTGTCAATACACCTGGAGACGCGTTGCATACTTTTGCACCATTTAGACATGCAAGCTGGCATGGTTTTACACCGACTGATTTAGTTTTCCCATCCTTTTTATTTGCAATAGGTAACGCACTCAGTTTTGTTTTACCCAATTTAGAAAAAGCAGGTAGAGCAACACTGCTATTTAACATTTTCAAACGTAGTTTTATTTTATTTGCCTTAGGCTTCTTAATGTATTGGTTTCCATTCACAGGAGACTTGCAGGATACTAGAATTTTTGGTGTTTTACAACGTATTGCACTGGCATATTTATTTGCAGCTTTGATTGCACATTTTATGCATGAAAGAGTGGTCAAGGTATTGACTGCTGTGCTGCTATTGACCTATTGGTATCTCGCTGTTCGTTTTGGCCAATCTGGAGACCCGTTTAGTTTAACTGGCAATGCTGTTTTAAAGTTAGACCTTTACTTGCTTGGGCCAAATCATTTATACCAAGGCGAGGGCATCCCTTTTGATCCAGAAGGATTGCTTAGTACGTTGCCAGCTATTGTAAATATTTTAGTAGGCTTTATCATAGGTAACTTTGTACAAACAAGCGGGAAAACCTATGAAGGGTTAACACACTTATTTATGTGGGGTGCTGGCTTCCTATTCTTAGCCTTTATGTGGAATTTTGAATTCCCGATCAACAAAAAACTTTGGACTAGTTCTTTTGTGGTGCTGACAATTGGATTAAATATGATTATATTGGCTACCATCATTTACAGGGTAGACATCCATCGTCAACATCAGTTTTCTAGATTTTTTGGAATTTTTGGTAAAAATCCGCTTGTAATCTACCTTTTTTCAGAGATTTTACTAATTAGTTTGAATTTACTAAAAGGGCCTGTTGGTTATTCAAGTGCATTTGACTGGTTGTATCAAAAAGGGTTCACACAATTTAACCCCTATTGGGGATCTCTATTCTTTGCTATTTCCTTCATGTTGCTTTGCTGGCTATTGGGTTATATATTAGATAAATTTAAAATATATATCCGTATCTAAAGCTTAATCATCCTTTTTTCCCAATTGTTTTTTTTAGGACTGTAAACGGCGTACCTTTGCACCCTCAAAACAGTACATGGAAATAAGAAACATCGCGATTATCGCGCACGTTGACCACGGTAAAACAACCTTGGTAGACAAAATTTTACACGCAACTAAAGTATTCAGAGACAACCAGGAGACTGGAGACTTGATCATGGATAGTAACGAGTTGGAGCGTGAAAGAGGTATTACTATCTTAAGTAAGAACGCTTCAGTAACCTATAAAGGTGTAAAAATTAACGTAATCGATACGCCAGGTCACTCTGACTTTGGTGGTGAGGTAGAGCGTGTTTTGAAGATGGCAGACGGTGTTTGTTTATTGGTGGATGCTTTTGAAGGTCCAATGCCTCAAACGCGTTTTGTTTTACAAAAAGCATTGCAGTTGAATTTAAAACCAATTGTAATCATCAATAAAGTAGATAAAGAAAACTGTCGTCCTGATGAAGTGCATGATGCCGTTTTTGAATTGTTCTTCAACTTGGATGCAACCGAAGATCAACTGAATTTCCCTACTTTTTATGGTAGTGGAAAAAATGGTTGGTTCAATGAATCATTAACGCAATGCGAAGATATCACGCCTTTAATGGATGGTATCTTAAAATATGTTCCAGGTCCTGATGTGAAGGATGGACATACTCAAATGCAAATCACTTCTTTAGATTATTCTACTTTCTTAGGTCGTATTGCGATTGGAAAAGTGGAAAGAGGTACGATTAAAGAAAACCAAAATATTGTTTTGGTGCAAGCAGATGGTAGCGTCAAAAAAAATAAGGTAAAAGAATTATACGTGTTTGAAGGAATGGGTAAGCGTAAAGTAACAGAAGTTGTTTCTGGTGACTTATGTGCTGTTGTTGGATTAGAAGAATTCAACATTGGTGATACCATTGCTGATCCAGAAAATCCTGAAGCTTTACCGGTAATCAGTGTAGATGAACCTACAATGAGTATGACATTTAGTATTAACAACTCGCCTTTCTTTGGTAAGGAAGGAAAGTTTGTAACTTCTCGACATATCCGTGATCGTTTGATAAAGGAAACAGAAAAGAACTTAGCATTACGTGTAGAAGAAACAGATAGTGCGGATAGTTTCTTGGTGTATGGTCGTGGTATCTTACACTTAGGTGTATTGGTAGAGACAATGCGTCGTGAAGGATATGAATTGACTGTAGGTAATCCTCAAGTATTAGTGAAAGACATTGATGGCAAGAAGCATGAGCCATTTGAGATATTGGTAGTGGATGTTCCAAGTGAATTTAGCGGTAAAGTAATTGACTTAGTAACCCAAAAGAAAGGTGAAATGTTGATCATGGAATCGAAGGGCACTATGCAACACTTAGAATTCGACATTCCTTCTAGAGGTTTGATTGGATTGCGTTCTCAGATGTTGACACAAACTGCTGGTGAAGCTGTAATGGCGCACCGTTTCAATGAATACAAGCCTTGGAAAGGACCAATTCCTGGAAGAAGCAATGGTGTATTGATTGCAAAAACTGGTGGTACTACAACCGCTTATTCAATTGATAAATTACAAGACAGAGGTCGTTTCTTTATCGAGCCAGGTGAAGAAGTTTACGCTGGTCAAGTATTAGCTGAACATATTAAGCCAGGTGATTTGAATATCAATGCGGTGGAGATGAAAAAATTAACCAACCACCGTGCGAGTGGTAGTGATGATAGCGTTCGTATCACGCCAAAAATTCAATTCACTTTAGAAGAGTGTATGGAGTATATTCAATTTGACGAGTGTATCGAGGTGACTCCAAAGTCGGTTCGTATGCGTAAGTCTTTATTGGATGAGAATGAGCGTAGTAAAGCAACAAAACAAGCAGCTCAATAAGCAATTCGTTTGAAGTATAAAAAAAGAGTCTCAATGAAAATTGAGACTCTTTTTTTATACTATCTTTTATCTTAAATACAGATGATCATTCAAGTTGCATCAAATATATTTTTTGTGTTTATGCGTTGATTGGTTTATTGAGTGTCTGCCACAATAAGTCTTTTAGTTCCATCAAGTTTTTTGAAATTGCAGAAGAGATAAAAATATGAGGAATATCTTTTGGTAATTCTTTTTCAATCGCGTCCATTAATTCTTGGTCTAACAAATCTGTTTTACTAATTGCGATGATGAAATCTTTTTGTAATAATTCAGGATTGAATTCGTTCAACTCGTTCTTTAAAATTTCGAATTCTTTTTTATGGTCATTGGAGTCGGCTGGAATTAAAAAAAGCAATACCGCATTTCGTTCGATATGTCTTAAGAATCGATGTCCTAAACCTTTTCCTTCGGCAGCACCTTCAATGATTCCTGGTAAATCTGCAATACAGAAGGATCGATTGTTTCTGTATTCAACCATACCTAACTGAGGCGTCAGTGTTGTAAATGCGTAGTTGGCAATTTTTGGCTTTGCTGCGGTAATAGCCGACAAGAGTGTCGATTTACCTGCATTTGGGAAACCTACTAATCCAACATCTGCTAGTACTTTTAATTCAATTTGTTTCCATCCTTCAACACCATCTTCTCCAGGTTGAGCATATTCAGGTACCTGTTGTGTTGGAGTGGCAAAATTACAATTACCCAATCCACCTCGTCCGCCTTTCAACCAAACTATTTCTTGTCCATCATGTAAAATCTCTGCTTCAATTGCACCAGTTTCCTCGTCTCTTGCGATGGTACCCAATGGCACTTCGATAATGATATCTTCACCGTCCTTGCCAGTACATTTATTTTTAGAGCCATTCTCTCCATCCTTTGCCAATACATTTTTATGATAACGCAAATGCAGTAAGGTCCAAAGCTGTGCATTACCTCTTAGGATCACATGTCCACCTCTTCCTCCATCACCACCATCGGGTCCACCCTTGGCGGTTAATTTGTTTCTAAGAATATTTCTTTCTGACACTTGTTCTTATTATAAGCTACAAAGTTACTACAATCAAGCGGTAATTTAATTTAATAAAAAGCCTTCTCTTTTGGAGAAGGCTTGAATACCTATTATGCAATGGAATTTCTCTTAAGGAATCGTCCTAAATAACTAGACTAATTATTTGCCTTTAGGCCATCAATTAAAATGGCAACCATATTTTGTTCCAATTCGGCTGCGCTGATTTTTTTTGTGGAACGGTGCCAGCTTTCAATACCACTTACTGCATGTAAAAATATAAGCACTACAGTTGGGGCGTCAATTGGCTTGATTTCCTTATTTCGAATACCTGCTTCAATGATTGCAGCCAATCTTTTACGATAGACCCTTCTACCCTTCTTTGATTTTGGTAATTGGATAAATAAGGATCAGATAGATGCTTCCATTCTCTATCACTTACATATACTTCCTCATAATGATGAATCATCTCTACAATATGGAATCGTAGGATCTTCTCCATTTTTTTCAATGAACTAATTTGCTCAGACTCTATCTCATCAATTTTTAAGACAAAACGATTGGCTACATTGAAAACCAATTCATGCAATAACTCACTTTTTGATTTAATATGGTTGTATAAACTTGCAGCTTCCACTCCAACAGCTTCTGCTAAATCGCGCATACTTGCCGCTTTATACCCCTTCTCTCTAAATAGGGTGGCTGCTTTACGCACAATGACGTCTTTTCTGGACCCGTTTTTTTCTGTTTTGATTCTTGCCATAAATGATATTTTGAGGGATTATTACCACAAAAATATTGAATAAAAACCAAGCTTTTGGTTAATTTTTGATTAATTCGTTCAATTTTGTTAGTTTTTTGGTAATCAACTACTTGTAGTGGTAGAATTACGTCTATTTAGAATGCTTTGGGAAGGATGTCTTAAAAATCGTAGTTTCGCAGCTGAAAATCAAAAAATTAAACATGTCTTTAGTAGTCGTTGGATCTATGGCTTTTGATGCCATTGAAACCCCTTTTGGGAAAAGTGATAAAATTATTGGTGGAGCTGCAACTTATATTGCATGGTGTGCTTCTAATTTCACCCCTGTAAAGCAAATTTCTGTTGTTGGGGGAGATTTCCCTCAAGCACAATTAGATGCGTTGACTGCAAGAGGTGTTATACTAGAAGGCGTGCAAATCAAAAAAGACGAAAAGACTTTTTTTTGGAGTGGTAAATATCATTTAGATATGAACACGCGCGATACTTTGGATACACAATTAAATGTACTGGAAAATTTCCAACCAGTTGTTCCAGAAAGCTATCAGGATTGTGAAATTTTAATGTTGGGTAATTTGGTGCCTGCTGTTCAAAGCAGTGTGATCAAACAAATGAGAAATAGACCAAAATTAATCGTAATGGATACGATGAATTTTTGGATGGAAATTATGTTGGATGATTTAAAACATACCATTAGTTTAGTTGACGTATTATTAGTCAATGATAGTGAGGCGAGACAACTGAGTGGTGAGTATAGCTTGGTAAAAGCAGCAAAAAAAATAATGGAAATGGGTCCAAAGTATGTGATCATCAAGAAGGGTGAACATGGCGCTTTGTTGTTCCATGAAAACCAAGTATTCTTTGCCCCTGCATTGCCACTAGAGGAAGTATTTGATCCAACTGGTGCTGGTGATACTTTTGCAGGTGGATTTGTAGCACATTTAGCGAAAACAAAAGATATCTCATTCGAGAACATGAAGACTGCAATTATTTTAGGAAGTGCAATGGCAAGTTTTTGTGTAGAGAAATTTGGTACACAACGTTTGACAGAGATCACCGCAGAAGACATCAAAGCACGAGTGGCTTCTTTTGTACAATTAGTGAACTTTGATATCGAGTTGGTTTAATATTTATTGATTTAATTGAAATTATGAAAGTTGCAGTAGTAGGTGCCACAGGTTTGGTTGGTACAAAAATGTTACAAGTACTCACAGAGCGTCATTTCCCTGTAACTGAAATCGTCCCAGTTGCCTCAGCTCGTTCTGTAGGTAAGGAAGTAAGCTTTAATGGAAAGCAATATAAAGTGGTGAGCATGGAAGATGGTATTGCTGCAAATCCTGTAGTCGCTATTTTTTCTGCTGGAGGAACAACATCATTGGAATGGGCCCCAAAATATGCAGCTGCAGGTATTCGTGTGATTGATAATTCTTCGGCATGGAGAATGGATCCAACCAAAAAACTAGTTGTGCCAGAAGTCAATGCTGCTGTATTAACTGCAGATGATTATATCATAGCGAACCCTAACTGCTCTACCATACAAATGGTCGTTGCATTGCAACCTTTACATCAAAAATATAAAGTTAAAAGAGTCGTAGTGAGCACTTATCAAAGTGTCACTGGCACCGGCAAACAAGCTGTAGACCAATTGTTCAGCGAGCGCAATGGTGAAAAAATTGCGGCCGACCAAATGGCGTATAAATATGCGATCGATTTAAATGTAATTCCGCAGATTGATGTATTCTTAGAGAATGGTTATACGAAAGAAGAAATGAAAATGGTGAAAGAAACTTGCAAGATCATGCAAGACGACACAATTAAGGTCACTGCTACAACCGTTCGTATTCCAGTTGTGGGTGGACATAGCGAAAGTGTGAATGTGGAATTTGAAAATGAATTTGATTTAAATGAATTGACTGCTTTATTGGCTCAAGCACCTGGTGTGGTGGTTCAACAAGATGATGCAGCACAATTATATCCAATGCCGTTATGGGCACACGAAAAAGACGAAGTGTTTGTAGGCAGATTGCGCAGAGACGAAACCCAAGCTAAGACTTTAAATATGTGGATTGTAAGTGACAACCTACGTAAAGGTGCTGCTACCAATGCAGTTCAAATTGCAGAATATTTGTTATCAAAAAATATGATTTAATAAACGATAAATCAACTCCCATAAACCTGGGGGCTTATTTTATTTAACAAGCGCTATAAATTCAGCCTCTGTAATTATTTTTATAGAGGCTATTTTTTTGGCTTTCTCTAGTTTACTTCCAGCATCTTCTCCAACAATCAAGTAATTTAATTTACTACTCACGCCGCTAAGAATATGTCCTCCTTTAGATTCTACCATGGCTTCTGCATCCGAACGTTTAAGTTGCATCAAGGTTCCAGTAAATAAAAAATTTAATCCTGTAAGTGAACCATCCGTTGGTTGTTGATTGGTTTGTTCTACATTCAATCCCAATTGTATTAGAGCGTCAATCATTTTGAGCTGAGTAGGATCGTGGAAAAACTGAACAATACTGCTTGCAACTTTAATACCAATATCTTCAAATTCTAATAATTGTTCCTCCGTGATTCGTGTTAAATCGAGCAAGTGATTGATTCTACTTGCAATCGTTTTTGCAGTGGTCTCTCCAACAAATCGAATACCTAAAGCATAGATGAGTCGATGCAATGGTTGTTGTTTAGAAACTTCAATTGAGCTTGTTAAATTATCTACACTCTTTTTTCCAAATCCTTCTAATTGTCCAATTTTTTCAAAGTCGAGTGTATAAATACCAGGAATAGCGGTTAACAAACCAAGTTCAAAGAATTTTTTAATATTGGCCTCGCCTAAATTTTTAATATCCATAGCGTCTTTGCT
This sequence comes from Bacteroidota bacterium, assembly GCA_039798125.1. GTDB lineage: Bacteria > Bacteroidota > Bacteroidia > Chitinophagales > Chitinophagaceae > Sediminibacterium. Next base: position 1,614 of record JBDKGO010000016.1, on the reverse strand, counting down.
CACAAAATGCGCAATGCGCTCTACAATTTGTGCACTACAATTGATATTGGTACATCTCCATACTGCTTCTGTACTTTCTTTAACTAAGGCAGTAGCACAAACAGGACAATGGGTTGGGAATTGAATCTTTTTTTCGCTGCCTGTTCTAAGACTTGCAATGGAATGGACGATTTGAGGAATGACATCACCAGCACGTTCTATTATCACCGTGTCTCCTAAAAGCAAATCTTTTTCAATAATATATTCTTCGTTATGAATAGAGATACTTGAAACTGTTACACCTCCAATAGCTACAGGTTTTAATTTTGCTACGGGTGTGACCGCGCCAGTTCTGCCTACTTGAAATTCTACATGCTCTAAAACTGTGGTCGCTTGTCTGGCTTTAAATTTATAAGCAATCGCCCATCTTGGATGGTGGGATGTCATGCCTAATTTTTCTTGCAATGCCAGGTCATTCACTTTAACCACTAATCCGTCAATCTCATAAGGTAGTTCGTCTCTTCCAGCTGCTGCAATAGCACAATAATCAATCACATCTTGCATCTTGCTGACAACCTGTTTTTCTTTTTGAGGTGATCTAAAACCCATGTTCCATAAAAATTCCAAGCTGCCACTATGGGTCATTAAAAGCGGGTTTACCGTTTTCCCAGGGATTGGTAAAACATAACTAATATGATAAATAAATGCGTCTAAATTTCTTTCTGCTACTTCCTTAGGATCCTTCATTCTTAAACTACCCGATGCAGCATTTCTTGGATTAGCTAGGGGTGATTGTTGCTTAGATTTTAATTTTTCATTAAAGTCATCAAAAGCCTTTTTTGTCATAATCACTTCGCCACGAATTTCAATTTGTTGTATACCATTTGCTGCAAGTGCAATCTGTAAAGGAATGGACCTAATTTGTTTGATATTATTAGTGATGTCTTCTCCTTCAACACCATCGCCTCTGGTACATGCTCGAACTAAAAGGTCGTTTTCATATATTAATGAAATACTAGCGCCGTCAAATTTTGGTTCAACACAATAAGTAATCGCATCTAGGTTGGCACTTTCTCTTGCTTTACGGTCAAAATCAATGAGGTCCTCCGCATTATAGCTATTCTCTAAACTTAACATAGGCACCAAATGAGGTACCGTTTCAAAATTGCTATTTAAACTATTTCCCACTCTTTGACTTGGTGAGTCAGGGGTAACTAAAGAGGGATCTGAGGCTTCTATAGCTAAAAGGGCCTGATAGAGCTGGTCATATTCATAATCGCTTATTAAGGATTCGTTGACTACATAATATTGGTATTCATGAAAATGCAATACTTTTTTTAAAGTCATCAAATCAATGCTTAAAGGCGTAGTTAAAAACTGCTTTGTAGTTTGTTGTAATGCTTGTATTTGTGCTTTGTCGTACATGGGCTAAAATCTTCGCTAAAGTACAAACTTTAGCGCTTGCAAGCTCATTATTTAATACCTTTATGGACTAAATAATGGTATACTTATGTTGTATTCAATGACTGGTTACGGAAGGGCAGAAATGGCGTTTAATGACAAAACACTCTTGGTGGAAGTCAAATCTTTAAACGGAAAGCAATTTGATGTTCGTTTAAATATTCCGTCCATTTT
>JBDKGO010000015.1:0-22759 GCA_039798125.1 Bacteroidota bacterium | reverse complement strand
GCATTAGTAGCTATATTAAAAAAGCATTGGAACTATGATGGGTTTAGGCCACAGCAATTGGCTGTGATCGAATCCATCCTTGCCGGTAAAGATACACTTGCGTTATTACCAACAGGCGCAGGCAAGTCTATCTGCTTTCAAGTACCCACTATCTACCAAAGAGGCATCTGTATTGTGATTAGTCCCTTGATTGCACTCATGCAAGACCAAGTGAAAGATTTAGTCTCAAAAAATTTAAAGGCCGTTTTATTAGGTAGCCATTTAAGTGCGTATGAGGAGTCAATTGTATTTAAAGAGATTGAAGCAAAAAAATACCAATTCATTTATTGTTCTCCAGAAAAATTAGCACAAAAACATTTTCAAACTTTACTTAACGGGCTGCCCATTCAATTGTTTGCAATTGATGAAGCGCATTGTATTTCACAATGGGGTTATGATTTTAGACCTAGCTATCGAAAATTGGATTTTATAAAAAAATCTTTTCCTACAGTTCCTATTTTAGCAATGACAGCTTCAGCTATTCCATTGGTACAAAAAGACATGTTAGTGCAATTAGGCATACAAGACGCCAACCTCATTACAGACCAATTTTTAAGACCCAACCTAAGCTATCAAGTTAAAAAAGAAACAGTTAAACTATTTGTTTTAAAGAATTTGCTTAAAGAACTAACTGGATCAGTGATCATCTATTGCAATACCAGAAACAATGTAGCTCAACTCACAAGCATGTTGAGTAGTTATGGATTTAATGTAGCTGGATACCATGCGGGTATGGAATTGCAAGAACGCAAGAAAGTGCAGGAGGATTGGATGCAAGATCAAATTCAAATAATGGTCTCCACAAGTGCATTTGGGATGGGCATTAACAAAACCAATGTACGTGCCGTCATTCACTTTGATATACCAGGTAGCATTGAACAATATTATCAAGAAGCAGGCAGGGCAGGAAGAGATGGATTGTCAGCAAAAGCAATTTTAATCTATCAACAAAATGACCTAGACTATTGGAATCAGTTACAAGAAAAAAAGATACCTCCAATCGCAGTGATTAAAAAAGTATTTCAAGACCTTTCAGATTTTGTACAATTACCCGTGGGCATGGGCGAACTGCAACAATTTCTTTTTGACTTTGAGTTATTTTGTTTGCAGTTTAAATGGGATAAAATCATTGCAAGAAATGCATTGCAATGGATAGAGCAAGAGGGGCATGTCAAATTTGCACCTAGTTCTTTTAAGCCAACTTTAGTTCAGGTGATTGAAAATAGAATTAGTATTCAGTTATTTGAAAAACAATATCCAGAAACTGGCTTTGTATTACAAACATTGTTAAGGACCTATGGAGGTATTTTAGATAGTCCACAGTATATCAATGAAGGTGTACTTGCAAAATTATTACAACGTGATATAGAATTTGTTCAAACGCAATTAAACCAACTGCAACAATATGGCATGATTTCATTAGAGCAAAAAGCAAATCAACCGATTGTACAATTTAAATGGAATAGGGCATCTGCTGAATTCATGTCCCTTAATTTAGACGAATACCAAGCAAGAAAATTAGCTTTCGAGGACCGAATTCAAGCAATGAGAGATTATATAGGCAATAGATTAGTCACGTGCAGAAACGTATTTCTTGCAAAATATTTTGGTGAAAAAGCACCACAAAATTGTGGAATATGCGACCTTTGTATCACAAATAAGCATTCAATAACTAATAAGCATTAGGCATTTTTTTAACAAAAGATTGGAATCCCATTTTATCGTTTAAAAAATAAAATGTGTTTCTTTACACAAAGCATTCAATTATGGAAGACAAGAAGAAGTATAAAATCCTTTTATGTGAAGACGATAGCAACTTAGGTTTAGTTTTAAAAAACTTTTTAGAATTAAATGATTACGAAGTGACCCTAGAAAGAGATGGCAGATTAGGCCTCGGTGCTTTTCAACGTGAAAAATTTGACCTTTGTTTATTGGACGTCATGATGCCAAATGTGGATGGTTTTACATTGGCCGAAGAAATCAGAGATATTGATCCAGATGTGCCTTTGTTCTTTTTAAGTGCAAAAACTTTAAAAGAAGATATCCTACAAGGATACAGACTAGGTGCGGATGATTACATTACTAAGCCATTTGATAGTGATGTGTTGATGCATAAAATCAAAGCCATTATTAAACGAAACGAGGAAGACCATAAGGTCACAGACAATATTGAATTTGAATTAGGCGCATATCATTTCAATCCAAAATTAAGAGAATTAAAAATTAAAGGCAGCACACAAGTGCTTTCGCCAAAAGAAAATGAATTACTGAAAATGCTTGCGGAATATAAAAACGATTTATTGACAAGAGAAAAAGCATTGAAAAAAATATGGGGCAGCGACACTTATTTCAATGGCAGAAGCATGGACGTGTACATTGCTAAGTTGAGAAAATATTTAAAAGAAGATAGCACCATTGAAATTGTCAATATCCATGGAAATGGATTTAGATTGGTGACACAATAATTCTATTATACGGTTTATTGTTTATCTGAATAGTTCTGGATTGTCCCCAAAGCCTTGTCCTTTATGCTTTCCAAGGTGCTCATAGGCTTTAAATGTCACTTCCCTACCTCTAGGTGTTCTTTGTAAGAACCCTTCTTGAATTAAGAATGGCTCATACACTTCTTCGATGGTACCTGACTCCTCACCTACTGCAGTAGCAATAGTCGTAATGCCAACTGGGCCACCTTTGAATTTTTCTATGATCGCAAGTAAAATGCGATTGTCCATTTCATCCAAGCCATGCTCATCTACATTCAATGCTTTTAGTGCATGTTGCGTAATGCCTAAGTCAACAATGCCATCGTTTAAAACTTGCGCAAAATCCCTTACCCTTCTTAATAAACCATTGGCAATTCTTGGTGTCCCCCTACTCCTTCGGGCAATTTCACCAGCAGCACTTGAATCTACTTTCACTTCCAATATGCCTGCACTTCTTTCAATAATTTTTTGTAAGACTGGTGCTGGGTAATATTCCAATCTTGATTTAATGCCAAAACGCGATAACAATGGCGCTGTTAATAATCCACTTCTGGTGGTGGCACCAACCAAGGTGAATGGATTTAAGTTAATCTGAACAGATCTTGCATTGGGACCACTATCAATTAAGATATCAATTTTATAATCTTCCATGGCAGCATATAAATACTCTTCTACCACAGTACTCAAGCGATGAATCTCGTCAATAAACAATACATCATTTGGTTCTAAACTGGTCAATAAACCAGCCAAGTCGCTTGGTTTTTCAATGACAGGACCAGAGGTTTCTTTAATCTGCACACCCATTTCATTGGCTACGATTCTGCTTAATGTCGTTTTTCCTAAACCTGGAGGTCCGTGAAATAAAATATGATCCAATGCCTCTCCCCTTAATTTTGCAGCCTTTATGAAAATGCTGATATTTTCAATCAACTGTGGCTGACCAGCAAATGCATCCATGGCTGCAGGACGAATCGTATTCTCAAATTCTCTGTCCTGAGCTGGTATATTTTGAAATGGCCTATCCAAATTTGGGTTTGACATTGATTGTGTTATTTTGAAGCAGGCATCGCCTTTTCCAATAAGTGTTTGTAAATAAATTGATTTTTCAAGTCGGTAAAATGTTTGCCTTTTGCACCACCCCAGCCATGACGGCCTCCTGGATACAACATAAATTCTACTTGCTTGCCTTGATCTTGCAAAGCACTCAATAATTGAATAGAATTTTGCATATGCACATTGTCATCCATTGTGCCATGTACCAATTGCAATACGCCTTTAAAATTTTTAAGATGTGTCATCACATTACCAGACTTATATCCTTCTGGATTCTCTGCTGGTGTATCCATGAAGCGTTCTGTATAATGTGAGTCATATAATTCCCAAGCAGTTACACTTCCACCTGCCATTGCATGTGTGAATACAGATGCACCATATGTCAATGCATAAGAACTCATATAACCACCATAACTAAATCCAGTGATTGCAATTTTAGTAGGGTCTGCTTGTCCGTTTGCAATAAACCATTTTGCCATGGTCATATAATCTTCCATTTCCCAATAACCTAAATTACGGTACATATAGTTCACGCCTTCTTTTCCAAAATGTCCACTTGCACGGTGATCAAATGCCACCTGAATTAAACCTTCTTGTGCCCATGCTTCTTTGGTTGGATTAGAAGACCAACTGTCCATTACTGTACCTGCATTTGGTCCACCATAAATACTTACTAATAATGGATACTTTTTATTTGGATCCATATTCTTTGGCCAAGTCACCAAGGCTGGTAATTCAAATAAGCCATCCGCACTCTTAATTCTAATCAATTCTGTCTTAGCCAATGTAGTTGCGTCAAAATTAGCTGGAGTTGCAGTGCCCAACACTTCTACTGTTTTCTTTTGTGCGTTGATCAAAGCCATTGTAGTCGGTGTTTGTACATTGCTATACACTGTTACAAAGTTTTTTGCATCAGGTGCTAAATAAACTTGTGCATTGTTAAAATCTCCAACAGTTAATCTTTTTTGATTTTTACCATCAAAACCAATCGAGTATAAATCAATTCTTGCACTACTTTCAATACCCCTAGCCGTAAAATAAATGGTTTTGTTTTTTTCATCAATCTGACGGATACCTAATACAGTAAATTTACCGTTCGTGATCGGATATTGCAATTTACCTTCCATGTCATACATATACAATTGATTCCATCCACTCGCATCTGCCTGAGCAATGTATCCTTTATTGTTTGGGATAAAATTGATTCTACCGCCATTTCTGTCTTCTAAATCGATCCATGTTTTTTGGTATTCTGTGTAGACAGGTTTTTTTGCACCTGTCGTCATATTCAATTCATAAATTTTAAGGTTGTTTTGACCACGATCCATCCAGCTCAACCACATGCTGTTGTTATTTGGATTCCAAATAGGCCACCCAAAATATTGATCTTCTGCCTCGTTAAAATCAGCCCAAGTAATGCTTCCACCATCAGGTGTTGTCCATCCAATTTTAACAGTTGGATTTTGATCACCCGCTTTCGGATACCTTGTTTCTTCTACAAAGCCATGCTGTCCTTCGCTATTGTAGATTGGGAACATAGGCACTTTACGCTCATCAAAACGCATGAACGAAATATACTTACTATCTGGACTCCACCAGAAAGCGCGGTACTGTGTTGGACGACCGAATATCTCTTCAAAATAAACCCAGCTAGCATAACCATTTAAGATACCTGTGGCGCCATCATTAGTGATTGCTACTTCCTTTTTTGTAGCCAAGGATAAAGTATATAAATTATTGTTCTTAGTATAGCCTACATACTTACCATCAGGTGATAATGTAGGATTTTTTTCTTCTGCATTGTCAAAAGTCAATTGCACTTCTGTCCCATTGTCCTTTAAATAGAGATCTCCTTTTTTAAGGACCACAGATTTTTCGGTTGGTACCAATTCTGCTGGAGCAATACTGTATTGCTTTGTACTAAGATTGTACACATAATTTTTAGGTGCCGCATCCTCGCCTCTTTTTGTATTCAAGACGAACTGATTATTGTCTATCCAACGGATAAAACGAGGTAATCCACTTTGAGGCATTTGTGCCATCCCTGAAAAAGAGATTAAACTAAAAACGACTGAGACTAAGATTGTTTTTTTCATAGTATTTAATTTTATGCTAGAGCACTACATTGATCATTTTACCTTTTACGAATATGAGTTTTTTTATTGGTTTTCCTTCAATCCATTTTTGAATGAATGCATTATTGAGTACAATTTCCTGCACCTGAGCTTCTGTTGCATCTAAGTCTATCGCGATATTGGTTCTTACTTTCCCATTGATACTCACTGGATACTCCTTTGAAGTCTCCGTAACATATTGCGCATCAAAGATCGGGAAGGACGCATCAATCACTAATCCTTGGTTGCCAATTAAGGACCAAAGTTCTTCGCTGATATGTGGCGCATAAGGTGCCAATAAAACAAGCACCTGCTCTAATACTTCTTTTTTATGACAACCCAAATCGAATAATTCGTTCACGCAAATCATAAAACTACTCACCGCAGTATTGTAACTATGTCGCTCTGTGTCTTCCTCTATTTTTTTGATTGTCTTATGCAGTACTTTTAATTCTGCAGGGGTTGCTTTTTCATCTAGCCATACCTGACCTTTCATTTCGTCATAAAACAATCTCCATAATTTTTTCAAAAAACGGTGTACCCCTTCAATGCCTTTTGTATCCCAAGGCTTACTTTGTTCCACTGGCCCCAAAAACATTTCATACATTCTAAAAGTATCAGCACCATATTTATCAACAAGTACATCTGGATTCACTGTGTTGAATTTTGACTTGGACATTTTTTCTACTTCCACACCACAGATATATTTTCCATCTTCTAATTCAAATGTAGCATTGGCATAATCTGGTTTCCATTTTTTAAAGGCGTCTATATCCAATACCTGACCATCCACTATATTCACATCTACATGCAATTGATCCACTTCTATGCCCTTTGCTAATCCGGCAGAAACAAAAATCTGTGTGCCTCTTTTACGGTATACAAAACGGGAACTTCCCTGGATCATTCCTTGGTTCAATAATTTCTTGAAAGGTTCATCAAAACCAATATGTCCTAGATCATACAATACTTTGGTCCACATCCTACTGTACAATAAATGTCCAACGGCGTGTTCAGTTCCACCAATATATAAGTCTACCTGACCCCAATAATCACTCACTTTTCGATCACAAAATGCAGTGGTATTGTGCGGATCCATATACCTTAAAAAATACCAGCTACTTCCGGCAAATCCTGGCATGGTATTGGTCTCAAAATGATTGGCCTTCCAGTCTTCGATATTGGCCAATGGCCCTTCTCCATCTGGACCTGGTCCGTAATTTTCGACAGTAGGCAATAACAAAGGCAATTCTCTTTCTGATAAAGGATAAGCAATCCCATTTTTCCATTGAATTGGAAATGGCTCACCCCAATAACGTTGTCTACTAAATGCAGCATCACGCATACGGAAATTGACTTTCTTTTTTCCAATACCCATTGCTTCTAATTTTTCAATCACAATGGCAATGGCATCTTTTTGGATCATCCCATTTAAAAAATCACTATTGGATAAAATACCTTCCTTGGTAGGATTCGCGGCAGTGCCATCATAGGCTTCTCCAATAATATTGGTGATAGGAATATTAAAATGTTGGGCAAATTTGAAATCACGATCATCCCCACAAGGCACCGCCATAATCGCACCTGTGCCATATCCTGCAAGTACATATTCAGATATCCATATTGGAATGCGTTGTTGATTGAATGGATTCACCACATAAGCGCCAGTAAAACAACCTGTAATTTTTTTCTCTGCAATACGCTCACGCTCGCTTCTACTTTTTACATAGGCGATATAGTCATTTACTTCTTGCTGATGTGATGCAGGTACAATCTCTTGTATCAATGCATGTTCTGGTGCAACCACTAAAAAATCTACACCAAATACGGTATCAGGTCTTGTGGTATACACGGTAAGTATTGCCGAATGATCTGCCACTTTAAAATCAATCTCCGCACCATAACTTTTACCAATCCAATTCGCTTGCATTTCTTTCATTGCATCACTAAATTGGATGGTATCTAATCCTGTTAATAAACGATCCGCATATTCGGTGATGCGTAAATACCATTGACGTAATTTCTTTTTTTCTACAGGATGTCCTCCTCTTTCACTATACCCATTGATCACTTCATCATTGGCCAATACAGTACCCAATGCAGCACACCAATTCACTTCCCCAAAACCACAAAACGCCAATCGATATTGCATCAACACATCTTGCTGGGCTTTCTCATCCCAACTATTCCAATTTGCTGCTGTAAAATTTAAATCAGGATCCGCTGGGCAAATATGTTGCAAGTTACCTTCAGCTTCAAATGCTTTCACCAATGCATCAATAGGATTAGCCTTATTTAAATGACGATCAAAATAGCTGTTGAACAATTGCAAGAAAATCCATTGTGTCCATTTATAATAAGTGGCATCACAGGTTCTTACTTCTCTGTCCCAATCATAACAAAATCCAATATTGTCTAATTGACTTCTAAAATTATCAATATTACTATGGGTACTTTTTGAAGGATGCACCCCATGCTCAATGGCATATTGTTCTGCAGGTAAACCAAAAGCATCATACCCCATGGGATGTAAAACATTGTATCCCTTTAATCTTTTATACCTGCTGTAAATATCTGAGGCAATATAGCCTAAAGGATGGCCCACATGCAAGCCTGCCCCACTCGGATAAGGGAACATATCTAAGACATAACATTTTGGCTTATTGCTTTGATTGGAAACCTGGTAGGCCTTTTGATTTTTCCAGCTTGTTTGCCATTTTTTTTCGATTGTCCTAAACTGATACTCCATCTGCTAATTTTTCTTAAAAATCTGTAATTATTCGGTTTTGAAACTGCCGGCCCACCATACCAGCTATTTTTAACAAAATTGGGTATAATTCGACCTCTGCAAATGTAAGTCTTTAGCGTTCAAAACCCTACATTTGCAGTGCGAACAAGTAAAATTTTAATGCCATGGCAGTATCCGGAAATGGATCTTTAAAGAGAAGCAAACCAAACTATATCTACAGCATTGTTGGGGTAGCCATCGTGTTGTTCATTATGGGGATCATGGGTTGGTTTTTCTTAAACCTCCATGCGATTGGAGACAATTTCAAAGAGGATATCAGAATTAGTGTTTACTTAAGGACGGCTGATAAAAATACAGTGGGTAAAATCCAAGCTTTTATTGCCGCTGCACCCTACGCTAAAAATGTAGAATATGTAGATAAGGAAAAAGCAAAAGCGATTTGGAATAAGGAAAACAATGAGGACTGGTCAAAAATTTTAGATGTCAATCCTTTACCTGAAAGCATCGATTTTTTTGCGAAAGCAGATTATGTAAATCCTGATAGCTTATCAAAAATAAGTGCAAGCATTGCTAGCAATTTTAAAAATGATGTGGCAGATATTCAATATCCAAAAAGTTTGGTGACCAATTTAAACGAACGCGCAACTAAGGTTGGTCTAATCTTTTTAGTGATGTCACTCATTTTATGTACCATCGTGATTATCAGTATAGACAATACGATTCGTTTGGCGATGTTTAGCAACCGCTTTTTAATTAAGACCATGCAAATGGTGGGCGCCACAAGAAACTTTATTTCAAAACCACTTGTTATCCGTGCTTTAATAAATGGTTTGATAAGTGCTTTAATTGCCATCTTTTTGTTGTTTGGTTTGATCCAGTGGGCCACTTCACAATTTCCTCAACTTCAAACCTTACAAGGTATTGGCAATAGTATATTGTTATTTGGGGGACTGATTGTGATTGGGGTTGGCATCTCCGTATTCAGCACTTACCGAAGTGTGGTAAAATATTTAAAAATGAAATTAGACGAACTTTATTAATTTATTATTTATGAAAGAAAAAAATACAAAACGCTCTTTAGACCTATTTGGTAAATCCAATTATACTTGGATGATCATTGGCGCCGTGCTTATTGTTGCAGGTATGTTATTAATGGCTGGAGGTAAAAGTGCAGACCCAAATGTATTCAGTGAAAATGAAGTGTATAGCTTTAGAAGAATCACACTTGCGCCTTTGTGTATCATAGCAGGATTTATTGTAGAAATATATGCTTTGTTTAAAAAAGCTTAAACTTCATTATACTTATTAGAGCGATGCATGCATCGCTCTTTTTTTTAATCCTTGCTATGAATACTTTACAAACTATTTTAATTGCCATTATTGAGGGTATCACCGAATTTTTACCCATATCGAGTACGGCACATATGAAATTTGCCAATCCTTTTTTAGGGATTGCAGATAGTCCATTTGTAGACCTATATGAAATTGTGATTCAATTTGCTGCCATCCTTTCGGTGGTAGTGATTTATCGTAAAGCGTTTTTTAATTTCAAGGACTATCGTTTTTATTTAAAATTAGGTTTAGCCGTAATCCCTGCATTGCTTTTTGGAGCCTTACTTAAAAAATACATTGATGCTGTTTTAGATAACCTATGGGTGATTGCAACAGTCATGGTATTAGGTGGCATTGCTTTGATATTTATAGATCGATATTTTAAAAAACAAGTAGCGTCTGTAGATCAACAACCAATTCAATTTAAGCAAGCATTTTGGGTTGGATGTTTTCAGGTATTGGCCATCCTTTTTCCTGGATTAAGCCGAAGTGCTGCCACTATTATTGGTGGATTAAGCCAAAAATTAAGTAAAAAAGCTGCTGCAGAATTTTCATTTTTTTTGGCTGTACCAACTATGCTTGCAGCATCTGCAAAAAGTACATTAGATGTGTACCAAGACCACCCAGAAGTATTTGTATCAGACAACTTAATCAATCTTTGCATTGGAGGAATCGTAGCATTTTTTGTAGCATTGGTAAGTGTTAAATTCTTTATTCAGTTTGTCCAAAAAAGAGGATTCTCCCTATTTGGTTGGTACCGTATTGCTTTAGGCTTAACAATGCTAGCTTGGCTATACCTTCAAAAAGCTTGATGGATTTACAGATAGATTAGCATTTATTCGTATTTTGAGTGTAAACCCTTGCAATATGCAAACTGCATCAAAAAAAGTCATTAATAGTTGGGCCATGTATGATTGGGCCAACAGTGTTTATAGTCTTGTAATTTCTTCTACCATATTTCCCGCATTTTATGAGGCTGTTACTGGAGACGGCAATGAGGCAACTTTAGTTGATAAAGTAACTATTGGATCCTTTGAATTCATCAATACGGCATTGTACAATTATGTGTTGGCGTTTGCATTTATAATTGTTGCCCTATTGTCTCCACTATTATCTTCAATTGCAGATTTTAAAGGGAATAAAAAACAGTTTCTTAGATTTTTTTGTACGCTTGGAAGTTTGGCTTGTTGCAGTTTCTACTTTTTTGATGCCACGCATATTGGTTTAGGGATAATCTCTATGATCATTGCCTGTATTGGCTTTTGGAGTAGTCTGGTATTTTATAATTCCTATTTACCCGAAATTGCAGCTCCAGAAGACCAAGACCGCGTGAGTGCAAAAGGATTTATGATGGGTTATATTGGTGCAGTTATTTTACAATTAATTTGTTTTGTCTTTGTATTAAAACCAGATTTATTTGGTATCACCGTTGGCAAGGCTTCTCAAATATCTTTTTTATTGGCAGGTGTATGGTGGTTTGGTTTTGGACATTGGGCCATTACTAGATTACCTGATAGCCAAAAAAACATAAAGACAGACCAATCAGATAATATTTTTGTAGGAGGCTACAAAGAATTGCATAAAGTTTGGTTGCAATTAAGAAAAATGCCTGTACTAGACCGTTTTTTAAGTGCTTTTTTCTTTTACAATATGGGCGTACAAACTGTCATGTTAGCCGCTACTTTGTACGGGAAAAGTGAATTGAATATTCCTACAACCAATTTAATTATTGCTATTTTAATCATTCAATTGGTTGCAATTCCTGGCGCTATGTTGATGAGTAGAATGGCTGTGAAAATAGGCAATTTTAATACCTTAATGATTGCAGTTTCATTTTGGATTCTCATTTGCATTATTGGTTATTTTGTACCAAGAAACGGTATTACAGAATTTTATTGTTTAGCAACGATGGTTGGCTTTGTCATGGGTGGAATACAATCTGTGAGCAGAAGTACTTATGCCAAACTCATGCCTGAAACAAAAGACACGGCCTCTTTCTTTAGTTTTTTTGATGTTACAGAAAAAGTAGCCATCGTCATTGGTATGTTTAGCTTTGGATTTATTATTGAATTAACAGGCTCTCAAAAAAATGCAGTGCTAGGATTATGTGTATTTTTTATCATTGGCTTAATTTTGTTGTATAGAACTTCTTTAAAAAACAAACATGCAAATTTATAGTCTTCATACAGGTAATTTTAAATTAGATGGCGGTGCCATGTTTGGCGTGGTGCCTAAATCCATTTGGAATAAGACCAATCCAGCGGACGAAAACAACTTATGTACTTGGGCACTTAGATGCATGCTAGTTGTATCTGAAGATCGTAAGATATTAATTGATACGGGCATGGGCAATAAACAAGATGCAAAATTCTTTAGCCATTATCAACCAACTGAAACTAAAACAATTGCTGAGGCTTTGGCCCAGCATGGATTCAAACCAGAAGACATTACAGACGTGCTATTAACGCATTTACACTTTGACCATGTTGGTGGGGCTGTGAATGATGATAACGGCACCCTTCAATTAGCTTTACCCAATGCAACTTATTGGGTAAGTGCCCCACATTGGGAAACAGCGACAAAGCCAAATAGAAGAGAAAAAGCAAGTTTCTTAAAAGATAATATCATGCCCTTGATGGAAAGTGGTCAATTGAAATTAATTGAGATCCCGCCATTTAAAAGCGATACCAGTTTACAAGAAATCCATTTTGCAGAACATATCAGTTGTATTGTTGTGAATGGACATACACAAGGTATGCTCTTACCTAAGATTCAATATGGCAATCATCAGATTGTGTATTTGGCAGACTTATTGCCTTCGGTAGGACATTTGCCTATCCCATTTGTAATGGGTTATGATATGCAACCACTTTTTACACTTAACGAAAAAGAAATCTTTTTAAACGAAGCTTGTGCCAAAAACTATACTTTATTTTTTGAACATGATTCAGTAAATGAATGTTGTGATTTACATGTAACTGAAAAAGGCATTAGAGCAAAAACTTGTTTTAGTTTAGATAGCTTGAAATAATCATTTTTTTAAAATAGTACCCAATAGAACTAAGGATTACTCTATTGAATCAAGGAACTTAAAGGATACCTTAAACCTTCATAGCTTTTCATATCCACTTTAATTGAGCCAACAATAATTGGCGTTTCTATTCTTATTGGAATATGGTTCTCGTCATCTGTCACCCAAATGGTCATGCGTTCTCCGCCATCAAACATAGTGCCCTTTACAAGCAATGGAGCTATTTTAATCGCTTTAAATTTCCCAAATTTTGTTTGTACAATTTCTTTACCTAAGTATTTAAAATAAGAAGGGAATAATTCATTGTCGAGGAAAAAACTTAAGTAAATTTTTGCGTTGACTTGGAGATTTTCAAAATCTAAATTCCTTGCTGAATAAATTGCACTAATCACATCAAATGTACAATCTGCGACTTTAAATGATGCACCATTTTGGGTAATTACACTATTTGCCTTTTGATCGAATGTAAGGGTTTGGTTTTGATGAAAAGAACCCTCATGGATGCTTCTACTAAAAAAATAAGGCAATAAAGATTTAGTATCAACAATGGATTCATATTTATCACGCACTTTAAAAATCCAATCATATCGACGATTGGAATTTCCGGTTGCTGTCAATGCAAAAGCAGGGGCCCCCTCCCATTGCGTAGGCGTCACTGCAAATTGAGCGTCACCCGCATTTACATACAATCCAATTACATTGTAAAAAATAGTATAGGTAATTTTTTCGCCAGCATTAAATGCAGTGTTGGTTTGACTACATATTTCTTTAGACTGCTTTGGCATCAAAGATAATAAAGTGGCCATCCAAATTTGAAAGAGGTACAAGAACATGGCGGGGTATTGACTATAAATTTATCGCTTTAATCTAAAACCCAGTAATAAAACAGCACCCAAGATAGAAGGAATTAAAAAATTAACAATCCATATTAAAGTCGTTAGGGCAATAAGCATAATGTCATTCTGGTAAAATGGAGCCATTAATAATAAAAACAATTGTCCTCGAATGACTAAGTCGGTCAAACTAATAGCAGGAATCATACTTAAGAAAAACAATAAAGCCATAATGGCAATACTTAAATCTATCCAACCTACTGGTATGGATAACATTGAAGCGGCCCAATTATATTGCAATAAGTAGATGGAATAGCGCGCCAAAGCAAGGCCAAGTAGTTTCCATTTTAAAGCAGCATCAATTTGTAAGAGATTGATTTTGGAAAACCAGCCCTTTAAGGGTTGATTGTAAAAAAATAAAAACAACGCAATGAATGCGCCAAAAGGTGCAACCCATTTTAACCAAGGTAGGAAAGGAAGATTCCAAAACAAGGCAAAGCATCCAAAACAAATCGTCATAATAATTTGCGCATAAGAAGCCCAAGCCATTTGTGTAATGCCTTTCAACTTAGTTCCTGGAGCTAAAAATAAAGTTCTACCTACATAGTCACCTGATCTTGCAGGTGTAAAAAATGAAAAAGCCTGGCCTACTAGCACAGCCCTTAATGCTTGGATTGTATTAAAGGTATTTGTAGATGCAATGACAGACTTCCATTTAATGGCTTCGATGGTATAATTCATGATTAATAAACAGCCCATCAACAACCAGGCCGACCAATGAATTTTAGCCAATTGTACTTTTAAATCTGCTCCGTATTGATTTAAATTTTCATTTTGTAATACCTTATTGTAAATCGCAATAGCACAAATCACAAATAAGATGAACCCAATCAATTTATTTCCAAGAGAAAGTAGTGGCTTAAGTTTACTTGAATTCATGTTTTGTAAAGATCGTATTTTGATGGGATATCTGTAACTTTATCCCATGTCAAAAACACCGATTATTTTAGGTATTGATCCTGGAACGCAAATTTTGGGCTATGCAGTTTTACAAGGTGGTCTTCAGCCTAAAATCATTACGATGGATGTGCTTAAATTAACCAAAGAAAAAGATATCTACGCACGCTTACAGATGATTCATGCAAAAATCATTGAGTTAATGGAAACCTATCATCCAGCACATTTTGCGATTGAAGCACCTTTTTTTGGTAAGAATGTACAGAGTATGCTAAAATTAGGAAGGGCCCAAGGCGTAGCCATTGCAGCAGCCATGCATTACAATACACCTGTCACTGAATATGCACCCAAAAAAGTAAAGCAATCCATTACAGGGAATGGCAATGCAGATAAAGATATGGTTTGGAAAATGTTAGAGCGTGTGTTGAATGTAAAAGAAAAACCGAAGCATTACGATGCTACAGATGCCCTTGCGGTTGCATTATGCCATTGGCATCAAATTAATCGACCAGTCATTAGTACAGGAAAGGGCTTAAAGGGATGGGATGATTTTATTCAAAAAAATCCAGCCCGTTTAAAAAAATAAGGTGCGTTCAAAAGGAAGCTCAATTAAAAGATGCGCTTTTTTCAAAACAATCAGATTACGCTACAATGATTATGGTAATTTGCTAATGATCAAATCTTGTATCGCTAATAATTCCACTTTTGACAATTGTAATTTTGGATTGGCAAAACTAAGGTCATCTGCCTGGTTGATAGGGATCAAATGCAAATGCGCGTGAGGCACTTCTAAACCAACAGTGACCATACTCACACGATCACAAGGAAAAGAGGTCGCAATTGCTTCTGCTATTGGTTTTGCAAATACCAATATTTGGGAAAGGTAATTGTCTGGCAGTTCAAAAACTTTATCAACTTCTATTTTAGGCACCACCAATACATGCCCTTTTTGCAAAGGGAAAATATCCAAGAAAGCAAAGAATAGTTCATTCTCTGCAATCTTGTAAGCAGGTATATCACCTTGAATAATTTTTGAAAAAATGGTCATTGCAAGTTGGACAAGTCAAATTAAACGGTAATATTATCAATACTAAATTTCATCACTCCATTGGGTGCTTGAACTTCTGCAGTATCACCAATTTTTTTACCAATTAATCCTTTTCCTATTGGTGAAGAGGCAGAAATTTTACCCGCTTTTAAATCGGCTTCCTTCTCTCCTACTAATTGATAAGTCACCGTCTTTTTTGTCGCTAGATTCGTAATGGTCACCCTTGTCAATATCGTCACTTTGCTAGTATCAATCGTGCTTGTGTCTACAATTTTTGCATTCGATACAGCTACTTCTAATTGCTTTATTTTTGATTCTAACATGCCTTGTGCTTCTTTAGCAGCATCATATTCGGCATTTTCTTTTAAATCCCCTTTTTCTCTTGCTTCTGCAATCGCTCTTGATGCCGCTGGACGATCAATAGATTTCATGCGTTGTAATTCCTCACGCATTTTATCAAAAGTCTCTTGGGTTACGTATACGTTTGTTTCGCTCATACCTTCTGTTTTATATAAAAAAAATACAACGCCACATAATTGGAGCGTTGCATGCTACAAAGATATCAAATTAGGGTCAAATGAGCTCTAATTTTTTGAGTAAGATCTTAGACATCTTATAATATGCCTCCTGGCTATACCCTGCTATATGTGGTGTTAAAATGAAGTTTGGCTGGGCCATTAAGGCTTCCAAATTGGCCTTTTCTGCTTGACTATGGCTGTCTAGTCGTTCATTCTCAAGAACATCCAAGCCAGCACCTCTAATTTGTTGATTTTGAAGGGCTTCAAGCAGTGCTTGGGTTGATGTAACCCCACCCCTGCAAGTACTTAAAAAATAAGGTTGTTGTTTTAATTGTTCAAAAAAATGGGTATTCGCAAAATGCTTTGTCAAGGGGGTTAAAGGCAGGTGTAAACTAATCACTTCAGCTTCTTGCTGAATGGTTTCCAAGTTGACCATTTTCACATGTGGAAACTGTTGCCAACCCAATGCCCTTGGATAAATATCATGGGCCAGAAGTTCCACATCAAAGCCTGTCAATACTTTCGCAAATGCAGCACCTGTGTGACCAAATCCAATGATGCCCACTTTTTTTCCGGTGAGTTCATCTCCACGATTTTCATCTCTAATCCATTGACCCATTTTTATTGCGCCATAAGCTCGGTGAATGCGGTGCATTAAATTCAATAATAATCCCAGACTATGTTCTCCAACAGCAGTGCAATTGCCTTCTGGACTACTCACACATTGTATACCTTTTGCTTCCGCTAGTGCGGTATCAATCAATTCCATCCCACTGCCCAATCGACCAATCCATTTTAATGCCTTTGCGTTTTCAATTATTGTTGCATCAATTTTTAATCTTGTGGTCACAATCAATCCAACTACATCTGCAATTTTTAAACGCAGTTCATCATAGCTAATGCTTGGTTCGTAACAAACTTCAAAACCTTTTTGCTCAAGCGTCGCTAATAAAAAAGGATGCACTGCTGCTGTTACAATAACTTTATTAAACATAGACTAAGGATTGTGCATTTTAAATGTAAGATCCGCAAAGTCTTGATAGGTCAAGTTTTCGGCTCTCTTTGTAAAGATAGGATCTTGTAACTGTTCTGTCGTAAAATAAGGTTTCAATGGATTTCTTAACATTTTACGGCGCTGGCCAAAAGCCATTTTTACAATATGATAGAAACTCTTTAATGAACTAAATTCAGGGAATGTGGATTTGCGTTTTAAACGAATCACACCACTCATTACATTAGGCGGTGGCGTAAAAGCAGAAGGTGGTACATCAAATAAATATTCCACCTCGTAAAATGCCTGGGTCAATACACTCAAAATACCATATGCTTTTGAATGAGGCTTGGCTGCAATTCTTTCTGCCACTTCTTTTTGAAACATCCCAATCATTACAGGTACTTGCTCTTTCCAATCCAATACCCTAAACACAATTTGTGTAGATATATTATATGGGAAATTACCGACTAAGGTAAATTGACCCTCAAAAGGAATGGCAGTTTCTAAAAAATCTTCATTGATTAATTTACCCTCCAATTGAGGATAGGTATGTAAAAGATAGGCTACTTTTTCACGATCCAATTCCACCGCTTTAAATGCTTGTTTAGGCAGGTCCAAAATATGTTGGGTTAAAGCACCTGCTCCTGGACCAATTTCCAATAATTGGTCCATCGGTGCATCCTCAAGGGCAGCTTTGATTTGTAAACAAATTTGGACATCGTTTAGAAAGTGTTGACCCAATGACTTTTTAAGGGTGTATTGCATGAAGCAAAGTTAGGTTTTTGTGCGTACTTTTACACCCTAATCAACTGGATATGAACCAAGACATCAGAAAACCAATTATAGGCTTTACTTGTGGAGATTTAAACGGTATTGGCATTGAATTAATCATCAAATCATTGTCCGATAGCCGACTAATTGAATTTATGGTGCCTGTTATTTTTGCAAACCATAAAGCAATCAATTTTTACAGCAAGAGCAGCCCTAATTTTCAAATGTCTTTTTCAACTGCACCTGATCTTGATAAGTTAAACCCTAAACAAGTGAATTTGATTCAATGTTGGGAGGAGGAAGCTACTATTCAACCAGGTGAGCTTACAGAAATAGGTGGTAAATATGCATTGATCTCTTTAGAAAAAGCAGTTGAGGCATTAAAAAATAAAAAAATTGACGGCTTAGTGACCGCACCAATTCATAAGAAAAATATCCAGTCACCTCATTTCAATTTTAGTGGGCATACCCCTTATTTGCAACATGCATTTGGGAATGTAGAAAACCTAATGCTATTGGTAGCAGAAAATTTAAGAATGGCCTTGGTTACTGAACACCTCACGATACAAGATATCGCACAACATATTACCAAGGATAAGATTAAACAAAAATTACAAATACTGCACAGAAGCTTGCAAAAAGATTTTGGCGTAGACAAACCACGCATTGCTGTATTGGCTTTGAATCCACACGCCGGAGACGATGGTTTAATTGGTAAGGAAGAAATTGAAATCATTCAACCGGCAATTAAAGAAGCAAAACAACAGATGTTGGTATACGGACCTTATTCTGCAGATGCTTTTTTTGCTAGAGGACAACACGAAAAATTTGATGCAGTTTTAGCGATGTACCATGACCAAGGTATGATTCCATTTAAATCATTGGCATTTGGAGATGGCGTGAACTTCACGGCTGGATTACCAATTGTTAGAACGAGTCCAGACCATGGAACCGCTTTTGATATTGCAGGAAAAGACAAGGCAGATGCCAGTTCATTTACTGCAAGTATTTTTGAATGTATTCGGATTATTCATGCTAGACAAGGCTACCGTGATATGCGTTTAAATCCTTTAAAAAAGGTAAGCCATAAGATGTTTGCAAATGCAGTGGACGAAAGATTAGACGAAAATTAATCCTATTATTTTAAAAGGGGCAGGCTTTTTTCAATTTCACTAAGGATTGAATACCCCAAGATGGCTCGATTGAATTTGCTCTATTTTGAGCACTAAAAGCTAATTCTGCTTTTTGAATCAATGGCTTTGCTGACTTACATCCACCCCCAAATATAAAAGGTAATTTTTGTTGGATATTGGCTTCCAAAATATAGGCCCTTGGATTATTTGGATTTAATTTCTTAGCCAAGTTCAAGCTGTTTTTAATTTTACCTTCATAGGTTAACCACCTCAATGCAGGATTCACTGACATCTTTGCTGTATAAGCTAAACTTTCTGCACAATAGATTTCATCATTCACTTGGATGGATTTTGCCCTCGCTAACCACATTAAAGCATCATTGGCAAGCGCATCTCTATCCCCCATTTTCAAAAGACACATTAATGATCTAGTCATTCCAGCATAATAAGGAATCAACCAATTGGTTTTATCTACGCTGTAGAGCTGTTCAAATTTCAGGTATAATTGTGTGTAGGAGCTAGGATTATTTGTCTGATTAAATTGCATAACAGCAGACTCCAACGCTTTTGTTTGATTGCTAACCTGTGCATACAAGGGTAACTGCAAGAGTAATATGAAAAGGACAATTGTATTTCGCATCTAATGCAAATTAGAACATTGAATTGGAAACACCTTGATTGATCACATAATTTGTATAAGTAATTTCGATGGTACCTTTTTTTTGCTTTAAAGCTTTTTGCTTTGCTGCAGGATCCTCGTCTCCGAATTCTAATGTTATCCCATTGGGTAATTTATAGTCCTTGGTGTTGAAACCAAAAATAAGCTTGCTTGGAAGTCCATAGTTGGCATATTGTCCATACTCCATGGTAATCTCATAAGTGCCATTTTCTTTTGTAGTGGTAAAAGTCTTGTACACCAATGCATCCACCGGATCAATCCATAGTGTCGAAATCACCCAATCCAATTTTTCATCGGTTGGAATTAATTTAATCATCTGTAAGGATTTGCCTTTAAACATTTGAACACCAGATTCGATAGCAATATATTGTTTGTTGTTTAATAAAGAATTGATCGTCACAGAAACACCCCCTTTAGGTAATAAAGAGATACCACCCTCTTTTTTTACTTTCAATAAATTCGGTTTCTTAAAATATACTTTGACCTTCCCCAAGGAGGCTTTGATAAAAGCCACATCGGTTTTCATAACACCTGTTGCCACATAATCATTGACCGTATTCAATTTCTTAGTCACTCTTTCAATCAATGGATTGGTTTGTGTAAAGGCAGCCACCTGAATAAAGCATATTCCTACAAATAGGGAAATCATTTTTTTCATATCGAACTAATTATATTTTTTTTAAGCTAGGTTAGCTTAAAATATCTTTCTTTTTCATGATCCAAACAGAAGCTCCTACAAACAATCCAATATGTATCGCTAGTATGATGATTGAATTTTTAATTTTAGCCACATTTAAAATACTACCAGTGATTGCGTCATTTGATTCATTGACTTGTATATCGAAAAATTCTTTCCAATTATTCATATGGGTTGTAAATAAATATGGCTTCACTATATTGAACAATGGAATGTTTAGCGTACTTAGAATGGTAAAAAATACAATGGCGCTAATGGTGGCAACAATGGGTCCGATTGAATTATTCGCTAAACTAGACATCAAGAAGCCTAATGCGGCTACTGTCAATAAAGAGAAACTTGCAAAAACAAAAGCACCTAGGTATCTCCAAAAAACATCTTGTTCTTGAATCAAGACCACATAATTCGATTTCATCAGGAATAAATCATCCGTGCCAAATATCCACATGCTTAGGAATAGGGCCAAAAAAGCCAGCCAGATCAATAACAAAATAGTGTACAAACTAGCTGCTACAAATTTAGCCAAGACCCACTGTGTTCGGCTATAAGGAGTGGTAAATAACAATCTCAAAGTGCCCAAATTCGCTTCGCCAGAAAGCATATCAGCTGCAATCAAAGCCACCAATAGCGGCACATGCACAAGTAGCAATTGCAATAAAATATAACAAAATATAACAAATCAAATAGCCATTTAAAACTTTACCATCCACCGTTAGGGTATCATTGATATCCTTCATCAAAAATGCAGCATAAGCTTCGCCATCAATTTTTAGCCCCATTTGAATCACCAATATCAATGCCGCAATTGCACCGAAAGCAATATAAGTTCTAGGCCTCTTGTAAATTTTAAAAAGTTCAATTTGAATGATAGGCCACATATTA
Source organism: Bacteroidota bacterium (assembly GCA_039798125.1). GTDB lineage: Bacteria > Bacteroidota > Bacteroidia > Chitinophagales > Chitinophagaceae > Sediminibacterium. Next base: position 1,446 of record JBDKGO010000015.1, on the reverse strand, counting down.
AAAAGTTGAGGTAAGTTGTAAAAAATAGTCTTCCAAGGAATTTTTTGCTTCTAATGAAATCAGTTCGATATTAGATGCGACTAAAAAAGCATTCAATGCAGGGATATCTAATTTAGGAATCGTCAAATACAATCCTTCAGTGCGATCTAATACATTTGAACAATATGCCGATGCCATTAATTTTTGTTTTGCATCCGCGTCATCTAAAGTTTTAATTTGTACGATGGTTTTATTTGGATCTAGTAAACTTGAAGTAGGTCCTTCTGCCATTTTTTTACCTTGATGGATGATCAAGATATGGCTTGCAATTTGTTCTATTTCTGAAAGTAAATGCGAAGAGACCAAAACTGTTTTACCCTGGTCCTTAGAAAGTGATTTAATCAATTGACGGATATCTGCAATTCCTTGAGGATCCAGTCCATTGGTGGGTTCATCTAATATAATCAACTGAGGGTCGTGTAATAAAGCAATACCAATACCAAGTCTTTGCTTCATTCCTAATGAATAGGTTTGTACTTTATCATTGGCTCTTGACAATAAACCTACCTGCGCTAAAGTCGCTTCGATCTTGGCAGCAGTAATTTTTTGCTTACGTAATTTTGCAAACAAGGTTAAATGCTCCTGAGCAGTTAAGTAAGGATAAAGATCTGGGCGCTCTATGACTGCACCAATCTGTTCTAAAATAGCAGAACGATTGTTTGATAATGATTGACCAAAGATTTCAATATGACCTTGTGAAGGATGGATTAAGGAAAGCAACATTCGAATTGTAGTACTTTTTCCAGATCCGTTTTGACCCAAGAAGCCATAAACCTGACCTGCTTCTACTTCAAACGAAAGCTGGTCTACTGCCTGAATGGCGCCAAAGTTTTTGCTTAATCCTTGTACTTTAATAATTGACATAATAGTATAACAATCAATAGAATGATTTGTTGCGAATCCTTCCTGCTATTCACAAAAAAACCCCGAAAATTCGGGGTTTTTAATATTCAAGTATGCACTTATTTATATTGAGGAATCAAGCTATTCGCTAATTCAACCATTTGCTTTAATCCATCTTCAGGTAAGTTACCTTTTTTGAATTCAGCCAATACATTTGGTAATTTATTAGACATCTCTAACAAGAAGTGTGTTTCAAAATCTTTCACGTTTTTAACCGCTACTTCTTTCAACAAACCTTGTGTACCCAAGTAGATAATTGCTACTTGTTTTTCTACCGTAAACGGTGTGTACTGTGCTTGCTTCAAGATCTCTACGTTTCTTGCACCTTTGTCAATTACATTCTTCGTTGCTGGATCTAAGTCACCACCAAATTTAGAGAAGGCTTCTAACTCACGGTATAATGCTTGGTCTAATTTTAATGTACCAGATACTTTTTTCATTGATTTGATCTGCGCGTTACCACCCACACGACTTACAGAAATACCTACGTTGATCGCTGGACGA